>CANQDR010000020.1 GCA_947593615.1 uncultured Clostridia bacterium
ATCCTTACAGATACAGAGGCTATATTTACGATAATGAAACAGGTTTGTATTATCTTCAATCACGTTATTATGACCCTATTACAGGAAGATACCTAAATGCAGATGATACTGCTTTTATCGGTATTACGGGTACTGTTTTAAGTGCAAATTTATTTACCTATTGTGAGAATAATGCTGTTGTAGGTGTTGATTATACAGGTACGTATAATATTAAAAAATTTAATTGTTATTCTTATGCTGTAGGAATTAGTAATAGATGGTTATGCCCTGGTACCCTAGGAAATGATGCGTATAAAACTATACTAGGATTAAAGGCCCCCTATAATGTTAAGGATGTGGTAAATGCTGTAAAGGCGGATCTTTTTGCTATGGGAATTCAATCAAGGATATTAAAATCAAAAAATGCAAAGCTTAATAAGGGCGAATATCTTGTGGCAGTAAGAGTAGCAAAATATCCACAATTATACATTAGGCCAAATATGAAATACAAATCAAAATATTGCTATGACTTTCATTTTATGAAAAGGGATCCAAAAACGGGTAAATGGTGGACTAAGAGTGGACAGTTAAAAATTATATGTAAAGGAAAAATTAATCTTGATAATAAAATGAATTGGGCAATGCCGGCAGATCAAAATTACAAAAAAGTTTACCAAGGCTATCCTGCCAAGAGTTCTAAGATATATAAAGTTTATTACAATAGTCATACAGAGTATCTCGCAGTAAAAACAAAATTTTGGACAAAATGAGGTATTGTTAATGAAAAGATTGGTAATTTTAATTCTTGTGTGCTTTACTACAGTACTATGTGCTTGTTCAGAAAAATCTCAAAGATATATTAATGTTGCAGGAGATGATATTTTGATTTGTCATAATGATGAAGAATTAAATTTAGAAATATTATCAGATGAACAGACCATTAAAATATATGACTTAGTAAAATTACCTCTTTCTACGGGTGAAAAATCTACGGGATATATAAATGAAATACGTAATATCGCTCCGTTTAAAGAAGTAAAGAAATTTGTTTCGGATAATAGTACTTATTATTACAATATTTTTAAGCACAAAGACAGCAACTTGTTGTTGATTTATGATAATGAATATTTTATTTGCGGATGTATTTATTATAATAAACCTATAGATTCGGAAAAACTGAAAGAAGCGAAAACATTTGGTGAGGTTCAAAAACTTGATATAACGCTTACTGACAATGAAGTAGGATTAAATGAATTGTCATGCTACGTTTTATTTTCACGTAGAGGATATCAAAGTAATTATAATGCAGACGCTCTAAGTTCAACTTTACATTTTACGAATGATGGACTGTATCTTTTGGCGTATGATAATACTATATATTCTAAAAATTCATCCAAAATAAAAATATCATCTATTGAAAAAGTGGACGATGGAGTTTTCAATAAGGTTTATGATTTAGTATATAATACTAATAAATAAGTAAGAATACAAGGGTTGTGTTTCACCCACCTGAGTTAATTTTTTTGTTATTTATTCTAACCATACCAAACTGGTAAGATTAAAACAAGACGGAACAGTAGCGGCAACATATACATATGACGCGTGGGGGAAAATCCTGTCAATAAAAGATACGGCAAATAATGAAGTACTAAGCTCGAATATGTTTCATGTCGCCAATCTTAATCCTTACAGATACAGAGGCTATATTTACGATAATGAAACAGGTTTGTATTATCTTCAATCACGTTACTATGACCCTGTAACAGGAAGATTTATAAATGCTGATAATATGCAGTTTATAGTAAAATGTGATAATGTGTTAGCCGGTAATTTATTTACTTATTGTGCTAATAATGCTGTTAATAACACTGACCCACAAGGCGAATTTTGGCTCACATTAGCATATAAAGCATTAATAAATTGTATAACTCGTGTAGGGGGAATTTCTCTTATTTACACTGCGATATCAGTAAGTTCATCAATATATAACTTTTTTTATAATCAACAATTTAAATTTTCAGGATATATTTTGAATCAAAAACAAGGTAATGCAGCTAAAGTAAGAATGGGACTTTATACAAGCGACCGTAGCGGATGTCCATGGATAGCTACGTATAATGCATTAGTGGCACTTGGTGAAAAAAATATTAATCATACTAATATAATATCTTATTTTGAATTATGGGGTTGCATTTTACAGAATACATTTGGTGTACTGCCAGATTCAGTAGCAGATTATTTTAGAATGATAGGATATAAGCATGTAGATGAATATTATTTCCCAAGTGATATAGATTCAATTGTAAAGAAATACAGGGTAACTATTTTGTTCTATGCGCACAGTAGTGGTTGCCATTATATTATGGTTAAATACTATAATGATGCTTTTTATGTATATAATGAGTATAATGATGACTGGTCATATAAAGTGTGGTTTTCTGTAAATCAAAAGTTTGAGGAAAAAGGTTATACAATCCTTCATATTACAGGAATAAAGTAAGGAGAATTTCAAAATATGAAAAAAAGTCGTTTATTATTATGTTGTATTTTTTTGTTTTTGGCAGTAGTGTTATCAGGCTGTTCTTGGGCAGATAGAATTGAGGAAGGTACGTATGTTTGCAAGACTCCATATATAAAACTTACGTATGATTATAGTGCAAAATATATGATTACACAAGAAATAGAGGTAGATGAAAAAGTATATAAAGCAATTGCAGAAACTGGTCATGGGAAAGTTTTTTTCTACGAATATCAGGATGAAGATGTCAAACCAAGCGATGGATTAAGAACTGATGATAATGAAATCTACGCAATATTCTATTATAAATTCGATAATAATAAAAAGCAATTAATTTTGACCGACCAAGAAACAGGAAACAGATATTATTTAGATAAAGTAGAATAAAAATAACAAGGATATGGACGGTTTTGAACACAAAACCGTCCCCTGCCTTATATGATTTTAAATTTACAGCCGATAATTATTTTGTTATTTATTCTAACCATACCAAACTGGTAAGATTAAAACAAGGCGGAACAGTAGCGGCAACTTATACATATGACGCGTGGGGGGGAAAATCCTGTCAATAAAAGATACGGCAAATAATGAAGTACCAAGCTCAAATACGTTCCATGTCGCAAATCTTAATCCTTACAGATACAGAGGCTATATTTACGATAATGAATCAGGTTTGTATTATCTTCAATCACGTTACTATGACCCTATTACAGGAAGATTTTTAAACGCGGATGATACACAGTATATAATAACAAACGTATTATCAAGTAACTTATATACATATTGTCTGAATAATTCAATAAGTTATGTTGATTACAATGGCAGAGTTGCTTCTGCTACTATTCTAACGGTTATGTTTTGGGGAGTAGTAACAGATGCTATTATTAACACAATGACCTTTCAATTCTATGCACATGCTTTTGTAAACAGAGAAGAAAATCAACGGTATGACTTCTCGGACAATAAAATGTATGTTAATAAAATTAAACAAACAAAACAATACCAAGATTTTGTTAATACACATTTAAGTAATTTAGATAATATTCTTGAAAGGATGATTCATCAACATGAATATTATCTAAGCATATATAAAGAGTTGGATTTTACCAGAGATGGCGAAGATATAGATTTGCATCTATCAATTGGTCATTGTACTATAGCTTTTATAATAAAAAAGATTTCATCGTTTTCCTCTATATTAGGAAACATTATTCGAAACTACTCTATATCAATTGTAGTAAGTGATTTATATGATTTTAAATATATAGAAAAAGCAAGTGGGGTAGTTGACTATATAAACAACATTCTCGGATATGATATACAAACATCTGGAGGACTTATTCCATATTATTGGTATATAGATTATAGTTTTTTGTATATTTATATATGTAATCATGGTTATTAAACAGGAGGTAAAAATATGAATAAATATACTAAATTCACTACAATATTGCTTATAATTGCTACAATAATATGTATATCGGGTTGTAACTTTATAAATAATTTGTTTAGGCATGAAGTACCTGAGGAAAATTTGATAATTTATTCAGGCAGAGGTGTAAAAAGCTATGAGTATTCTAAAAAAGTTAGATTAGCTATGGATACAGCTGATGATTCTCTTAGTATTTTAACAAATAAAGAAGATGGATCTTGGTCTTGCATATTATATGGTTCTTTTGAAAAATTTGTACATTATTCAGATCAATTAATAATTTTTTCAGACGAAAAATATTATGTATTTAATGTCAATGATTATAAAATTCCGGAAAATGGTGAAAAACCAGAATACGAATTAAAAGAGTACAGTAAAAGTGAATTTGTTGATGTTTATCCTGAATATACAACATTTAATTGGGAAACAGTTTGGTCTGATTAAGATTCAACAAAATTATAATAAATAGAACAGAAGACGGTTTTGAACACAAAACCGTCCCTGCCTTATATGATTTTAAATTTAAAGTTGAAAATTATTATTTTGTTATTTATTCTAACCATACCCAAACTGGTAAGATTAAAACAAGACGGAACAGTAGCGGCAACCTATACATATGACGCGTGGGGGAAAATCCTGTCAATAAAAGATACGGCAAATAATGAAGTACCAAACTCAAATACGTTCCATGTCGCCAATCTTAATCCTTACAGATACAGAGGCTATATTTACGATAATGAAACAGGCTTGTATTATCTTCAATTACGTTATTATGACCCTATTACAGGAAGATTTTTAAATTCTGACGATACACAGTATATAATAACAAACGTATTATCAAGTAACTTATATACATATTGTCTGAATAACCCTATAAGTTATGTCGATTACAATGGCAGAGTTGCTTCTGCTACTATTCTAACGGTTATACTTTTTGGAGGAGTACCAGCCGCTATTATTAACACAATGACCTTTCAATTCTATGCACATGCTTTTGTAAACAGGGACGAAAATAAATTGTATGACTTCTCAGACAACAAAATGTATGTTAATAATATTAAGAATTCATATGCTTATAATGATTTTTTATCTAGATTTAATTTGGATAGTAAATTAGAAAGTATGATACATCAACATGAGTCATATCACACTTATAAAAAAATGGGGAAAATGATGGCTTTTATACATTAAGCTTTTATGAACATGACTCACAAGATTTAGTGCTTTCAATAGGAAACTGCAGTATAATGGTAAATATTGTAAGAATTCAAAAAGGTCCCGGATATTTATTTGATGTTGCTGATGAAGTTTTTGGTACTAATTTTAAAAACTCAAGGGGCTATCTTATAACTATGACAGTATATGATCCATATGACTTTAAGTATTTGTCAGAAAAAGACCAGAAAAATCCAGTAATCCGATTTATTAACAATAATTTTGGTAATAATTTGCAGAATAATAAATCGCTAATTCCATATAATTGGCAAATTAAATTTAATTTTTATTATTTTTATGTATGTAAACATGGTTATTAAGGAGGTTACAAATGACAAAAATAATTAATTTTTTGATTATGGTTTTTATAATACCAATAACATTTTTCGTATATTCTATCTACTCTCCTCAAGAGGTTCCGGAAGAAAATTTAACGATATATAGTAACAGAGATGAAGTAATTTATGAATACCAAGATAAAGTTGCATTAACAATGCCTTATTCTGATGACGACATTGATACTCTGTGCTTAAGAACCGATAAATCTGCTGTAAGTTGGATTAATTGTGGAACGACAATATTAAAGGGTAAATTTGAGAAAATCGGTTGGTATGACGACACTCTGTTCATTTTTTATGATAGTGTATACTATGTTTTCGACATAGATGAATATGAGATTCCTCCGCTTGATGAAGAGGGAAACTTACAAGAACCTGATTATGAACTAAAGGAATATAGCGAAAGCGAATTTAAAGAGAACTACCCCGAATATGAATCTTTTGACTGGACAGAAACGGGATAGCCAAACAAGGGACGGTTTTGTGTTCAAAACCGTCCCCGCCTTATATGATTTTAAATTTACAGCCGAAAATTATTATTTTGTTATTTATTCTAACCATACCAAACTGGTAAGATAAAACAAGGCGGAACAGTAGCGGCAACATATACATATGACGCATGGGGTAAAATCCTGTCAATAAAAGATACGGCAAATAATGAAATACTAAGCTCGAATACGTTTCATGTCGCCAATCTTAATCCTTACAGATACAGAGGCTATATTTACGATAATGAAACAGGTTTGTATTATCTTCAATCACGTTATTATGACCCTGTAACAGGCAGATTTATAAATGCGGACATTTACTGCGACACAATGTCAAGTATTTTCGGAACAAATATGTTTGCTTATTGTAATAACAACCCTGTAAATCGGATCGACCCTGATGGAAACGATGCTATTTGGCTGCAGTTTGGTGAGGCAGTAAAAATTTTTGGATTCTTGCCATTAGGACATACATCTCTATTACTTCAAGATAATCAAAATATTTGGTGGTACTTTTACCGGGGACTCAAACACGTTATTTTACGACCTTGCGGTAAAGATGATTTTACAATGGCTGAATTAAACAGTTATTTGTCTGGCTTTTATCCACGCCCACATCATAATTATTATGTTTATGCTACTAATGTTTTTTTGATGATCAAGATATTAATGATCTTAAAGATAAAGAATGTTGGGTAAAATTTCATGACGGAATTATAGATGGTTCAATAAAGTTTTATGGAAATTTTGTTAAATCATATGATTATGTAAAAAAACTGTTGGAGGATTTATATAATAACTCTAATGCAACGAATAAATATACAACAGTATACGAAAACGGAAAGCAAATTTCTTTTTATCATATCTATTCAAAGTTTGATTTAACAAATATAAGTGATCCTGACGAACTTCCACCACCTACTGTATATAGATATAATACCCTCGAGGGAAATGGAAAATGTAAAAGTTATGATTTATTTAGCTATAACTGTGTTCAAGCATCAATGGATGTTTTGTTAAAAGGAGAATTTTATAAATCAAGTAAAAAATACAGAGAAGTAATTGACGAAAATTCGACAAACCGTTTTCCAAATAATGTTTATGATAAATTAAAATCAGCTTAAGTTTAAAACAATTTAATATGCTATTTATATTAATATCTTTATAATAAAAATTTATTTTTAGTGAAAGAGGGAACGCTATGACGATTTCTGAATACATATTTCAGACAATTTTAGCAGTTATTCTTTTTTGTGCAATTACTATTATAGGAAAATTCATTTTAAATTATATAGCACTTAAAACAACATCTTTGATTATATGCAAAAAATCAGATACTTCATTTTTCAAAAAGTACATATTAAAACTTTATCGCTGTGGTCTTTTAGCTGATTTCATTGGCTTAATTTGTTTAGCAATATATAGCAGTTTGACACTTGTCGACTCCTACCGAGAACCTAAAGTTTTATCATTTTTGTCGTTATTTTTAGTGCAAATGATTATAACAATTCTATATCCTATTTTTGGGGATATTCATAGTGTGATCTACATTTGTATCGGAATATTTATTTCAGCCGTATGTATATTTGTTTTTGATTATTTCAAAATATTTAAAAAAGCAACCTTATCTAAAAAACAAAAAGTATTATTGACTATTACATTTTCAATATTTACCGCACCATATTACTTTTTAATTCCACTGCATTGGGTTTTATAAGGGAGTGAAATCATAATAATCAATGTGTTTTGACATTTACAATACCATTTTATAAGTTACATAATCCTAATTTAAATTATAGCAAGGCAGGAGAATGGCTTTATGTCATACTCCTGCCATACCACAAACCATAAGTAAAAGCTAAAATTATACAATGGAACACCAACATCATTCTCAAATAACGGCACAATGTACTACTATGTAAAAAATTTGCAGGGCGATATTGTAAAGATAGTAAAACAGGACGGAACAGTAGCGGCAATATATACATATGACGCGTGGTGGAAAATCCTGTCAATAAAGGATACCGCAAATAACGAAGTGCCAAGTTCAAATACGTTCCATGTCGCCAATCTTAATCCTTACAGATACAGAGGCTATATTTACGATAATGAAACAGGTTTGTATTATCTTCAATCACGTTATTATGACCCTGTAACAGGCAGATTTATAAATGCGGACATTTACTGCGACACAATGTCAAGTATTTTCGGAACAAATATGTTTGCTTATTGTAATAACAATTCCGTAAATCAGGTTGACCCGGAGGGTACGGATGCTATTTGGCTGCAGTTTGGTGAGGCAGTAAAAATTTTTGGATTCTTGCCATTAGGACATACATCTTTATTAATTCAAGATGATCAAAATAATTGGTGGTATTTTTACCGGGGACTCAAACACGTTATTTTACGACCTTGCGGAAAAGATGACTTTACAATGGCTGAATTAAACAGTTATTTGTCTGGATTTGACCCACGACCACATCATAATTATTATGTGTATGCTACTAATGTTATTAATGATTCTGAAGATGCTAATTATTTTGCCGGCCCGGATTATTATTTAAAATGCCATGATGGAGCTATTGATGGAAGCATAAGATTTTATGGTGATTTCAATGATTCATACAAGTATGCAATAGAGTTGATAGGCAATTTGTATTATAACTCTAATGCAACAGATTTATTTAAATATACTTATGAAAATGGTAAAAAATTTTTCTTTTATGATGTTTGTGCCGATATATATGTTAACGAAAATGTAAATCAAATTGTTCCGGATGCTATTTCTCCTGTAAATCATCATTATGTAGATATAATTGGAAACGGAAATTGTAAAAGTTATAATTTTCGAAAGAGCAATTGTGTTCAGGTTTCCATGGATATATTGTTAAAAGGAAGTTTCTGTAACTCATCTTTATCCTATAAAGAAACTTTAGAGGATATCTACTATCATGACTTTTTTAGTCTGTGGCCAAAACATGATTATGATAGACTAACGTAGGAGGTTTAAATATGGATTTTTCAATATTTTTAGTATTTGTATTTGCAATGTTTCTTATAAGCTTTTTAAAAATAATTATTATTAATTCTCTTGTTTCGTTTTTTACATTTCGTGTAATTAACTGTAATATAAAAGACAAAATCATCAAAATCTCTTTATTTACTGTTTTATCTGAGTTTATTGCATTTAGTTGCTTAATTGCTTTCTTTACTGTTTTTATTTTTGATTCATACAGAGAATATAATTTTTTATTATCTGTCTTAGCAGGGGTGGTAACATTCTTTTCTCTTCCGAATATGTCACAACCCGAAAGCGTTGTTGTAATTGTATGCGGAATACTAATTTCAGCAATACTAATTTTTTTATTAACTTATTTTATTGCTTTAAAAAATACGGAACTCACAAAAAAACAAAGGTTATTTATATCTATTGTATGTGCGATTGTAAACTCGCCCTATCACTTTTTAATTTCTTTATAAATTGAATATTCAAGCTTTTCTGTTATCGTTTAAGGAATATGGTAACACCTAATTTAATTTATGGAAATTTATGTGCACTTATGCCATGGAGTATGATAATTTATGATGATTGGTATTTATAATAGGGTGATAAATTTTATGAAATTATTGCGAAATAAAAAAATAATAATATCTGTTACAGTCATTTTGGCACTTGTTATTTGTTTTATGCTAATTTCTTTTTTTAGAAACACAAGCAATTTTTTTGAGATAAAGATTGATAATGATAAGTCATCATACTGCAGTAATGAATATAATTACAGTTCTCATGGATTATTTAATAGCCGATATTTATCATACAATGACGGAAGACTTATTGCTAAAAATCGTAATGGTGACAATATTACCGCATACAGTCCGACTGATAAAAAATCTTTTTCTGTACCAAAAGACGCTTATATGCTTAAAAACAAGTTGTTTTATGTGCAAAATAAAAAACTATACTGTAAAAACATAGATACAAACGATCTTGAACTTATAGATAATGATTGTGATGATTTTGTTTTTAATGATGAAATAATCGCATATACCAAGGACAAGAACATTTATATCAAAGAAATAAACGGGTTTAATACAAAGGGTGTTATAAATCTTAAAAATGAGATTTATTATTTATCCGCCGTTGATGATAATTTGTATTTAATTGAAAGAGTTTATAATACGCAAGAAAAAATGTACGGAACTAACCTCAGACCCGGTAAACAATATATTTTTTCTAAGTATAATGCAAATACGCTTGAACTTGTAAGCAGTGTCACAAAGGATTTTGTCAATTCCATCAAGTACATTGCTGTATGCAAAGATATATTTTATTTTTATTATGACGAAACGCAGGCAATCTATGCTGCTTCTTTAGACGGTAATTATTTACCGCCGATACAGTATAAAAATGTAATTGATATTGTATCAAACAATGAAAATATATTTTTTGTTTCTGAAAAATCAGAAAAAAATATTATCAGAACTACGGTTGAATGTGAAACAAACGGAATATGGAAAGTAGATGTATCGAATAACACATTGAAAAAAGTTTCGGATAAATGCGCATTTGACAATATTTTAGCTACCGAAAATTATGTTTATTGCTATAAGATTATATACTCTCTGCCAAGAGGTATGGATACTATGTTCGCTATAGGTTATTCTTTGGATCAAATTCCTATTGTATAAATTTGTGCTGCCGATAATTTTGTTATTTATTCTAACGATACTCAGTATATTTTAATTTGCAATTATTTATGGAGGCATATAATGGATACTTCTCACATCATTTTGATGATAGTATTAGCTAATATTATTTTTTGTGTATTAGCATTATTTATAAAATTTATTCTTAATTATACGGTTCTTAAAATAATATTTTCAAATATATGTAAAAATGCTGATGAAGCATTTTACAAAAGATCATTTTATAAGGTATATCGCTTTGGTATCTTTGCTGATTTAATCGGTTTCTTTAGTTTGTTATTATATAAAGTTGCGACAAATATTTTTTATTATGCTGATCCTGACTTTTTACAAGAATTGATAATACAATTTTTCACAGCTATTATGCACACCGGCGGAGAATTAGATATTATTTTTACTGTATGTGAAATTATAATTTCTGCAATATTTATATTTGTTTTCGATTATTTTATGTTCCTTAAAAAAACTGATTTTACTAAAAAACAAAGAATATTATCAGCATTAGCATTTGCAATATTTACAGCACCTTACTACTTTTTTATTCCAATGCAATGTGTTTTGTCATTATAGCAGAAAACAATTCGTGGGATAAACAAGGAAAATTTCTAAACCGATAAGGAGTATTATAAAATGAAAAATATGCAATATATATTATCATATTTTATAACTACATCTATATTATTTATTATTTGTACAGGTTGCAGCAGCTATACAAAAACAGAGAAAAATGTAAATTCAGATAACTCAAAAATTATCAATACATTTTGCGAAAACACAAAAAATTCTTTTTCCGATAATATTGATGATTATTACATTGAAAGAAATAATGACAAACCTTTATCAATTAACTATCTTTCAGATGGCGATTATACATGTTTTCTAATCACCATTGAAGGATATATGCGGATGAACTCCGACCAATTTCAAATAACATATTTAGAAAACTGGTGCTCTGCTGTTTCTTTTAGAAAAATATCTGTAGAAAACAAAACCTATTTTTATTGTATATTTTGTGATAATGACAATGGAGAAAAAGCGTTTTTGTTTTTTGAAAAGTTTGATGATATGCAAACATACAGATGTATAAAATATATTACGTTAAATGGTGAAAATATTATTGAATATCCGGATGATTCGGAAGATTTATACACTCATATATTTGATATAGACCTTTAACTTAATAAAAAATTATAAGGAAGTATTATTATGAAAAAAAGTAAACTTAAAATTTTAATTTTTCTTTTTTCATTTTTAATACTATGTTTTATGACTATTGCAGTTTTAAAGTGTATATATCAAAACACGGACTTTTCAAAAGATATTGATTCCGGATTTTATGCAGGAGAATATTTAAAATATAACGACGGTGTTCTGACAGTTAGAGACCCAAATTATAAATACTCAGAGACTTATGAGTTAGGCAATAACACAAAATATAAAACAGATTTTTCAAAAATTTCATCCCATACCATGTATAATGACGAAGTATATGGTACAAAGATTGTTTATCGTGGCGGGCTTTCATTGTATATTTATGATACTATAAATAACAACAGCAAGTTAATATTTGAGAATTATCATAAATATATAACTTGCAAAAATTCTGTTATATGTGTAGATAATGACAATAACATTTATTTGTATGATGTTGTTAATGAAAATATGTCAGTTATATGTGAAAATATATCTGAAAATATTTGTACTTTAGATACGCAGAACGATTATCTCTATATATTAAGAGAAGATAATTATTATTACTTTATAACGGTTTTTGATCTTGTATCCAAAAATAAAATAGCTGATTTTAAAATAAATGAAGGAATTAGCGATTATTATGATTATGATGATGCCTATATGATAGCAAATGGTGAAAAAGTAATTGTTTGTCTGGAATCGGGCTTTAAAAAACCAGTATTTTATGATTTTTCAGGAAAAAGTTTTACCAATAATCAGTTAGATGAACTTGCACCTCATATGGATCTGCTGACAGTTAATGGAGATTATTTGTATTATACATTGCGTGACAGAGAAGTAACGTTGCTGAATGATGATACAAAATCAAATGAAAGCAATGGATTATATAAGAGAAATATTACAACAGGTAAAGTAGAAAAAATTTCAGACGAATGCCTTTTTGACGAAATAATTGCTACCGAAAATTATTTGTATTGCTACAAAATTAATTATCTTACGCCAAGGAGTTTATTTAAACTGGAAAATTTATTAGTTGGATACAATTTAACTCAAATTCCGATAAATTGAAATTTTTATAGTTATAATGTATTTTCGGGAGGGATATTATGGATTTAAGAAGTTTAATGGAAAATATTTTATTCATAGGTTTTATTATTATAGTTCTCTGCCTTTTCCTAAAATTAATTTGTAATGTTTTAGTATTATTAATAGTGACGCGTAAAATATTAAAAGTAAAAAACAGAAATATTTATAACAAAGTGTTGACAAAAAGTTGGTTATTGGGAATATTATCAGATTTGCTCACACTGGTTATTTTAGTGTTTTTTAAAAAATTTAATTTTCTGGAAATTGAGAGTATCGCTTTTGTCTTAATTGGGATAGTTGTTTCATTTATATTGACTTTAATCTTTAATTATTTTTATGTGTTTAGAAGTCTTGATTTATTAAAAAAGAAAAGATTAATAGCATCAATTGTTTTAGGTGCTTTAACCGTATCATACTACGTATGGATCCCGTTAGGATTAATTTTTGCATAAGTCAAAATACGATGGAAAGATGCAAGAGAATGTAAAGTAAAGTTAATTTCAAAATAAACGGTATAATATAAGTTATCTTTATTTTTATATTTACCCGCATGGAGCTTAAAAGGAGTAAATATGAAAAGGTTAACATTGCTGTTGCTATTATTTTGTTTTACTGTTTCCGGCTGTAGTTTTTACGGTAAAGATGAATATTCGGAACAGGATTTAATTGTTCATGGTGTAAGAAACGCTACATATTATGAATACCAACATAAGGTTGCTGTTTCTATTAGATATTCTTCAAGCAAGGATTCGTTAGATTTAAGAACCGGCGGTGATGATGAATCCTGGCTGGGAACAAGTTTTACATATAAATCAGTACTCACAGGAGATTTTGAAAAAGTCGGCTGGTACAATGATAATTTGTTTATACTAATTGATGAAGTGTATTATTCATTAGATATAGATGAATATGAAATACCACAACTTGACGAAAACGGTAATCGCGAACCACCTGATTACGAGCTTAAAGAATACAGTGAATCTGAATTCACATCATCTTATCCAAATTATAAATCCTTTGATTGGTACGGGCATTAAGGTAAAACCCCTCGGCATAACCGAGAGATAAAAATATGAAAAAGATACATATGAAACAGCACCCGATATAATTTCAGAAATCGACAAAGTTTAGATTAAACGCTGATAACTAAATAAAATCAGGCGTAAGAATACTTTTTTGAATTTTTAACAATAAGAACTACTGATATAACAAGCGCGCAGAGTTCTGCCGCGGGGAGAGCCGCCCATACTCCGTTTACTCCCATGAAGAGCGGTAGCAAAAGCATTGCGGAACACTCAATTGCAAATGTTCTTGTTATTGAAATTAACGCAGAAATTTTACCGTTGTTAAGCGCGGTGAAAAGTCCTGATGCAAAAATGTTAAATCCGCATATAAGGTAATTCAGAGCAAATATCCGAAATCCGCCAAGGGCTATTTCTTCAAACTCCTTGTCGCCTGCTGAAAAAACGGAAACAAGCGGATAAGAAAAAAACTCTGAAATTGCAAGCATTGCAATTGAAATTACAGTAACGGTTTTTATGCAAAACCTGAACAGACGCTTCAGCTTGTCTGTGTTTCCTGCTCCGTAATGAAAGCTGATGACAGGTGAAATTCCCGAAGTAAATCCAAAGGAAACTGCGGTAAAAATAAAGTGGATATAAAGAATTGCGCTGATAGCGGCAACGCCTTTCTGCCCTGCAAAGTGCATCATCTGCATATTAAACAGAGCGGTTGTAACAGCGGTGGCCAGATTTGAAACAGCTTCCGACGAGCCGTTTGCCATTGAAAACAGTATTCCTTTTACATAAAACACAGGTCTGCCGAAATGCAGTGCCTGTTTTTTACTAAAAAACAAAACCATCGGAACAGCACCTACTGCCATTCCTATTATA
This sequence comes from uncultured Clostridia bacterium, assembly GCA_947593615.1. Taxonomy (GTDB): domain Bacteria; phylum Bacillota; class Clostridia; order Oscillospirales; family Acutalibacteraceae; genus Ruminococcoides. The sequence goes on from CANQDR010000020.1 coordinate 14,850, forward strand.
GTTCCCAGACCTGCGCCCACAATTCCCCACTGTAAAACCGCCATAAACAAAAGGTCAAGAATTATGTTTGTAACTCCTGACATAATTGTAAATATCAGCATTATGTGAGGCTTGTCGGCGGTGACAAGATATGATTGATTGAGTATCTGCCATGTTATGACAAAGCCGAAAGGAATCATAATGTTACCGTATTCCTTACAGTACGGAAGTATTGCGCCGTCCGATCCGAACGCCATATAAAGCGGCTCGGCAAAAACGGTGAATACAACTGCAAGCAAAACGGAAAGCACCGTGGAAACAATTACCGTTGTTGTTAAAAATCGGTTTGCCTCATCTTGTTTTCCCTCACCCATCTTTTTTGCGATAACTGCATTTGAGCCTGTTGAGAACATAAGACTGAGCGCCATAAATATAAGCGTAAACGGATAAACAATGTTGATTGCAGACAACGCTTCGCTTCCCACGCAGTTTGCTACTACTATGCCGTCAACAACGGTATACAGCGACATAAACACCATCATCAAAACCGTAGGCAGGGTAAATCTGAGCATAATTTTTGCCTTTATCGGCTGTGAATAAATTGAAACCATCTATATCCTCAAATCACATATAAAATAAATTAATACTAATCACTTGAATTGACTTACAATGTTTTTAGCATATTAAAGCATTTTGTTGTGCTCTAAAATCCGTGAAATAAGCTCGGCAACGCCATCGTCGTTATTTGAAGCAACCACAATGTCTGCGCTGTCAAGGCATAGCTTTGTAGCGTTGCTTACCGCCGCTCCCATACCCGATATTTTTACCATATCAGCGTCGTTGTCGGCATTTCCGCATGCGGATGTTTCAGACAAATCAAGTTTGAGATAATTACAAAGCCATTTTAATGCGTTTCCTTTTGTTGCATTCTCCGCCATAAATTCAACAAAATTTTCTGATGAGGAAGTAATAAAAAAGCTTGTTGTGCCGTCTGCTATAAGTTGTCTTATTGTATCTCTCTTTTGTTTGTCGGTGCAGACATATTCAATACTGTCAAGCTCTTTTCTGTGTTCATAAATAAAGCTTCTCATATCTTCAATATGTGCGTGCGAAGCTCGGACATAATCAACATATGCCTCACTGCATCCGTATTTCATTGGGTCGTTTACATATCTGCTGTCGGTATATGTAAGGCCGTCAATAAACGCCTCAAAAATCAAATCGTACTTTTTGGTTAATTTCAGAAGCTTCAAAACTTCCTTTTCGTCAAGCAGGCTTGAATGTATTCGCCTGCCGTTTTTATCGTGAATTGCTGCCCCGTTTGATGTGACAGCATAATCTATTCCTTCAATTTTGAGAACGCTTTCGGGCATAGAGCCGTAGGGTCTGCCGCTTGCCGCAACAACCTTAATTCCGCTCTCAATTGCCTTTTCAACGGCATTTTTGACCGTGGTAGAAAGCGTGTTGTTATCTCTTAGTACGGTACCGTCAAGGTCGAGTGCAATAAGCTTTATTCTTTTGTTATACATTAAATCCTCCGCATTACAACAGATATTGAAAACACTTTTTATAAAACTTAGTCACACTTTCTGCAAAAGCTGTTCATACAGCAATTTTCGCATTTTGGACTGCGTGCCGTACATACTGCTCTGCCATGCAGTACAAGGCGGTGGCAAAAGTCATTGCTTTCGCTCGGCGGAAGTAAATCTCTGAGGGCAAATTCTATTTTTTTCTGGTCTTTTAAATCGTGAAGTCCAAGCCTGCGAGTAATGCGTATGCAATGGGTATCAACCACAACGGCGGGCTTGCCGAATATATCACCGCATACAAGGTTGGCGGTTTTTCTTCCTATACCGGGCAGTTTTGTAAGGTCGTCTATGTTGTCGGGAACTTCTCCGCCGAAATCATCGCGAAGCATTTTCGCCATTTCAACAATATCCTTTGACTTTGTCTTGTAAAGTCCGCAGCTTTTTATGTATTCGGCAACTTCCTCGGCTGTTGATGAAGCAAAATCATCAACGGTTTTAAATCTTTCAAAAAGTGCCGGAGTCACAATATTTACCCTTGCGTCGGTGCACTGCGCCGCAAGGCGTGTTGCTATTAAAAGCTGCAAAGGGTCTGTATATACAAGCGAGCATATTGCGTTTGGATATTCTTTTTTCAAAGCCTTAACGGCATTAACGGCAATCTGTTTTTTTCTCAAATTAATCACCTCAATTCAGTTTATCATAAAATAAAGACTATTGCAATTAATCGCAAAAATTGGTAGAATAAAAACTAAACAAGGCGGTGATTTTATGTATAAAAATTACATATTTGACCTTTACGGTACTTTAATTGATATCAACACGGACGAGTGGTCGGATGATTTGTGGAAAAAGATGTCCATTCTCTACAGCTACAAGGGTGCGCACTACACTTTTAAAGAGTTGAACAACGAATACGGCAGGCTTGTTGAGCTTGAAAAAAAGTCAGTCCGCAAAAAGCACCCCGACTATACCGTTATTGACATAAAAATCGAAAAGGTATTCAAAAAGCTTTTTACACAAAAGGACGTTAAGGTTACAAAAACACAGGTGATGTTTGTTGCCGAAGCATTCCGTTGCTATTCAACAAAGTATATCAAGCTGTATGACGGAGTTCTTGATTTGCTTGACACGCTGAAAGCAAAAGGCAAGAAAATTTATCTTTTGTCAAACGCACAGCGTTCTTTTACCGAAAACGAGCTTAATATGTTCGGACTTGCAAAATATTTTGACGGAATCTGCATAAGCTCTGACGAGGAGTGTTCAAAACCAGACGCAAATTATTTTAAAATTCTTTTTGAGCGTTACGGTCTTGAAAAAAGCGAATCTATTATGATTGGCAACGATTATCTTTCAGACATCGGAGGAGCGGCTGACTTCGGCATTGACAGCCTTTATATTCATCAGAGTATTTCACCCGAAATCAAGGGCGAGCTGAGAAGCACCTATTCGGTAATGGACGGCGATGTTTTCAAAATTAAAAAGCTGACGGTAAAATAATATATTCAGGCATAGCCAGACTTTTGCTGTAAATAATAAAAGAAACAGCGAAAGAGGTGAAACCGTGAGCAAAAAAACTCCGAAAGACAAAGAAAGCAATAAATCTAATGCGGAAAAAATCGATATTATATACGACAAAGAGCTTAACGCCTGCTCCGCCTATGACTGCACGGGACTTATTCCCTCGGCAATAACTGATGAAAGCGAAATTGACTCATATGAAGAAATCTATCCGTACCTGTCGCCCCGAATAAATCAGGACAGCGACCACAGCAAATAATAAACAAAACACGTCGAGTAAAATCGGCGTGTTTCTCATTTGTGTTATTCTATAATAATTATAAAAACATCAGCGGCATGTCAACATTCATAAATCGAAAAGTTGGAAAACTCATTTATAAGAGATACTTTACCGAGGCAGAATATTAACAGCGTGAATTTTTAAGATAAGTATGTTGACATCAAAATATAAAGTGGTTATAATAAAAATATAAATAGCGCAAGATTAAATCTTGCGGCGTTAAAGGAGTGTAATATATGAGCATTTATGATTTCAGAATCAAGGCACAGGATGGAAGCAAAGTGCAGTAAAAAGGCATCTTAAAAATTTTAAAATTATAAACGGAGGTTTTGTTAAATGAGCAAAAAATTAGTTGCATATTTCAGCGCCAGCGGCGTAACCGCCGACGCGGCAAAGAAAATCGCAGAAGCGGCAGGCGCGCAACTCTGCGAGATTCGCCCGGAAAACCCTTATACGAAAGCGGATTTAAACTGGCAGGATAAGAACTCGCGAAGTTCCAAAGAAATGAAGGATAAATCGTCACGTCCGGCTATTGCCGATATAAATGCAGACATCGAGGAGTATGATTTAATCTATCTTGGTTTTCCCATTTGGTGGTACACCGCACCGACAATAATCAACACGTTTCTGGAAAGCTGCGATTTTACGGGTAAAAAAATCATTCTGTTTGCAACTTCCGGCAGCAGCGGCTTTGAGAATTCTTTGTCCGACTTAAAAAATAGCGTAAGCGATTCAACCGTGATAGAGGAAGGTATCGTTGTGCATGGAAAGCAGGATGCCGGCACATGGAATAAATGGGTAGATTCCCTCGATTTGTAAGGAGGCGCTGTTATGAAAATTGCAATACGTTACTATTCAAGGGGAGGCAACACCAAAAAGCTGGCAGACGCTATCTCAAATGCGGTTGGCGTGGAGGCAAAAACCGTTTCTGAGCCGCTGACAGAAGACGTGGATATTCTGTTTCTCGGCAGCGCGGCATATGGTTTTGATGTAGATGATGAAGTGAAGAAGTTCATAGACGGTATTAGTGTTTCTGTCGGCAAGGTGGTGAATTTCAGCACAACTTCCGTAATCAAATCCACTTACAAATATGTTGCAAAGCTGTTGGCAGCAAAGGATATTCCACTTGCAAAAGATGAATACTCCTGCCGCGGTTCTTTTGCTATGCTTTACAAAGGCAGACCGAATTCGGACGATTGCAGGGCGGCAGCCGATTTTGCAAAAAGTATTGTATAATAAAGGGGTAATAAGGAGAGACAAGCGAGATGGCGGATCAATTTGACCCATTAAAACTTGAAAATCAGATATGCTTTCCTCTCTATGCCTGTTCAAAAGAAATCATAAAAGCATATAAACCGTATCTGGACGAACTCGACCTTACCTATACTCAGTACATCACAATGATGGTAATGTGGGAACATAAGGAACTTCGGGTAAAAGAGGTAGGAAAGTTTTTATATCTGGACTCCAGTACCTTGACGCCGCTTTTAAAACGGCTGGAGGAAAAGGGGTATGTAACAAGACGCCGTTCCACGCAGGACGAGCGCGATCTGATAGTATCCGTAACTGTGCAGGGCGAAGCTCTGAGAGAAAAGGCAATTACCGTGCCGCAGCGCCTTTCCTCATGCATAGATATTAAGCCTGAGAAAGCACAGGTTCTGTATGACCTTTTGTACGAACTGCTTGGGAAGCTGAACGGAAACAAAAACAGATAAAATAATATGGCGCGGGATAATCCCCGCGAACACCAAAAAACGGACGGCTTCCGCAGTGCGGAAACCGTCCGTTTTGCAGATGAGGGTACTCATCTTTTTTCTTTTTACTCAAAAACTCAGTGAGAAACGGCTAATTCAGATAATTAATATCAGGGAGCATAGAAATGCTCCTTTTTAATATTCCCTTCATATATGCAATTGCCGTTCCGTAGTTAGTAAACGGAACATCAGAGTCAGCGGCAAAGTTCCTGCGGTACTGCACCTCGCGCTCATTAAGCATACAGGCTCCGCAATGGATAACAAGACTGTACGGCGAAAGGTCTTCGGGAAAGCCTTTGCCTGACGAAGTTTCAATAATCAGATTTTTGCCTGTATAGCTTTTCAGCCAGCGCGGCAGTTTTACCGTGCCGATGTCGTCACATTGACGGTGGTGGGTACAGCCTTCAGAAATAAGCACTCTGTCGCCGTCTTTAAGGCTTTCAATTGCCGCCGCACCTTTAACAGCTGTTTCAAGAAATCCTTTGTACCGTGCCATAAGAATTGAAAACGATGTGAGCGGAATATCAAGCGGAACATCCTTTGACACGCTCTCAAACGCCTGACTGTCGGTTATCACAAGCGAAGGCTTTGTGCCCAGCTTTTCAAGCGCAGTTTTCAGCTCGGTATCTCTTACGGTTACGGCAATTGCTCCTGCTTCAAGCACATCACGTATAGTCTGCTGCTGCGGAAGAATAAGTCTGCCCTTTGGAGCGGCAGAATCAATAGGCACTACAAGCACCACTAAATCGTTTTCACTTATCAAGTCTCCGCAGATCTTCAGCTTTGTATCATCGGTTTTGGTGAGGCGCGCAATGGTTTCTTTTAGCAGATTCAGGTTGGTTCCCTCAGCAGCGCTGACAGCAACGCCGTCCTCGTATTTCATATTACCTGTTAAATCACTTTTGTTGTAGGCTACAACATACGGGATTTTCTTGTCATTGAAAATTTCAATCAGTTCATTATCCGCTTCGGTTTTTCCTATAGCCGCGTCAACTACAAGCACGGCCGCGTCAACTCGGTTGAGAACCTGCCTTGTGCGTTTTACACGCATTTCGCCCAAACTGCCCTCGTCGTCAAACCCCGGAGTATCAATAATTACGACGGGACCCAGCGGCAAAAGCTCCATTGCTTTTGTAACGGGGTCGGTGGTTGTGCCCTTAACGTCAGACACAACAGAAATCTGCTGATTTGTTACGGCATTTACAACGCTTGATTTTCCTGCGTTGCGCCTGCCGAAAAATCCTATGTGTATGCGTTCGGACTGCGGAGTGTCGTTAAGTCCCATTAATAATTCCTCCTTTTTCTTTAATCAAACAAGTCGGATTGATTTTATTTTTCAGCCTGTCTGATCGTATTGTTTATCAGTTAAAAACGGAAATCACGCTTATTGTTGTTTGCAATGTCGGCAATATGCTCAGCTGCAATTTTTCTTACCTTTTCATTCGGAATTTTGAGAAGCTCTTTTTCTATTATTTTTTCACCGATTTTGCGGGTTTCGTCGCTTGCATAGTCCATAAGATACTCCTCTAACGTCATAAGAGCATTGGGGTGACAGCAGTTCTGAATCTGACCGCTTTTGCACAGCGACATAAATCTGTCACCTGTTCTGCCTTCGCGGTAGCAGGCGGTGCAGAACGACGGAATATATCCCAGTTCCATAAGCCATCTTACTACCTCGTCAAGAGTTCTGTTATCCGACACATCAAACTGCGCTGAATTTTCATCCTCGGCTTCGGGTTCAACATATCCGCCGACGCTTGTGCGTGAGCCTCCGCTTATCTGAGAAATGCCGAGTTTAAGCACCTTTTCGCGCACCTTCTGACTTTCTCTGGTTGAGATAATCATTCCCGTATAAGGCACAGCGATTCTTATTATTGCAACTATTTTTTCAAATGTTTCGTCGTCAATTCCGTTGTCAAAAGCATCGGGATCAATGTCGTCAGCCCTCTTTATTCTAGGCACGCTTATTGTGTGAGGTCCCACGCCGTGAACCGCTTCAAGATGCTCGGCATGCATAAGCATACCTGCAAGCTCATAGCGGTAAAGCTCAAGTCCGAAGAGAACTCCTATGCCAACGTCATCTATGCCGCCCTCCATTGCTCTGTCCATTGCCTCGGTATGATAGTTATAGTTGTGCTTTGGGCCTGTGGGATGAAGCTCCTCGTAGCTCTTTTTGTTGTAAGTTTCCTGAAACAGAATGTATGTGCCTATGCCTGCCTCTTTGAGCTTTCTGTAATTTTCAACGGTAGTTGCGGCAATGTTTACGTTCACTCTGCGTATTGCGCCGTTTTTGTGCTTGATTGAGTAAATTGTTTTTATGCACTCCAAAATGTACTCAATTGGATTATTTACAGGATCTTCTCCTGCCTCTATTGCAAGACGCTTGTGGCCCATATCCTGAAGTGCAATTACTTCCTGTCTTACCTCGTCCTGAGTGAGCTTCTTGCGGCAGATATGTTTGTTCTTGGCGTGGTAGGGGCAGTAAACACATCCGTTTACACAGTAGTTTGACAGATAGAGCGGAGCAAACATAACGATTCTGTCTCCGTAAAAATCCTTTTTTATCTGTTCGGCAAGCGAGTAAATCTCCTGAATTTTTTCGGGAATTTCACAGGCGAGCAGAACGCTTGCCTCTCTGTGGTCAATACCTTTTCTGAGCTTTGCCTTTTCAATGATTTTGTCGATAAGCTCAATGTCGTTCTTGTTTTCGTCGGCATATTTGAGCGAATCCATAATTTCGCCGTCGTTTATAAATTCCTCTGCCTTTAGTGATGTTTTGTCATACTTGAACATTTTCACATTTCCTTTCTTTCGGGCTTGTAATCGCCTCTGTCAATAACAATTTTATATCCTATGGACTTCATTCGTCCCGATAAGCATTTTATACATTCCGCCGCCTCGTCGCCCGTGCAGATTTTGTTGTCGTAAAGCGAATAATCTGCTCTGTGTTCCGAGGGAGATAGATTTGGCATTACAACATTTGCGCCGTGCAGAATCCCCTTTTCTCTGCCTGTACCGTCAGCCGTTCCGAGCGCAGTTGTTGCAGGAAGAAGTATGTCGGGAAGCATAAGTCTGATAACTGACAACAGCACAAGTGTAAGCTGTACGCTTCCGCTTTTTTCGTTTTTAAAGTCTGTATCCTTATGCGGAATGAACGGGCCTATGCCGCACATCTGCGGATTAAGCTCTTTTATAAGCAGCAAATCCTCCGCAAGCGTTTCATATGTCTGATAAGGCGAGCCTACCATAAAACCTGCTCCCGTTTGATAGCCGATTTGCATTAACTCGAACAGACACTTCTTGCGATTTTCAAGCGACATTTCGCTTGGATGAAGCTTTCGGTAATGTTCGTCATTTGCTGTTTCGTGGCGCAGAAGATAGCGGTCTGCTCCTGCCTTAAACAGTTTCCTAAAGCTCTCTGTGCTTCGTTCACCGAGAGAAAGCGTAACGGCACAGTCGGGATAAAGAGATTTTATTGAACTTACAATATCGCACATAATCTCGTCAGTAAAATATCCGTCCTCTCCGCCCTGAAGCACAAATGTGCGAAAGCCGAGTTCATAGCCTGTTTTACAGCAATCTAAAATCTGCTCTTTTGAAAGCCTGTAGCGTACTGCATTTTGATTGGAGCGCCGCAGACCGCAGTAATAGCAATCATTTTTACATACGCTTGTAAACTCGATTAGTCCGCGTATAAACACCCTATTGCCGAAGCGTTCAAGCGATGTTTTCTGAGCCTTTTTTCTAAGTGTTTCCGTTTCCTGTTCGGATATATTTTCAAGCAAAAACATAAGTTCCGCTTTACTTGCCGAATGTTGTTTTTCTAATTTTTCTATAATTTCAATACAATTCATATTATTTCTTTGAGTACGCCGTTTTTACGGTAATGCCCGACAGTTTTCCGAGTTTTCCCGATACGGTGCTGATGACATTAAGCTGTGCGTCAATAACAACGCTGATTATGCTGATGTTCTTTTTTCTGTATGGAATTCCCATTCTGCCGATTATGAATTGTGCCGCAGAATGAAGAATTTCGTTAATTTGCGTTACCGCGTCTGGATTTTCAACTATTATGCTGATCACTGCAACACGGGTTTCATTATTATTGTTTTCCATATGCCACCTGTCTTTCAGTATTTTTTATATTTTTATTTTTTTGATATTTTTTATATGCACACTTCTATATACTACCAACAGTCAGCGAAAAAGCGACGTCATACATATGACGCCGCTTAAGGTAAAACTATACTGTTTGTCAGAGCATATAATTTTTTATAGAATACGCCCTGATTTGCGTTGTCTTATGCGTCAATAAAATTTCAGCGTCAGATATGCAAAATATTAAATTTTATCAGAAGCTTCTGCCTCCGCCTCCATGTGAAGAGCTTCCGCCTGAACCTCCGCCCGAGCTTCTTCCGCTGCTGCCTGATGAGCTTGAAACAGTGGTAACAGAAACACTCTTATTAAGGAAAATATCTTGTTTTTCGGTAATATCGGTTTTGCTGTTTGCGTAAAGGTCATATGTGCCCTCTTTACCGTTGTTTTTGTAGCGAAGAACAACAAACACAACACAAAGAGCGGCAATTGCAAGCGCAACTAACGCAATAATAATTCCGTAGTGCATTAAAACATACAGTGCAGGGCTATCCTCTTTTTGTTCTTCTTCATCATCAATATTTGAAAAACTTTCGTCTGACGGTTTGTCGTCATAATAATACTGAAGAGTGTAATTTATAAATGATTTCGCCGCTTCGTAATAATTATCTGACTGTAAGCTTCCGGCTGCGGCATCAAGAATTGCATCAACACGTTCATCGCTGAAATAGCTTTTAGCATTACCCTTTGTTAATATATACATTTTGCGGGAACCCATATCAATGGTCAGCATAACTCCGCTGTCTTGGCTGCCTTTTCCGAAATTATGATTATCGTAGAAATCGTTGCAGTAGTCCTCCATCTCGCTTGATTCCATGTAATTATTGTTTGTATAAATAATTACATCCCAACCTGATGAATTGCCGGCATCTTTAAGAGAATCTATAAGTTCTTCTTTTTCACTTGTGGTGAATAAGTCTGCGTTATCTATCAGTTTTTGTGAGCTTTCTGCAAAAGCACATATGCTTGTGCACAGCATCAACAAAACTGCGAAAAATGCCGCAGAAACTCTTTTTGTAACATTAATCATAACAGCAGGATACCTCCCAGAAAGCCAATTGCAAACACTGCAAGTGCCACGATCGCAAAAAGAATTGCAAGCTTGCATTTTGAGATGGGGAGTTTGCCGTATGTTTTGCCGGTCTGACCGTTTATTGCAAACGGATAAATCTGATTATTATATTTATATGTAACAACCCAGACGGGAAGAAGTGTATAATTCCACGCTTCCAAATCAGTAGTGTCATTATAACTTTCGGTTACTACTCCCGTGTAACCGTTCATTGTGCCCTTTAAAAGCTGTTTACAGTAATCCTGTATGCGGCTGTTGACCGCCTGACTGATTTCATTTTTTTCAATGTCGCGCTTTTCAGCCTGGAATCCCGAAAGATAAGACATTGAAAATGGATGTGATTCCTGCAAATTAAAAGGATGAACACCTTGGAGCATATCTCTGTTCTCGCTTTTGAGCGCACGTTCAAAGACATTCTTTACTATAAGATTGCCGCCGCGAACTACACGATAATTGCTTGTTTCCGTGTAACGCTTGTTGCCCGAACGCCATGTTCTTACCTTTTGTCCTATCGCAGTCATACTTGCCTGCTTTTGTGAGTCTACGTACCAATACGGAAAATATACTCCCGTAAGCTTTTCAAACTGTTTTTTGCTTGCAAAGCCTTTGGCGAGGAATATCTTTTTTTTGCACATTTCAAGAAACTTTTCAATTGCCTTTTCTTTTGAAAGCGCAAACGGAATTATACGGTCGGGCTTGAATTCTCCCGAAAGTCTGCCTCCCAGAACAACCGGGTTCTGGCAATAAAAGCACGTTGTAGCGGCGGTTGAAGCTGTTGTAACAACTTCTGCTCCGCAGCTGGGACAAGTGTATACAACCGCGTCCTCCTGCGGTTCTTGTCCCTGTGCAGAATTCTCTTGCGCATTTTTCTCAGCCGTTTCAGCCTTACTTTCCTTTGCTTCTTTTTCGGCGTAAAGCTGCTGGATCTTTTCTTCGGCAAAATCCGACATACAGTATTCACAGCTAAACTGCTGTTTGTCGGGATTAAATTTTAAAGGACCTCCACAGTTCGGACACTTATAATTTATTGTAGCCATTTCCTTACCCTCTGATTATGCCTTTGTGCCGCACTCGGGACAGAACTTTGCGTTTTCTCCAAGCTCTGCTCCGCAGTTTGTGCAGAAACGCTTCTTGGGTGCGTCGGGCTTTTTGCTTCCGCATTCAGAGCAGAATTTTCCTGTGTTTACCGCTCCGCACGAGCAAGTCCAGCTGTCTGCCGACGGCGCTGACGGCGCACTTTGAGGTGCAGTCTGCTGAGGTGCCGCCGGTTGAGGAGCAGTGGGCTGAGGCTGACGGTACTGAGGATTTTGCTGATATGCGCCCATAATATTTCCGCCTGCGTTCATACCCATTCCCATGCCCATAAAGCCTGCCATAGCTCCGTTGGCATTTGAGCCTGCGTCTTTAAGTCCTTCTGAAATGTTTGCTGCAACATAACCCTGCTGAACAGCCGCGTCTGAGAGCATTGCGCCCTTATTTCGCATATTGATAAGAGCCTGGCTTTCCTCGTCGTAGGAAACCTTAATTCCGACCGACACAACCTCCATACCTCTGAGCTGCGTCCACTCTTCATCAAGAGTCTGGCTCATATACTTGCCGAGTTCGCGGCTTTTTGATGTAATAAAGCTTACGCGGTTTCCGTCAGCGGAATACTGGTTGATTGCAGAAGCAAGAGCTTCAATAAATTCATCGCAGTACTGCTGGTTCAGTTCCTGAAATTCAACGCTCCTGTTCTGAGTAATTGCCTCTCTCGGAATAACCTGTTCATAAAATTTAAACGGCTCGGTTATCTGAACCGAATATGTGCCGTGAGCGCGAATAAAAAGTTCTGCGTTGTAAAAATTATCAAAATAGTTGATAGCATTGGGAGTGCCGAACTTAATGTTCTTCATCTCCTGCATATTAAGGTAAAATACGCGCTGTGACTGCGAAGTAATGCCGCCGAATTTTATACGGTTGAATGTTTCCTTAATCGTATCGCCGAACTGACCCGTAAATAGCGACGGCATTGAGCTGTTGTCAACCTTGAAGTAACCCGGCTCTGCGGTGAAGTCAACAATCTTTCCTCCGTCAATGAGAAGCATCATCTGCTTGTCATAAACGTGAATTATCGAGCCGTTTGACACAATGTTGTCCGACCCTTTTTTGTTCTGGCTTTTACCGTTTTGTGTAACCAGCTGACCGGGAACAATGCAGGTATTTTCTCCCATTGGCGACGGTTCAATGACCTCTTGCCAAGAATCTGCAAGTCCTCCGCCGATTGCGTTCATTGCTGCTCTTATAATGCCCATAATATTTCTCCTTTTGTTTTATATTTTAATAGATTTTTTATTACAATTCAATCTATAAAATTTTACATTGTTAAGTATTGTCAAAACTGACGTTTTTGCGTCGTCTGTTCGTTAACCGAGTCAAATTTCCATGCGCGTACGTTTACCTCGACAATGGAAGTTCCGCAGTACTCGCAGAACTTTATGCCGAGATTTTTTATCGGCGCTCCGCAGTTGGGACAGTTTATTCCCAGACTTTCGCCGTTGTTTTCTACCTTGTCTGCATCCTGAACATAGACAAGCCCTACCTCATAAACCGTCTGCTGCTTCATATTTTTGTCACCGAAAACCAAGTTTCCGCTTTCATCCTCAGCATAAGAATAATATCCTACTGAAAGTTCAAAAATCACCGTAACTGTCGCGCCGTTTTTTATGTACCGTGCAATCTGCGTATCATGAATAACAACCTGATTGAACACGTGCGTAACATTGCGCGAATTCAAATCTTCGATAATACCCTGAACATAATTTTTAAGGGTAAGCGAACATTCCTCTGTAAGAGCAGAGGCCTTTTTGGTCTGTACGGCAGTAAAATAACTTCTCAAAAGTGATTTAGCCTTGTTTTTGTAAAGCTCATAGTCAAACTGGGGAAAGTCCCTCAGTATCTGGGGAAGATAAACAGACGTCATTGAATGAAGCGAGCGGGGTGTTTCGCTCATCTGCTGTTTCTGCTGATTTACGCCGTCAATAAACGAGTCTGTTCCGAACATAGAGCGTGAAATATCTCTAATTTTATTTCTTATTGCGATTACCGCGATAAGCACCGCAATTACCGACAGAAAAATAACAACAAGAGTTATGATTATTCCTGAGCTCAAAATTCACCCTCCATATATGTTTTTATGCGAATATGCGAAAAAATTTTTATTCTTCTTCCTGTTTTATCTGAATACCTAAAACATCAAGGCTTTCTTTGTCTACGCTTGCAGGGCAGGACGACATAAGCTCGCTTGCGTTCTGAACCTTTGGGAACGCCGTGACGTCGCGCAGGCTGTCTGCGCCGCACATAAGCATTATAACTCGGTCAAGACCGATACCCATTCCGCCGTGAGGCGGCGCGCCGTACTTGTATGCTTCAACAAGGAAGCCGAATTTAGCCTCGATTTCCTCATCCGTAAGTTTTAAAGCTCTGAACATCTTCTGCTGAAGCTCGGGGTCGGTAATACGCATTGAACCGCTTGAAAGCTCAATACCGTTGAGCGTGAGGTCGAATGCCTTTGCAATTACCTTTGACGGGTCGTTATCAAGATATTGCAGGCAGTCCTCCTTAGGCATTGTGAACGGATGGTGCATTGCAAGCCACTCTCCGCTTTCTTCGTCATATTCAAAGAACGGGAAGTCAACAATCCACAAAAACTTAAACTCATCTGGTATAATCTCAAGGCGCTTTGCAATCATAAGTCTGAGTGCGCCGAGCGTTGAAAGCACGGTGCTTGTTTTGTCGGCAACAATTAAAATAACGTCGCCCTTTTCAGCGCCGAGTCGTTCATAAATTGCGTTAAGCTCATCATCTGTCATAAACTTCTTAAACGAAGCATTCGGCTCGTCAACCCATCTTACATACGCAAGACCCTTTGCTCCAATACCCTTTACATATTCGGTGAGCTTGTCGATTTCCTTTCTTGTGTAAACCGACGCAGCATTTTTTGCCGTTATAGCTCTTACCGAACCGCCGTTTTCGATCGCGCCCGTAAACACGCCGAAACCGCAGTCCTTTACGAGGTCGGATATATCCTTGATTTTCATATCAAAGCGAATATCAGGCTTGTCTGAGCCGTAGTTTTCCATAGCCTCTTTATATGTCATTCTTTCAAACGGAGTTTCAAGGTCTTTGCCGAGAACTTCCTTGAAAAGTCTTTTGAAAAGGCCCTCGTTGATTTCCAGAATATCTTCAACGTCAACAAAAGAAAGCTCCATATCAATCTGAGTAAATTCAGGCTGTCTGTCGGCGCGCAAGTCCTCGTCGCGGAAACATCGCGCAAGCTGAATGTAGCGGTCAAAGCCCGAAACCATCAGAAGCTGTTTGTAAATCTGAGGGGACTGCGGAAGCGCATAGAACTTGCCGTTGTGAATCCTTGACGGGACAAGGTAGTCACGCGCACCCTCAGGAGTAGATTTAATCATCATTGGAGTTTCAATCTCAACAAAACCGTTTTCATAGAAATAATCACGCGCAACCTTTGACACTTTGCTTCTGAGCATAAGATTGTTTAGCAGAGGTCTGCGGCGCAAGTCAAGATAACGGTATTTAAGACGAAGCTCCTCGTTTGTGCTTGTTTCGTCAACAACCTCAAACGGCGGCGTCTGCGCCTTTGAAAGCACTCTTAAATCGCTGACAACGATTTCTATTTCTCCCGTGGGGATCTCCATATTTTTTGAGCTTCTTTCGCAAACCGTTCCCTTTGCAGCAAGCACAAATTCACTGCGGCAGGAAAAAGCCTTATCAAAAATTTCTTTATCTGTCTTATCGTTAAAGGCAAGCTGTACAATGCCTGTACGGTCACGCAAATCAATGAATATAAGCTGACCCAAATCACGGCAGCGCTGTACCCAGCCGCATACCGTAACTTCTTTGCCAACGTCGGAAATTCTTAGATCTCCGCAATAATTTGTACGCTTCAAGCCTGTCATAAATTCTGCCATTATATGTATTTCTCCTTTTTTAGCCGAGCCTTTTAATTAAATCGAATTTTTAGTTTTTATAATTATTCATCTGTTATGCCTGATTTATCAAATAAAGCCGCCGACAATTGAGTCTGATTGACTTTCAAACAAAATGGCCGCAAACTGTTCCAAAAATGTTTCATCAAGCTTAATTTGTTTTTGCTCGCCTGTTTCCATATCCTTAATATTTGCAGCGCCCTGCTCAATTTCATTGTCACCGAGTACCATTGAATATTTTGCGCCGATTTTATCGGCATACTTCATTTGCGCCCTCAGTCCTCTGCCTATAACGTCGGTCTCGGCAATCATTCCGCTCTCTCTGACCTGTTTAAGCAATTCAAATGCCTTTGCTTTTGCACCCTCGCCCATTGTGGCGATGTAAAGCTTGCATTCGTCGAAATCGGGAATTTCAATGTCCTGCTTTTCCATAACCATAAGCAGTCTTTCAAGTCCCATTGCAAAGCCGAGCGACGGCATATGCTTTCCGCCCAGCTCTTCGATAAGTCCGTCATAACGGCCGCCGCCGCACACCGTTCCCTGCGCGCCTATACAGTCGGTGACAAATTCAAAAACTGTTTTGGTGTAATAATCAAGACCTCTTACAATTGTGGGATTTACAATATATTTAACGCCTGCTGCGTCAAGATATTTCTGAACGGATGCAAAATGCTCCTCACATTCATCGCAGAGATAATCTGTAATTTTAGGTGCGCCCTCTGCAATCTTTGAGCATATGGGACTTTTGCAGTCAAGTATTCTCATAGGATTTTTCTCAAGACGTGAAAGACAGGTTTCACAAAGCTCGCTTTTATAATCCTCAAAATATGCCCTGAGCGCTTCGTGATACTTTGCCCGACATTCCGGACAGCCGATTGAATTTATTTCAAGGCGGAGCTGTTTAATTTCGAGCCTGTCGAAAATTGACTGTGCTGCGCATATAAGCTCTGCGTCGGCAACAGGAGACTGCGTGCCGTACTCTTCCAGCCCGAACTGGTGAAATTCTCTGAGCCTGCCTGCCTGCGGCTTTTCATAGCGATAGCAGGAAACAAAATAGCTCGCCTTAATCGGCAACCCTTCATTTTCAAGCGCATGTTCGAGCACTGCTCTTGCCGCACCGGCAGTACCCTCGGGGCGAAGCGTAACGCTTTCGCCTCCCTTTGTTTCAAAGGTGTACATCTCTTTCTGCACAACGTCAGTCGTCTGACCTACACCGCGCGCAAAAAGCTCAGTATGCTCAAAAACAGGGGTGCGTATTTCTTTAAATCCGTAATTTTTTGCTTCTTCTCTCATTATCTGCTCGACAAACTGCCAGCGATAGCTTTCTTTGGGAAGAACGTCCTCTGTTCCTTTTATTTTCTTGGTGATTAATGCCATAATTTCCTCCGCAAATTACACTTTTTATTACAATATGAAAATATCCGTAAAAACACAACAATCGGGCAGCATTGTGCCACCCGATATGGAAAAATCTATATTGTTTTTATTTTAAAATATTTCTCCAGTCAAGGTCGCCTCTTTCAAGTCCGTGAATTAACACTTCAGCCGTTGCTATATTGGTTGCAACAGGAATATTGTGCATATCGCACAGTCGAAGCATATTCATATCGTTCGGTTCGTTAGGCTTGGGGCTGAGCGGATCTCTGAAAAACAAAAGCATATCAATCTCATTGCAGGCAATTCGTGCTGCAATCTGCTGGCTTCCTCCCTGTGAACCTGCAAGGAATTTCTGAATGGTAAGACCTGTAGCCTCTGAAACTATTTTACCCGTAGTGCCCGTAGCACAAAGATTGTTGCGGCTGAGCACACCGCAGTAAGCTATACAAAACTGAACCATAAGTTCTTTCTTTTCATCATGAGCAATAAGGGCAATATTCATATCCGACTTCCTCCAAATCTTATTTTAAATTTCTTAATTTCATCCTTTAAATGCCAGCGGTACGCGCTGACCCTCGAGCCGCAGCGCAAGGCAGTCAAACACAGACGCCGCCGCACTCCAGTTAAGTCCTGCAACACCTCTCTGCATAATAACCGAGATGCGTATATCAAACGGCACAAGCGCAATAAGCTGAGTTTGTACGGCATCAATTACATCGTCGAGGTCGTTGTAAAAACCGAGCTGATTGAACATTTTGCGGTCAAAACGATTTATGACAAGACGAATGTCATTTATGCCGAGCGCGTCAAGTTTTTTTCTGATTTTCACTCCGCCCCTGACGCTTGTCGGTTCAGCATTGGCAACAATCAAAGCTTTGTCAGCTGGTGCCGCCGCAGTAATAAAGCCTGAACCGATTCCGGCAGGTGAATCTATTATAACAAAATCAAAATCATTTTTTACTGTACCGACAAGCTGTTTGAATACCGAGGGACTGAGTTCATTTTCAGTATCAAACGGCGCCGCCATAAGATAGAGATTTTCGTTATTTTTACTTTTGTAGATAGCTTCCTCAAATGAACAGTTGCCGCACACAGCGTCAGATGCGTCAAAAAGAATGTCCTGCTCCATATCAAGCATAATATCAAGACCGCGCATTCCGCAGTCACAGTCGATAAGCAAAACCTTTTTCCCCTGTTTTACAAGCGCAACAGACAGACAAATGCAAACAGTTGATTTTCCTGTTCCGCCTTTTCCTGAAGCAACAACTATTATATTATTCATAATTATACTACCTCTGCTTTATTCTATCACAAAAACTGTAAAAGAGCAACAAATGAACACAATTTTTCTCAAACAAATTTCTTGCGCCTATTTTAGTCATTGTTGCTAAATACTTTTAGTGTTTTTTACTATATGCACAAATATTTTAGAAAATTTGCGCAGAACTGACCATTTCAGGTTGGGAATTTTTAACTTTTAAACAACATTATAAAATGCTGATTTTTAATCATAAACCTATCTGCCCTGCTAAAAAACATGCAGTAAGTTTATCATGGTTATACAATTCTCAGGATACTAAGTCTTTTAAAATAATAGACCTATCTACCCGATTTAAAATATGTGTCGAGCAAATCTTTTGCTACCTGCATTGAATATTTTCCCTTTGCTCCGTGCTCAATGACAACCGCAACTGCAACCTCGGGCCTCTCATACGGAGCATAGCATATAAACGTAGTATGGTCGGAGCCTGCATTTTCAGCCGTACCAGTTTTTGCAGCTACCTTTACTTTGTAGTCTCCGAACATTGAGTAAGCTGTTCCGTCAGGGTTTTGTGTAACCTGTAGCATTGCGTTTTGCACAATATCAAGATTTTCCTGTGAAATCCCGCACGTATCTTCTACAACTTCATCATAGCTTTTCAGGGTGTTTGTACGTTCATAGTCTGTAATTTTGCTTACAACATGTGTTTTCAGGCGTGTTCCGTTATTCGCAATTGTTGCGGCATATGTTGCAAGCTGAAGCGGAGTAAACGCATTGTCAGACTGTCCTATTGCCGCCTGAACCGTGTTTCCTGCCTGCCAGCTTGTACTGTCGCGGCCTGCAAGAAAGCCTTTTGATTCTTCAACCTCAACACCTGTATATTCTCCCAAGCCGAATTTCTCAGAATAAAGATACATTGTTTCTATTCCGAGACGTCGTCCGGTTTCGGCAAAGAAATAGTTGCAGGACTGAGTTATTGCCCCCGTCACGTTTTCATTGCCGTGATAGTGCATACACTCAACAACATTCGAGGGATAATAATCATAATACCGATCGCAGAAGATTTCGGTGTTTTTGTTTATTATTTTTTCCTCAAGCGCAGCGCTCGCAACGCAGGGCTTATAAACCGAACCACACGCAAAACTACCTACAAAGGCTCGGTTATACATCGGCGAATTTTCATCCTTGGCAAGCTTTACATAGTAATCTCCGTACTCGCTGTAGCGGTTGAGATCATATGTGGGATAGCTTGCCGCCGCAAGAACGGAAAAGTCCTTAACAGACAGCATTACAACCGCACCTGTTTCACAGTCCTCTCCGTATCCCTTTCCGCCGTAGGCTTTCTGTTCGGACACTCCCTGCGACTTTGCTCCCTTTACATTTTCAGCAAGCGATTTGACCGCCGTTTTTTGCAGACTGCTGTCAAGAGTAAGATAAACAGTATTTCCCGGTTGGGCGTCAATAGTTTCTACGGAGTCAACAATAGTTCCGTCGGAATTTTTCTTGATTATTTTTGTACCGCCCACGCCTTTGAGCTCATCTTCAAAAGCAAGCTCAATACCGAATTTTCCGATACTGTCGGAAAGCGAATATTCCTTGTTTTTATCCGTCAGGTCTTGGTATTCTTCTTCGGTTATTGAGCCTAATGCTCCGATAATATGCGGCGCAAGATCTGGGTCGGACGCGCTTCTTATCATATAGGGCTGAACGTCAACTCCGCTTACTCCCTGAGTGTTTTCGCTGACAGCACCGACAGTATCGCGGCTTATATCCTTTGCAAAAATATATGGATTGGAGTTTGAATAGTCGGTAATTTCCATATTGTAATGAACCGATACAAGATTTCTAAGCTGAGTTTTTGTATAATCGCCGTTGATTTCGTATCTCTGAGCAAGCTTATAAAGGCAGTCCTCCGCTGAGGTGTTTTCATCCATTCCTAAAAAGTCGGGTGATAAAATCTGCTTTATTTCGTCATCACTGTTCTTTTTATAAACAAATTTGCCGTTTGAATCAAATTCAATAGGCAAGGTATCCTCCCATTTTTGTTTTGCTGTGTTCATTAAATCAATCAGCGAAAGTGTTGTTCGGTCAATTGTATTTTTATCGGTGTAAAGCTTGTCAAATACAATTCTGTAGTGAGTTGTGTTTACAACCAGTCCCTGACCGTTCTTGTCGAGTATTTCTCCGCGCGTCGCGTCGGTTTTGACGGTGTAGCTGGTCGAACGTGAGGCAAGCTGTTTATACTCTTTTCCGTGAATAAGCTGCCAATCAACAAGCCTGCCTGCAAACAGTACAAAAAATACGAGTGTGATTATTATGCTGACAGTTATCGCAGATTTCCTGTTTTTATTTTTCTTTTCACGCTTTTTTCGAAATCCCGAACGCATAACTTCACCTCGCACTTTTTAATTTATAATTTATTGTTCAAATTGTTCAAATTTTTATAAAGAAATCCGTTTAAAAAATAAAGCGGAAATATCATAACAAACGTATATATAATTCTTGAAATATAATGGTTCACAAAAAGGACTTCGCTGTCGGGAACACCAGAAAACACCGTAAAAATCAGAAAATAAAGCCCGATTAAGACAGGAACGGCAATTACTGAAATAATTGAAACAGAAATAAAATTAGGCGAAAAATATGTTTTAAATATGTGTGCCTCCGCATAACAGATTACCGTCAGCAGTATGGCAAAAAAACCTATGCTTCCGCCCGTTGCAATGTCTGTAAGGACACCGCAGACTGCGCCGAAAATAAGCGAGGGAATTTTGTTTTCCTTACCCGCAATTGAAAGAGCCGCAGGAATTAACAGCAAGGGCTTACTGCCCAATATTTCGGGAATTAAATTCGGTGTTCCCTGCAAAACATAAAGTATCAGGATTTCGAGCGAATAGGCAAAATATAAAAAAAACTTACGATTTATTTTCATTGCTTCTGTTTTACCTCGCCTTTTGAATTAAAATCGGTAATTACAGCGGCGGCGGTAATACTGCGTATGTCCTCAAACGGTTCAATTACCGCGTAGCGTGAGGTGTCATATGAATCGAACTTTATCTCCGTCACCTTGCCGATAATCAGATTTCCCGGATAAACTCCTCCTGTGCCCGAAGTGACGACCATATTGCCTTTTTTTATTTTGTTGTTTTCCGCAAGCTTTGTAAGGCTTGTCTGATTTTTGTCGCACAGAGCCGTGCTTCCGCTTACAACTCCGCTGTCTCCTGTCTGTTTATCAATTGCTCCCGCTTTTGTGTCGGGAGAAAGAATTGTCTTTACCTTACAGGTACTTGCGTCAACCTGACACACCCATCCTACAAGACCGTTTTCGGTGATGACAGGGTCGTTTGTGCTGACGTTTGCAGACGAACCTACATCAAGAGTAAAAGAGTAGAAATCGTCATTTGTGTCGCGCTTTATAACAGACGCTGGCTGAATTGTGTATGACGGGTTTTGTTTTTTTAAATCGTAATATTTCCAAAGACGGCTGTTTTCAGCTTTAATGTCATAATAATCGGCAAGCTGTTCCCTTAACTCCGCATTTTCCTGCCTGAGCCGCTCATTTTCGGCTTTGAGATCGTTATAGCTGGCGGTATCGGCACTTGCCGTTGCCGCTGCGCTTACCTGAAAAAGCCCTCGCGTAAAACCGTTAATCACGCTTGAAATCACCGAATTGTCAGCAAGAGAGAAAACACTCATCACTAAAAGTATGACGAGCGTAATAATGAGAACTTTAAAATTTTTATTATGTAAAAATTTTTTCATAAATATTTTACATCTCCTTTGCCTGCCCGTCGTGACGACGGGCGCAATTAAAGCGGACAACGGACATCTGTCGGACATTAATGGTTTTTTATTTATTAAATCGATCTGCCCGACTTGCAAACGGCATAATATCTACACTATAATCACGGTCGGGCATTCACGTTATTTTATTTATTAAAGCTATTTGCTCAAATTGCGAATGGTATTAATCCCTTGTCACATTACCTTCGGGCATTAACCGTTTCTATGTTAGTCCTATCTGCTCGACCTGCAAACGGTATCATATCTGCACTATAATCACGGTCGGGCATTTACGTTATTTTATTTACTAAAGCTATCTTCTCAAATTGCGAATGGTATTAACCAGTTATTACGTTACCTTCGGTCATTAACGGCTTTTTATATACTTACCTATCTGCTCGAAATAAAAATTATCGGTTGTGCTTGTACTGAATTCCTGCAGGCTTGCCCAGTCTTTTTCCTGCTCCGTCAACAACGCAGTCAAGCGGACTTTCGGCAACGTGAACGGGCATACCCGTCTGCTGCATTACGAGCATATCAAGTCCTCTGAGCAGAGCGCCGCCGCCTGTCAGCATAATTCCGCGGTCTATTATGTCGGCAGAAAGCTCGGGAGGAGTTTTTTCAAGCGTTGTTTTTATCGCCTCGACAATCGTCATAAGCGGGTCGGCAAGCGCGTCGCGCACTTCCTTAGCTGTAATTGTAATATCCTTAGGAAGTCCGTCAACAAGATTTCTGCCTTTTACAACAAGACTTTTTTCATCCTCATAGGGGTACGCCGAACCGATTTTTATCTTTATATCTTCTGCGGTACGTTCACCTATAAGCAGATTGTATTTTTTCTTGATGTAAGTTGAAATTGCCTCGTCAAATTTATCGCCTGCAACACGCACCGAACACGCCGTAACAATGTCACCCAGCGAAATTACGGCAACCTCGCTTGTGCCGCCGCCGATGTCAACGACCATACTTCCTATAGGTTCGTCAACAGGCATTCCTGCTCCGATTGCCGCCGCCATAGGCTCTTCGATCAGGATAACCGGAGGCTTTGCGCCTGCCTCGTATGCCGCGTCCTCAACCGCCTTGCGCTCAACCTCCGTAACGCCCGTAGGCATACATATAATTACATGGGGTTTGCTGAAAATTCCCGGCTTAACCGCTTTTTTTATGAAATGCTGAAGCATTTTAGCGGTAATTTTAAAATCGGCAATAACACCGTCCTTCAGCGGACGAACAGCTACAATACTCCCCGGTGTTCTTCCAATCATATCTTTAGCCTGAGAGCCTACCGCAAGCACATTATCTGTTCTGATGTCAACTGCTACGACAGACGGCTCGCGCAGGATTATACCCTTACCTTTGAGGCATACAAGAGTATTGGCTGTGCCAAGGTCAATTCCTATATCTTTTGAAAATGAAAACAATTTAATCGCCCCTTCGATACATAATCAGCACAAAATTCTGTAAGTAATATGACTTTTATATTTTTAACGGCCTATGATGTTTTGCTGTTTCGTCCGTTTTTAAGAAGAATATATCTGCACTCTTATTACATATATAAAATTATTATATAATGATATGCGCTGTTAATTCAACGATATATTGTCGAATTTTTATAAGTGTATAGCATTAATTAAAAAGACCCTGTTGAGCCGAAGCCGCCTTCTCCGCGTTTGGTATCGGAAAGCTCGTCCGCTTCAACAATATCAGGAGTGAGAACAGGCGCAATAACCATTTGCGCAATTCGCTCATCAGGCTCAATTACATAAGGTTTGTCGGAAACATTGCAAAGTCCTGCGCAGATTTCACCTCGGTAATCGCTGTCAATTACACCTACGCCGTTTGAAAGGCAAATTCCGTGCTTAACGCCGAGACCGCTGCGCGCATAGAGGAATGCGGCGCAGGTATTGTCGGGAAGCTCAATTGCTATGCCCGTAGGAACAACAGCGAGCTGTCCGGGAGCAAGCGTTATTCTCTCGTCAATACAGGCATAAAGGTCCATTCCTGCCGAACCGTTTGTTGCTCTTTTGGGGATTTTTGCGTTTGCTTTAAGCTTTTTTATTTTGAGTGTCATTTTTATCATCCTTCATTTCCTGCAAATTTTGCAATTTTCATTCAAATTTATTTTTAATTTTCCTTATTGAAATTCTCATTTGGAAAATAAATTTGTGTATATTTCGTTATGCGAATTTTTTATAATTCCGCTCAAAAAAATTACATTTTTTTAACATTAGTAACATTTTATTCAACACCCCTTTTATATAAACCTCGTGTGAATTTGCAATTTAACATTGAAATCCAGTTAAAATCTTTAATGTTTTCCACGTTTTCCACATAGTTTTCCACAGTAAACGTCAAAACATTGAAAGTTGTGGAAAGCTTTGAAATTTCCTCACAAGCAATAAAAAGAGGCACGCAATTTAAAATTTCTGTGCAGTTTCCGTCACATTTAAGATAAAACATCTTATTTTTTCTATCCGTCATTTTTGAGCGGTTTTTGCAGGATTTGCAATCAATGCCTGCGCTTTTATTCGGACAATTTCGGCACAGCATAAGCGGCAGGTAGCCATAGCTTATTATCCCTCTGCCGATGTTTCCTCCAAGTGCGTTAATGCGCTCGAATGTAAGCTCAAAACTAAGTTCACAGTCCTTGATTCCGTATTCTTCCGCCCAAAGCAGGTCAAACGTATTGACAATATTAAGACCGAAACCGCCGTGCAAAACCATGCCAAGCTGTTTTGCAATATGCAATGCGCCTATGTTGTGACAAAGCACATCGGTTATTCCCGCTTCTTTAACTTTTTTAAGCTGATTTTCAATCTGCACTTCTCTGCCGAACATTCCTCTGGGAACTTCGACTCCTATATTGTAGTTCTCCGCCGCAAGGCGCTTTATTTCATTTATATTGGAAAACAGCGGAACGAAAACAAGCTCACATTCCTTAAAACCTGCCCCGAGATTTGTGTTAGCAAATCTTGCCCGAACAGCCGATTTATTTTCATTATATGGTTTATAATAAGAGAAAACATTAACATCATTTATTCTGTAATTATTAACCGTTTCACGCTTTTTGTCAAGCTCTGAAAGAGCCTCTCTCCTGAGCTGATTCAGGACAGAAAGCGGAAGCGAAACATCACTGTCAATATTAATTTCAAGGTTCTCAAAGCGATACGCCGTACCGCCTGTTTTGCACAGCTGAGTAATGCACTTTTCTGCGCTGAGAGGAATTTTTACCGCCTTTTCGCATATAAGGTCAGCAGTTTTTGTGACGGTATTTTTGCCGTCGGTAACTTTCAGCAACGGCATTTCTCCTGTTTTTGCAGTAAAAATGCCGCTTATATCTACGTTCTGTATCTCGTCCTTATAGCTTTGGCGAATTGACGAAAAAAGTTTTTCGTCAGCGGATACAACATCATCCTTTGTGCGTGTGCCAAACATTTCTTTTCCCGCTGCACCAGTAAAATATCCGTCGGTAAAGCCTGTTCTTGAAAAAACCGCCTTTAAAAAAGCCGATGTTTCCTCGCTTACAAAACCTATGTCACGCTGTTCTCTGCACGCACGCACAGCAGCGGCAACATATTCTGGACGTTTCATTCTTCCCTCAATTTTTGCAGAAGCGACACCTATTGCTTCAAGCTCGCCGATATGTTTTATCAGACTGTTATCTTTCAGGCTGAGAGCATAACCGTTTTTATTATTTCCTACAGAAAAAGGAAGTCGGCAGGTCTGAGCGCAGGCTCCTCTGTTTCCGCTTCGTGAACCGAGCATTGCGCTGAAATAGCACTGGCCCGAAACGCACATACACAGCGCGCCGTGAACAAACACTTCAAGCTCAATCGGAATCTGAGCCGCCTTTGCAATTTCATCTCGGCTCATTTCTCTTGCGAGGACTACTCTCTTAAATCCCATTTCATAAAGAGCCCTCACGCCAGACGCAGTATGAATACTCATCTGAGTTGACGCGTGCAGGGGCATATCGGGCACAAGCATTTTAGCAAGTCTTGCGACGCCCATATTCTGAACAATGAGCGCGTCTGCGTCCGCTTTTGCCGCTGAGATTATACACTCTTTGAGTCGTTCAAATTCATCATCAAAAACCAAGGTATTTACTGTTACATACACCTTAACTCCGTGAATATGACAGTATGCGACAGCTCTTTTTAATTCATCCTCATCAAAGTTTTGTGCCGAAGCGCGCGCAGAAAATGATTTTTGTCCGACATAAACAGCGTCCGCTCCGCTTCTTACGGCGGCAACAACGCTGTCAAAACCTCCTGCCGGAGCAAGAATCTCAATCTTTCTCATTTTTATCGTCATCAAAAAGCGAATACTGCCTCATAGGCACATAACCCATAAGTTTTTCGTTTTTCTTTTCCTGCGGAGTTTTTTCAATTACCTCAGGTTTTTGTTTCCCGTTCTTGTTGCCGTCGGATTTTTTAAGCTCTTCATTTTCCCTCGAAAGAACCGAAAGCTGTTGCTCAATAGCCTTTATGCGCTTGACAAGTCGAGTGTTTTCATTGATGGCCTCTGTAAGTTTTTCCTTGTATTCTTTGCACATTTTATTGAGGTCGTTTGTCTGATGAATAATCATGTCCGCCTTTTCTACTACATCCTTGTTTCTTTTTACAGCTTTGTTGCGGTCATCACAGAAATCAAGAGCGGCAAGCACGGCACAGTCGCGGGTATCAAGATGTTTGCTGTTCTGAGCCGCCTTTCTTATATGCTTTATTACATCCTGAGCAACAGAATTAACATATTTCTCGTCGTCAGAGGTTATAAGGGTGTAATTTCTTCCCTCAATCTGTACTCTTACACTTTTCTTATCCATAAAAACTCCACTCCTTAATTTTTAGTCCAATTTAAGCGACGCTCTTTTGATTAAGTCAGTTCAAGAGAATATTGCCGATATTTTATAGTTATAATAAGTTTGCTTAATAAACAACTATCCAATTTAGATTATAATATAATTTCTGTAAATATAAAAGAGATATTTTAATATTGTAACAATATTTTTGATATTAAGGTATAGATATATTAATGTTTTTTGCTTTTTCACTCTTTTTGATTGAAAACATATTAAAAATGTGTTAGAATCTTATATAAAAAGGCGGTTATATCCGGCGCAAAATACATAAATTATTTTGTTTTTGGCTGATGACTGACAAAAACAATTTTACGGAATATTATTTAACACAGGGAAGTGATTATATGCCCGTTCCGTTTGACTCCCGAAAAATTTATTACCGTTCTCCGTTTGGAGCGGTTGAAGAGGGAACAAAAATACATTTCAGAATACTTTTGCCCAGAGCGCTTCATTCTCAAAAGGCTGAGCTTTGCGTAAAATATGACTATGATTACAACTGGATGTTCACCAATTTGTTTTGGTGCGGAACTTTCGACGAGGACACCGAAATCTGGGAGTGTGATTTTACTCCGAGCAGAATAGGACTTTACTGGTACGGTTTTAAGTTATACACAAATGACGGTCCGCGTTATATAGTTCCGTCCGACCCATATAATATAAGCACAATTGAACACTCACCGGGCAGAAGCTGGCAGATAACGTGTTATAAAAAGGGCTTTCAGACGCCTCATTGGCCGGTGGGCGGAATTATGTATCAGATTTTCCCCGACAGATTTAACTTCAGCGGTGAAGAGAAAAAGCTGACACGTACTGATTTTACGCGCAACAACGACTGGTATGCCCTGCCTCAGTGGCGTCCCGACGAAAAAGGAGAAATTACCAACAGCGACTTTTTTATGGGAGACTTAAAAGGCATTACTCAAAAGCTTGATTACCTTGAACAACTCGGAGTAAGCTGTATTTATCTGAATCCAATAGGTGAAGCCTACTCAAACCACCGTTATGACACGGGTGATTATTCAAAGGTTGACCCTATTCTCGGCACTGAGGAGGATTTTAAAACGCTTTGCAGTGAGGCGAAAAAGCGCGGTATTCACGTTATAAACGACGGTGTATTCTCGCATACAGGCGCAGACAGCATTTATTTCAACAGATTCGGCCGTTACGGCAACAGCGGAGCGTACCGCGATAAAAACTCGCCTTATTACAGCTGGTACAAGTTTAACGACTGGCCAGACAATTACAATTCGTGGTGGGGCTTTTACACTCTTCCCGAAGTAATTGAAACGGATCCTGCGTTTAATGATTATATAAACGGTGAAAACGGAATTGTACGAAAATGGATGCGCTGCGGAAACTCAGGCTGGAGGCTTGATGTTGCAGACGAACTGCCCGACGAGTTTATGGAAAATCTCAGGAAGTCCGTTAAGGAAGAAAATCCCGAAGCATTTATCGTGGGTGAGGTCTGGGAGGACGCAAGCAACAAAGAAAGCTACGGAGCAAGAAGAAAATTCCTGCTCGGCAATCAGCTTGACTCGGTTATGAACTATGTGTTCAGAAATGCAATTCTTGACTTTTGCAGAGGACAGGACGCAAAATACACAATGGACGCTATTATGAGTGTAATTGAAAACTATCCGCGGCCAGTACTCCGCGTGCTTATGAACTCGCTGTCTACCCACGACACCGAACGTGCGCTGACCGTAATTGCAGGAGAGCCGCTCAACGGACGAGACCGTGAATGGCAGGCAAACACGTATCTTTCAAAGGAACAAAGAGAAAGAGGAATAAAACTGCTGAAAATTGCTGTTGCAATGCAATATACTCTACCGGGATTCCCTTGTGTATATTACGGTGACGAGGCAGGTATGGAGGGTTACCGCGATCCGTTCAACAGATGTTGTTATCCGTGGGGCAAAGAGGATAAAGAGCTTATTGACTGGCACAGAACGCTCGGAAACATCAGAAAATCCTGCTCGGCTTTATGGGACGGAGATTTCATTAACGCATTTGCAAAAGACAGACGGCTGTCTTATATACGTCACGACGAGAAGAATGCGCTTTACTGCACATTTAATCTCTATGACGAAGAGGTTGTTGTATCGCCGCCTCCGGGATATGCGGACGCCGAGCCTATGTTCGGGTCAAGATTTGAAAACGGCAAGCTGATTATTGCGCCTTTAAGCTGTGAGTTTCTGCTGATTGAAACGTAAATTATGAATATAAAAGAATATAAAGATTAATTTTCTGCTTGCTTTTTATTATATCCTGTGTTATAATTTATCACATAATGCAATTATTATATATAAATAAACTGAAAAACCGCTAAAATTTTTCCTCAAGTAAGATACTTCTGCTTTATCACCGCGAAAATCCGCATTTAATCGGACTTTCGCGGTTTTTTGACTTACTGTTTGACGATTTTTGATACCATAATTAATTTAATTTTTCCATTTGTTTTCGCTTTTGTTCTATACTGCTGTGTACATATCTTTGTAGTGTTATCTGTATATCTGTGTGCCCCAATATTTCGCTCAGACTTTTTACGTCAAATCCGCTTTCTATTGCTCTTGTTGCAAATGTGTGTCTTAATGCGTGAAAGTTTATGTGTTCTATTCCTGCTTCTTCCAGATATTTTTCTAATCTTACTCTGTATCTCCTTGGCTCAATGCATTTATAATTACCTGTTAAAAAATATCCGCTCGATTTATGTTTTTCTAACAAATTAATCATCTTATCTGACAACGGTATTATTCTTTCTGAATTTTCTGTTTTGGGTGTGCTGATTATTAGTTTGCTTTTTGTCAAACTGTTTTTATCTGTGTTATTTATTCTTAGCATTGTTTTGTTTACTCTCAGAGTTTTTTCTTCAAAATTTATATCTTCCCATTTTAATGCGCATATTTCTCCAACTCGCAGTCCCGTATTCAAACAAAGCA
>CANQDR010000021.1 GCA_947593615.1 uncultured Clostridia bacterium
TCTGTCTGTCTGTCTGTCTGTCTGTCTGTCTGTCTGTCTGTCTGTCTGTCTGTCTGTCTGTCTGTCTGTCTGTCAAACGATTGTACCCTTTTGCTTGCCATATGTCAACCCTTTTTTTATCTTTTTTATCCTTTAAATGCTCTTTATAAAAATCCGTTTCAAAAAAGTTTAGATCTATTTCCTCTTTTAATAAATCATGATTTTTTATTATATCATCAGATGTTAACTTCGAGTAATCAAACTTTATTAATTTTTCAATTATTTCCTCGCTGAACCTATATTTTACAACTCTATTACCAGCGAAAATTGCATATGGCGGAACATCCTTAGCAACAACACTGTTGGCTCCGATAACAGCGCCCTGTCCTATCGTAACACCTGACAGAATTGTAGCATTTAGACCAATCCATACATCGTCACCAATAACAATCGGACCCTTCGTAGGAGCATAATAAGATTCTCCTGTATTATAGTAATGCGCAAAAGGGAATGACGAAAGTGTATGGAGTGGATGATTTCCTCCTGTTAAAAATAAAACACCTTCAGCAATTGAACAATAGTGTCCAATGCTTAAATGTTCTCTTTTATCCCAAAACCATCTTATATCAATATTACCGTATGTTCCATTACCGACATCAATAACATCAGGAACCTTAGATGAAATAGTAGTAAAATTATGGCTGTTTTTTTCGCGCCATTCATTTTGTACCCTACGTAGTTCCTTTCTTCTGTCTATTGCCGCTTTTATAGTAGAATATATTCCCACAAAATTTATTCCCCTCAAATACTTATAGATTTGTGTTCTTCATTATCTCTGTTATTTTTGAGTTATCTCCGTAAATAACCGGTGAATCATAAGGTCTATCAGGAAAAACGCCGTAGTTTATCTTTATATCTAGATTATTGTCTTTTATAAACTGGTCGATTCTGTCTCCAAGAGATACCGGCTTACCCGAACACAAGTTTATTGTTCCATTAATCCTCTTCTGAACCGAAGCGGCTATTATCTGCTCGCACAGCTGGTCAAGAGAGATAAAATCATATTTCATCTTACCTGAATTTAAAGGGAAATCTTTTTCCCCATTCATTGCCTTTCTTAATAATTTGCCAAATACCGAATTACTTCTCATATCATTCCCAATAATATAGAAAGCTCTTAACCAATGCAAGTTAATATCACTGCCTGTAAGTGTACACTCTAACGATTGTCTCAGTGCATTTTTTGCAATACCATATAGAGATAGGGGACTGCATGGAGTGTGTTCGTCAATCATACCCACATGGTATCCTATCTCGTGCATAGATCCCATAACAGAAATATACTTAACACCGCTGCTTATCAATTTATTAATAAACATATAGTGATTGGGCAAATCAGTAATATGAGATATATCATTATGCACAAATCCATTTCTCCATGCAAGGTGAATCAACACATCAGGTTTTTCAAACTCCTCATAAAAATCTATATTACTGTCAAAAATGTCCGATCTTTTATATATAGCTCTTTTATCTATATACGTATTTTCAATATCAACCGCAATCGTTTCATACCCTAAGTCAATACACTTTGTAACCAGAGCACTGCCGAGATATCCATTTGCACCTGTAATCAATATTTTCATATAATCACCAAAATAACTTAACCAAAATACTTCAGTTTAAGTTTCTTTAATTTAATCATTACTCTGTTATAAAACGACAATTTAAATACTTTTTTATTCTGTACAGTATCATTATACGCCTCTCGCGTCATATCAATAATATGCTGCATATACATATAATCAGGCGGAAATTGAATATTTAGGTCAAAATAATACGCAAGATATTTTTTGAATATTCTTCTAAACTTAAATTCAGACATCGGTTTACCCGGAATCATATTATTATCTTTGACGTACTTATCTAAATAATATGTATAATCAAAAATAAACGGACCTGCTGCACACACCGTAAAGATACTCCTGCATGCATCAATAAAAACACATTCACAGCCTGTAATGTTAGCTACAAAAATCTGATATGGATTATAAAAAGCCTGCTTTTCAATAGAAATCATTGTCTGGTCAGCATGTCCAAATAGCTGATTGTGAGCAAGTGAACTTGACAACGCACAAAAATATTTTGCATTTTGCATAATGCCAATTGTCTCTATTAGCGACAGTTTTTCAGGATAAAATATTTTGTATCCGTTTTTTTCAAAAAATTTATCAACAAATTTTTCATTCAAATTTGAAATAATACTTATAACACATTTTCTTTTTGAAAAAAACACTTTATCATATTTAGGTCCGTTGTACTGCTCTAAACCTTTTTTGTTAATATACTCGTACATCTTTTTGAACTCTTCAGTATAATATTCTTCGTAAACCAAACCATCTTCAGGTACTACAACCTCAGAATATTTGGTAGGCTTATTTATAATCTCAACCTTATTGTCAACTCCGAGAAGCTTCAAAAATTCAAGATAGTTTCCGGAAAAAGATTTATCTTCACCCTCTTCTACGATAAAAACATAGGAATCTATTGAATCATCGTTCCTTAAGACATACCAAAGTCGTGAAACCACTTCGGTCAGAAAATGGCCCCAAGCTTTATTAAAATACCCGCAATAAACAACCTTTTTATCTATAAATTTGCATTCCGTAACTTCATATGCGCCATTAACACGCGCTTTTGTTGAGGATGTTTCTACGTAAATCCCCTGAGAGTCAACGACTCCGCCACGACCAGCAACTACGTCCGTGTCTTTGAATGCTCTAAAAGGAAGAATTATAGCATTTTGAAAACACAGCGCCTCAGAACTATTCTTTTTTACAAATTGTTGTCCGGCAACTTTCAAGGCCTCTGCCTTTTTAGGATATACATAGTCTAAATTAAGGGCCACAAATCCAACTCCTATTCTTTATAATAAATATTTACAGTCTTTCTGATTACATGCTATCATTATATAAATTTTATATATTTTTTTAATATTATATATTTCCTTTTAACGTACTTTATCCAAATCTTTTAATTAGGGTTTTTGACCCGTTAGTTAAGTATTGTAAATTCTATAAAAATCACTAATAACTATATTATAAGAAATTCTTTTATAACCCATTTAATGCTCATAATATTTTTGTTAGGCTCACATTCAGACACAATTGCTTTTTAAAAAACATTTTACCAATTCATACAAATAACTTTGTAAATTTTTCCGTTATTTTTTCACAATATTTCTCGATAAATCTGTAAAACAACCAACTAAAAACAATTACTAACAACAAAGAAGTAAATAGAACTATAATAACAGATAAAATTGTATTATTGCCACTACTTGATAACAGGTTAAACAAAGGAAACGCATAGAAAAAGTTTATCAGAGGATGCATTAAATATACTGAAAACGAAATTTTACCTAAAAAAGAAAATACCTTATTGTCACAAACACTCTTTAAGCCTTTTGATAACATAACAATTACAATAAATAAAAATGCAGCAATTATATGAAAAAGCTGTGGTGAATTTTTTATAATATCAGGCAAATAATTGCTTAAACCATAGACATTTTGAAATGCAAGTCCAGACGAAGGATAGCCTGCAAAAATAATAGCAATTATAGCTATCACGGGTAAAGAAATTTTTACAATTTTATTATTGCTTAGTTTCTCAATATCTCCTCTGTAGTTTACACTTGCGAGTAACACTCCTAAAACAGTTGCTATGTAATATGTACTGAAATCAACTAAAAACGGAATGGATAATAACAAAATAATAAAAAAATATTTTTTACATTCCTTTACTATTACAGATAGAATTATAGATATGAAAGAACCTATAAATAAAATATGCATCATCCAATATCCCATAACAACAATATCTTCTGTAACCCACATATCAATAACGGTCGCTTTTAACATTTCAAAAAATGACATTTCAAGAGGATTATTTATATTAAAACCAAAAAACGATGTTATAAAATATAAAATCATACACAGTATGTTTACTGCAAAAACAGGAAGCATTAATCTTGGATATCTTTTTATTAATGCTTTAGCAATGTATCTTTTATCCTCATTATGGGTAAAAATACCGTTTGCCAATAGAAATGAACTTATTATTAAAAATGTACACACCCAAAAGTTTCCATTTATTACAAACCCCAACGGAGTACTGCCAAGCAAATAATCCCCAGAAATAACTGAATCTTCTTTTAACCCAGTATAGGTTGCCGGTAATAAATATATTATCAAATGATGAATGAATACACCTAAACAAGCTATTCCTTTTATAGCGTCAATGTATTGTAATCTTTTCATTTATCAAATCCTCAATTAACCAATAACAGTATTAATATGTAGTTTTGTGCATAATTCTAAAGTCATTTGTATTTATAAACAAATGACACCATAACAACATCATTAATCCTATACCTTTAGAAATATTTGTTTGCCTTTTATCAAACAACATATACTTACTCCACCGTAACCGATTTAGCCAGGTTTCTTGGCTTATCAGGGTCATTGCCCCTGTTTATTGAGGTATAGTAAGCTATCAACTGCAACGGTACGACTGCGGTAATAGGCATAAGAAGCTCCTCCGAATGGGGAATTTCCACCACGTAGTCTGCCACTCCGTCTTTCAGTCCCCTTGCGCACGCATCTGTGCACACAAGAATAATTTTTGCGCCCCTTGATTTAACCTCTACAATATTGCTTATTGTCTTTGGTATTATATCTGTTTGGGTTGCAACTGAAATAACAGGCATTCCGTCATCAATAAGAGATATTGTTCCATGCTTAAGCTCGCCTGCTGCATAGCTCTCGGAATGAATATATGACACTTCTTTTAACTTTAACGATCCTTCCATTGAAAGAGCATAGTCAAGTCCTCTGCCTATATAAAGCAGGCTGTCAGCTGTAATAAGCTTAGAAGCAATATATTTGCATTTTTCCTCACAATTGTCTATAACATACTGAACAGCGTCAGGCATCTTAATAAGAGCAGACACAAGTCTTTTACATTCCGCTTCGCTTACGGTTTCTTTGGCAAGTGCAAGCTCAAACGCAAATAGATACATAACAGACAGCTGAGTAATATATGCCTTTGTCGAGGCGACCGCAATTTCAGGTCCAGCCAGAGTATAAATAAGCATATCTGCTTCACGCGCAATAGAACTGCCCTTTGCATTAACAATTGCAAGCGTAGTTGCACCCTTGCGTTTTGCGAGGCGCATAGCGGCAAGGCTGTCGGCAGTTTCTCCCGACTGAGATATAATAATTACAAGATCTCCCTCACCTACAATCGGATTTCTGTAGCGATATTCCGACGCAATGTCAACATTTACTGGAATTCTTACAAGATCCTCTATCACATATTTTCCAACCATACCCGCATGCATTGCTGTACCGCAGGCTACGATTGTTATATTCTTAAAATCTTTTATTTTTTCGAGGGTAATTCCACATTCTTCAAGGCATGGCAAGTCATCCTTAATTCTCGGCATAATAGTAGTTTTTATTGCAGACGGCTGCTCGTTGATTTCCTTAATCATAAAGTGCGGATAACCGCTTTTTTCTGCAGCCTCCATATCCCAGTCCGCTGTTTTCAATTCTTTTTCAATCGGCTCGAGATGCTCATCAACAAAAGTTACACCGTCTTTTGTAAGCGTTGCAATTTCATCGTGTTCAAGAAGATAGTAATTCTTTGTGTACTGAAGAATTGCAGGAACATCCGAAGCAATAAAGCACTCTCCGTCTGCAACTCCGACAATCAACGGACTTTCTCTGCGCACAGCAAATACTCTGTCGGGAAAATCCTTGAACATAATTCCGAGCGCAAATGAGCCTTTAAGCTCAGCCATAACCTCATCAATTGTTTCAAGCGGATTTCCTTTGTATTTATAGTCGAGAAGCTGAGCAACAACCTCTGTATCTGTATCGCTTAAAAACTCTCTGCCTTTTGAAGTCAGAAATTCCTTCAACTCTATGTAATTTTCAATAATTCCGTTGTGAACAATAGTAACTCTTGCGCCGCTGTGAGGATGTGAATTTACATCCGAAGGCTCTCCGTGAGTCGCCCAGCGTGTATGACCAATGCCAATGTGACCGTCAGGCTTTCCAACTTCTTTAAGCTTATCTTCAAGGTCTTTTAGCTTACCCTGTGTTTTTACTGTTTTAATTTCATTATTTTGAAAAACAGCAATGCCAGCCGAATCATATCCTCTGTATTCCAGCTTTGTCAGTGCGCTTACAAGCACATCACTGCAATCTTTAGGACCAACATATCCTACTATACCGCACATATAACTTTCTCCTTTGCTAAAGTCCCTATTGTTTATATTTTATGTTTAAATGTCGGAACTAAATCATTTAAAATTTCAACAGTTTTTTCACTGTCGTTGCTTTCAGCAGCATCACGCAAAATTTCAAGCTTTGAAAGCATTTCACTTGCATCTATTTTAATTTGATTTCCGATAAATATCTTTTTATTTTCGGTTGATTTCAGTCCTTCTTCATTCATTAAAAGTTCTTCAAAAAGCTTCTCTCCCGGTCTTAATCCCGTAAATACAATTTTAACATCTCTATACGGTACCTTTCCGTACATTCTTATAAGATTTTCGGCAAGCGTGGTAATTTTAACTGGAGCGCCCATATCAAGAACAAAAATCTCTCCGCCTTTAGCCATTGCTCCCGCTTCAAGCACAAGCGATACAGCCTCCGGAATAGTCATAAAATATCTGATGATGTCGGGATGAGTAACTGTAACAGGTGACCCGCTTTCAATCTGACGGCGAAACAACGGAATTACAGAACCGTTTGAACCGAGAACATTGCCGAATCTCGTTGTTACAAACTCTGTATGCCTGCTGGTCTGCGCCTTGTACTGAATTATCATTTCACAGGCACGCTTTGTTGCTCCCATTACATTAGTGGGATTTACCGCTTTGTCTGTTGAAATCATAACAAACTTATCAGCCATATAAAATTCCGCAAGGGTTGCAACATTAAATGTCCCGAAAATATTATTCTTAACAGCTTCTTCGGGAACAGTTTCCATAAGCGGAACATGTTTATGGGCTGCAGCGTGAAAAACAAGCTGAGGACGATATTTTTTAAATATTGCGTCCATTTTGTCATAATCTCTTATCGACGAAATCAGCGTAACAAGATTAAGCCTTGAACCGTATTCAAGCACCAGCTCCTGCTGTATATCATATGCATTGTTTTCGTAAATGTCAACTATAATAATCTGCTTTGGTTCATACTTTGCAATCTGCCTTACAAGCTCGCTTCCAATCGAGCCGCCGCCGCCGGTTACCATGCAAACTTTACCTTTTATTAAATTTTGAATTTCTTCCTTATTAAATTCAATCGGCTTTCTGCCAAGCAAATCTTCAATTTTAATCTCTTTTGCCTGAGTAATAAGCTGAGTATGCTTATCATCAAACAAAAGCTCGCTTAGATACGGAATGACTTTGATTTTACATTCCGTCGCCGAGCAATAGTCTAAAATTTTTCGCTTTTCCTCTTCCTCACAGGACGGAAGTGCAACAATAATATTATCTATTTCGTAATCTACACAAATCTTCGGAATTTCAGGGCATGTGCCCACAACCTCTACCCCATCAAATTTAGTTCTAAGCTTTGTTATGTCATCATCGACAAAGCATACCGGCAAAATATTTCTTGACGGGCTGTTTTCGTCAAAACGCGCATTATGAATTTCGGTTAAAATCATTCTTCCCGCATTTCCTGCACCGACAATAAGGGTGCGCTCATATGTTTCGGCCCTGCCTACTTCAGTTAAATCAAGAAAAGTTCTCTTGAAAATAAATCTGAAAAGCAGAACACCCGCTGTTGCCGTAATAAAATATAATAATGTGAAAACAATTTTCTGGTGGGTCTGTAAAATTAACGAAATAATATATCCGCTGAAAAATCCCAACATCATTGCCAATCCGCCGGCAAGATAATCTTTGATGTTAAAATAACGCCAAAGCCGTGTATATATGCCTTCAACAAACATATAAAATATGCATAAAATCAGATTTATTACAATTGAGTAAAGCAATCCTCTGTTTGGCTCGTAAGCCCCGGGAAGAACAAGAGATAATATGTAATTTACTATAATACCACTGACAATTATTATAAAAATATCAGCAAATACAAGCACCAACTTGCGAACGTTAAATTTTTTAATCACGCCGATACCCCTTGCAGACCAAAAAATGACAAAATCTACAAAATAAAAAGCATTTTTCTTGTTTTGTAAGTTATATTATACAATATAATTATTATGGTGTCAAACAAATGTATTTTCTATTTTATTCAAATACAAAAGAACCAAATGCAGGATTTACTTTATCTTTGTCAGAAAGTTTGATTTCATCAATACCGTCAAGAGGCCACTCAATTCCGATTGTCGGGTCATTCCACATAAGGCCACCCTCATCGCCAGGATGATAAAAATCTGTTACCTTATAGCAAAATTCTGCGACATCACTAAGCACTAAAAAACCGTGTGCAAATCCCTCAGGAATATAGAACTGCTTTTTATTTTCCTCAGTAAGTTCAACGCCATACCATTTACCGAACGTTTTACTGTCTTTTCTTAAATCTACAACCACATCAAAAACAGATCCTTTTATAACCCTTACAAGTTTGGCCTGAGGATAATTTTTTTGATAATGTAATCCTCTTAAAACACCTTTGGTGCTCATGCTCTGATTATCCTGTACAAATATCCTGTCGATACCGTTTTCATACATATCATTCTGATTGTATGTTTCCATAAAATATCCTCTGTCGTCACCATGAACCGCAGGTTCAATAACGCAAAGTCCTTCAATACCCAATTTTGTTACTTTAATCTGTCCCATAATTTTCCTCTCTTTTATTAACTTTATTTATTAGTAATTGATTTAACAATTTGTTTAATATAGTTTAATTGAAAATAATGTGATAACATAAATGGCTTTGTGCCGTCAAGATATTCTCCAAAGTAATTAAGACTGTCAAGATATGCTTCTCTTATATAATCAGTATATTTAACTGACCAATCTTCCATAAACCACTGATAGTGGTATGTTCTTCTATATTCTTTCATATATTTCTTAAAGCATTTTTCATAAAAGCTTTAGATGTGTATTTATCACATACAGGCTTATACTTATTATTTTCCGTAAATTTTTCATATTCATACAAAAGCCCTTATAATAAAAATCGTTATTTTTATTATTTTTTTATTATTGATCTAACCATCTGCTTTAATTGGCAAATATGAAAATATTGACTGAATTTAAAAGGTTTAATGCCTAAAAGATATTTTTTATAAAAATCTTCACTCTCTTTATATGCTTCATATATACAGTCAGTATATTTTATCATCCAGTCATCCATAAACCATTTATAATGATGTTCTTTTTCATATTCCCTAAAATACTTTTTTAAACACAATTTATTATATTTTTCTGACAGATAATATGCGGATGGCGGAATAAAACCCATATCATTTGTATATTTTTGCAGTGATTTTGTGTATCCAAATATGAAAGGACCATAAGACAGTTCCACAGGGTAAATAGAGTAATTACCATCAATATATGTTACATCAAGTTCTTTCATCATATTGACATCGACCTGTATCTCGTTATTTATAGCATTTCTTTCTATTATACATATTTTTTGGCCGTCATTTCCGAATAACATATTATGAGGAAGCGTTCCTGAAATAGATGCACAAATTTTGGAATTTTTTATTAAAAAAATCAAATAAGAAAGCGAAATTTTTTCGGGTGAAATGATTTTGAATCCATTATTTGAAAAATAATTATCCAACAATTCTAAACCTGACTCCATTGATAATGCTTTATTTAGTTGACTTCTTGTAAAAAATATTCTGTCTGCGGTCTCCCAATCATCAGAAATTTTTATATTTTCTGATACTTTATTAAAAATCATTTTATATTCTTCATAATAAATTAATTTGCTTCTATCGTAACTTAATTCCGGTATAATTACTTCACGATATTGAGTTGGTTGATTTATTATTTCAATTTTATCTAATATTCCCAAAAGTTCAAAAAACTCTTTATAGTTCCCTTTAATTTCATTTTGTTCATTGCTTTTGACAACAAATACATATTTATCAACATCATTATCATTTTTAAGGAAATACCAAAGTCGAGATACCGCGTCAACTAAAAAATGCCCCCAATGGTTTATTAAATAACCGCAATAAACTACTTTTTCATCTTTTATGTTATAATTTTCAAAATCATATGAAAAATTAATTAAATGTTCTATGGACGAACTCGAAATATAATTCCCATTGTTATCTACAACTCCACCGCGTCCCCACGCTAAACTATCATCTGCAAATTCTTTAAGGGGTAAAATTGTAGCTTTACTATAAGACAATGCCTCAGGGTTCGTTTTTTTTAAAAAACTTTTATTGTGCATTTCTTTTAGATATCTTGCTTTTTGGGGACGCAAATAATTATAATTTATTTTTGTATACATTTAGCATTTCCTCTTTCACCTTAAATAGATTTTTTAATAAGTTTTAAAAATATTTTTAATAATATTAACTTCAATATAAACTAGAATTTTATATATTTACATAACTTCTCCAAGATACCTTTTCAAAGCATCCTGCCACGCAGGCAGTTTTTCAAAACCGTTTTCTGTAAGTTTTTCTTTGCCCATTCTGCTGTTTGACGGTCGTTTTGCTTTTGCCGGGTATTCACTGCTGCTTACAGGAGAAACAACAACTTTTTTATAAATAGGATCTAATTCAGACGCTTGCATAAAAATTTCACAGGCAAATTCATACCAACTGCAAAAGCCCTCGTTTGTTGCGTGATATCGACCATACTTTTCGCTCTCTGCCATATCAACAAGAAGTTTTGACAAATCATAAGTATATGTAGGAGAACCTGTCTGGTCACATACAACCGTGAGTTTATCGTGCGTTTTTCCCAGGTTAAGCATGGTTTTAATAAAATTTTTGCCATTTACGCCGAACACCCATGCTATTCGAACAATAAAATATTTGTCAAGCCATTTTTCAACAGCAAGCTCTCCCTCATACTTTGTCTGTCCGTAAACATTTATAGGATTGCGTTCATCATCAGGTTCCCACGGGCGAGTTCCCTGACCGTCAAAAACATAATCGGTTGAAATATAAACCATCTTACAATCAAGCTTTTTACACATTTTTGCAATATTTTCAGTGCCGCCCGCATTTATAAGCCTGACCTGCTCCTGCTTGTCCTCATCCTCAGCAAGGTCAACTGCGGTCCATGCTGCACAATGAATAACCGCGTCCGGATTTATTTCTGATAGCACCTTTTCAACACTTATGCCATCGGTTATATCCATTTCATCAATATCAACACCTACTGCATTATGTCCTCTTTTATTAAGTTCATTTACAACGTCATAACCAAGCTGACCTTTGGCACCTGTTACAAGTATTTTCATATTTGACCTCACAATTTCACCCTATTAAAAATATCCTTTATATGATAAACGGTGTTCTTTACTAAAAACAAGATTTGAAAACGGAACATATAATAGATTAATTATAAAAGATGTTCCTAAAGACAGTAATACAAGCCACAAATATATAGCTGTTGATATATACGGTAAAAATACTAACGGCTGCCAAAAATAATAACACCAAAACGTATGTGATAACCATATATTTGTTGAATGTTTTCCCATTAATATAAAAAACTTGGATATCGATGTATCATATAGCAAGGTAGTAACGGCAAACACAAATATTGGTACAACAATAAAATCAACATTCATTGAAGTAGCCGTATTGGAAAAAATAACTCTTATTACAACTGAAATAATTAACGCAATTATTGATATAATTTTAATATTAATCTTATTATAAAAGAAATTTAATAATTTACCGTAAACATTATATTTTGCACATATCATACCCATAAAAAACACAGATAATATTTCAAAGTTTTCAAAATACCAAAATAGTTATCAAAGAATATATTGCTTCCAAAAAAATAAATAATTATTTTAATCGAAACATATATACCACAGTAAATAATCAGTACAATTATTTTTTTATGTATTTTTTGCTTTGACAATAAGTAATTTAAACACGGAAAAATAAAAAGCAAAACTAAATAACAGCTTACAAACCACCACTCTAATGTATAACTACCGGTATTTATTCCGAAAAAAGCCAATACAATATCAATAATATTGAAATTGTATACACCAATAAAAATACCAATTGGTATAAATATTAAAAAAATTATCCAAAAATTCGTCAAAAAGCGGAGTGCTTTAAAAAACATACTTTTATATTGAGAAATAATGTTCCCTTGTTTATTTGAATTTGAATAATATAATCCAATACCGCTTACAAATACAAATATACCAACACAAATCTTACAGAAATATGCAACTATTGTCTGAATATCAACTCCAAATATGTTTAACACCGAAAAATACTCGTAATATATTTTTTCAGGTACAACAAATAAATGGTGATACATCATCAGCATAATTGCAACACCTTTTGCAATTTGTGTGTGTTTTATACTAAACTTATCCACTTATAATCCTTTATTAAAATATAGTATTCCTTATACGTTTCTCCGTTTTATAAAAAGTTCCTTCATGTCCGCCGGAAAACTTACTATCAGCGTCGAATAGTGAAACCTCAATTATCAAACACTGTTCTCCTGTAATCTGTTACCGTACATTTTCTCATAGTAGTTTTGATACTCGCCGGAAACTATACGCTCCCACCAATCTTTATTGTTAAGATACCATTCAATTGTTTTCTGAATTCCGTCAACAAATTTTGTTTCCGGAAGCCAGCCAAGCTCAGCATGAATTTTTGCGGGATCAATTGCATAACGCATATCGTGACCCTTTCTATCAGTAACATGAACAATTAAATCCTCGCTCTTATCAAGTGCTTTGCAAATAATTTTTACAATATCAATATTCTTCATTTCATTGTGACCGCCGATATTGTAAACCTCGCCGACCTTACCTTTGCGGATAATTAAATCAATGGCTTTGCAATGATCCTCAACATACAGCCAATCTCGAACATTGACTCCCTCACCATAAACGGGTAACGGCTTTTCAGCGAGTGCATTTGCTATCATGAGAGGTATGAGCTTTTCCGGGAACTGATAAGGACCGTAGTTGTTGGAACAACGGCTGATTGTTGTAGGAAGTCCGTAGGTTCTGTGATATGCGTTTACAAGCAAATCTGCTCCCGCCTTTGATGATGAATACGGGCTGGATGTTTTTAAAGGAGTAGTTTCGGTAAAGAATAAATCGGGTCTGTCAAGTGGTAAATCGCCGTAAACCTCATCGGTTGAAACCTGATGGTAACGCTTTACCCCATATTCCTTTGACGCGTCCATAAGAACCTGTGTTCCCAATATATTTGTCTGTAAGAATATTTCAGGGTTTTCAATCGAACGGTCAACATGGCTTTCTGCCGCAAAGTTTACTACTATATCAAACTTTTCTTCTGCAAACAAATCAAACATTGCTTTTCTGTCGCATATATCTGCCTTAACGAATCTGAAATTATCATATTCCATTGCATCTTTAAGCGTTTCAAGATTTCCTGCATATGTAAGCTTGTCAACGCATACAATTCTATCCTCAGGATTTTCCTTAAGTTCAAGATATACGAAATTCGCTCCAATAAATCCTGCTCCGCCTGTTACTAAAATATTCATATTAAATCTCTCCTATAAAACTAAATTAATTTATTACATTTCCGTTCGCAACATCTTTTAAATGCTGTCCGTACGGACTTTTCCCATATTTCTCGGCACTTTCAAGCAATTTTTCTTTTGTAATCCAACCATTATTATATGCAATTTCTTCTGGAGCAGAAACAATAACTCCCAGTCGCTTTTCAAGCATTCTTACAAAATCAGCAGCTTCCACAAGGCTGTCCATTGTACCTGTGTCAAGCCAAGCAAAACCTCTTTCAAGGAGCTGCACATCAAGCCTTTTTTCGTTTAAATACATTTCATTAAGAGTTGTAATTTCAAGCTCTCCTCTTTTAGACGGTTTTACCATCTCAGCTTTTTCGCTCACCCCGGATGGATAGAAATACAAACCCGTGATGGCGTAATTTGATTTGGGATTTTTAGGCTTCTCTTCTACTGAGATAACTTTGCCGTTGTTATCAAACTCTACTATACCGAATCTCTCCGGGTCATTAACATAATACCCAAACACAGTTGCTCGTTTATTCTTTTCTGAGTTATCAACAGTTTTTTTCAGCAAGTGTGTAAATCCATTTCCATAAAAAATATTATCTCCGAGTACCATTGCACAGGCTTCATCTCCGATAAATTCCTTGCCCAATATAAATGCCTGAGCAAGTCCATCGGGAGATTCCTGAACTTTGTAGCACAGATTTATTCCAAACTGACTTCCGTCACCCAACAGTTCTTCAAAACGCGACGTATCGGTCGGCGTTGAAATAATCATTATATCCTTAATTCCGGCAAGCATAAGTGTTGACAGCGGATAAAAAATCATCGGTTTATCATACACCGGCAATAACTGCTTTGATGTTACCATTGTCAGCGGATACAAGCGCGTACCTGCACCACCAGCTAAAATTATACCTTTCATAGATAACCTCTTTCTACATATTTAAATGCTACTTCTTTATACCCAATTATTATACCATAGGTTAAATATTAAATGCAAATATTGAACTTAAACTAAAAGACTGTATTTTTCGCTAAATAACTGGGGGGTTTTAAATAT
Source organism: uncultured Clostridia bacterium (assembly GCA_947593615.1). Lineage (GTDB taxonomy): Bacteria > Bacillota > Clostridia > Oscillospirales > Acutalibacteraceae > Ruminococcoides. Next base: position 14,781 of record CANQDR010000021.1, read on the forward strand.
TTTCTATATGCGTCCTAATGATCTTTATCTTTTTATTCTTCCAGTTCCGCTGCCGCAAGCGAGTCTTTTGACTTCATCGACTGTCACTTGGTTAAAATCACCTTCTATAGTTTGTTTAAGACAGCTTGCTGCAACCGCAAACTCTATCGCCTTCTGCTTATCGCAATTATGAATTAACGAATAAATAAGCCCTGCTCCAAAACTATCTCCGCCACCCACGCGATCAACAATATGAATTTTGTACTCTCTGCTCAGGTAAAAATCTTTGCCGTCATACAAAAGACCTGCCCAATTGTTATCATTGGCAGTAACAGATGTTCTTATTTGGTTGAGCCGCTTATAAGCTTGTCTCTATAATAATTCTCCATTATGTTTTCAGAAAAGACGTCATATCCTCCCAAACAGATAACTCTTAAGCTTAAAAACGGAGTTAACAACACTATAATTATACTTTAATTGTTCTGATAAACCAAAGCCATAAAGGACGCCAACAAACTCTATATTTGCCTTTTCAGCACCGTCAGCATCATACTCACTATCACCAACAAGAATGATACAATTTTTTTTATTAAATTTCAAATATTGAAGCGCTAAATTAATTGTATCTTCTTTTGTCAAAGACTCTTCTTGATTTATACCTATAACAACATCAAAAAAATCATATAAATTAAAATTACGCAAAACTTTTTCAGCTATATCCTGTCGCTTCAGAGTACATACTCCAAGCATAATTCCATGATCTTTTAAACTTGTCAAAAGTTCGGGTATGTTGTTATACACTTTCGCTTCATATATACCGTATTTTGAACCATATTCTCTGTGATATTTTGTAGCTTTAATAGCCTCCTGCTCAGTTATACCATAATTTTTCATATATGATTTTATTGGAGGCGGGCCAATAAAGCTATTTAATTGATTGTCAGAGATGGGTTTTAATCCCAACCTTTTTTCTGCGTATCTTACGGAATTATATATTCCCTTAGAAGTATCAATAAGTGTTCCGTCTAAATCAAATAATACAACTTTAATTGAATTTTTCATATCTTGACTCTGTTAAAAACTTAATTTCTATAGAATTTGATAAATTATGCAATTTGTTTGCAATTGCTTTAGTTTTATCAAACAAACTGTTATATTCTGTGCTGTTCATATATTCAGGATTATAATAGTTATCTAAGCTGTTAACGCTGAAACCATCAAATCCTGCAAGACTGACAGATTTTATATTGAGTTTACACAACAGATTAATGAGCATTAGACCCCCATTATCTGAAATTATGGGATCCTCGTTCAAATAATCAGAATAATTTATAACCATACAATTATCTAATTTTTTTTCGGTAAGATTTGATGTAATAATAATGTTTTTAATATTATTTTTTATTTCACTTATTTCTCCCAAATTCTTAATTCTTTTATGATTAGAAATAAAAAGATAATCCAATTTTAAATCTTTTGGAATGAAATTCACCGCTATTACTATCGAATTATTTTTCTTGCAATAATCTATAACTTTCTCTTTCTCCCTGCTTATTGATTTACCGGGTGCCAAAAGCAGAATATCTCTATCAATAATTGACCGCTTAAATTCATCTAACACACAACTGTCGTCCACATTATGCTTCTGAAAGGATATATATAAATCTTCAATATACTGTTTATCATATATATTTTTCTTTTTCTCACACATTGATGATAATATGTAATTGATTTCTTTTATGCTGATTGTCTGTTTATTTGTTAAATGAGTAGCATAATTTGGATGGCAATTATTCATAGACGCTATAAAATACGGCAAGGAATATCCCCATTTATAATTCAATAAAATTTTGTTTATGTGCTCATCAAATATTTCAAGCACAGGCACAACGTCATACCTATTTTCTAAACGCTGATTTATATACTTCATTATAAGTTCCGTACACAGATTGCCCGCGCCTCTTCCCATACCAAATACAGAAGAATCTATAATGATCTCTCTGTCAGTTTCAATAGAAAGCATTTGTATGGCGTTAGAAAATGACATCTGTAAGTTATTATGAGAATGAAACCCAACCCTGATACCTGCATTTAATCTTTTATCAATTAAATTGAACATTTCTATAAGATCTTTATTAAACATTGAACCCAGTGTATCGACCATATAAAATGCAAACGGATTAATATCATTTACTCTATCCACAAGATCAATTAATTCATCATCAGTATACGCTGTTGTCCCTACAGGCTGCATAAATACTTTATAGTTTTTTTTCATAAGTTCCTTACCAAACTTAAAAGCATTATCAATCTGATCCTGATGAAACGTCAGACGGATACCGTCAATTGAGGATTCATCGCAAATACAAATCTCCTCGTTACTAATATCTCCGTATGCAATCATAGCTACATATATTGTATTGTCTTTTTTTGGTGATATAAAATCTTTAATATACTCTACAGAACCATAAAGAGTACAGTCCTTATCAAAAAAATTACTTTTCAAAAAACCGCACTCTATTATATCTGTATTGGCACTCGTTAATTTTGAAATTATGTCTTTAATAGTTGAATTACCAAATTTAAAATTATTTATATATCCGCCATCGCGCAGCGTACAATCAAGAATTTTAAAGTTTCCCATTTATGATTTATCCTTATTCATAATATTATATACGGCATTGCAAATTTCAAAATCAATCGGTTCATTAACATCCAATGCTTCTATTTTTGATACGTTTAATAAATATGGTCTATGACCAATTCTTCTGTTCTCGTTTAATATAAGATTACGAGAATATGCATACATTCCGCATGTTTCAGAATATAAAGGCTCTAAATCTTGAGTTCTTGGAATATTTTCCGGAGAATAATTAAACGGTTCATTATTTTTCCATAAAAATTCCTTTAACTCACTAACAGTCAACACAGAATCATATTTCCCCGTCTTTATTATCTCTATAGCCTTACAAAAAGTTTCTGCAGAAATAAACGGAGCTGTTGCATGAGTTAGAATGTAAAAATCCGCTTTAACTTTCTCAGCAAAAGTTGATAATACTTTATTAAAAGAAGTGGTTGATAAGTCCAAATAACTATCTCTTTTAAGAAATTTTATGCCTTCCGGAATATATTTGCAAATTTCTTCGTTGCTGCAATAAACATAAATTTCGTCTAACCCATTAACCTTTCTTAATGTATCTAATATATAATATATCAGAGGTTCACCATTATCAAATGATTTTGTATTTTTCCCGGGCAATCTCTCGTTATTCATCTTTATCGGTACAAAAGCTACAATTTTCATATATTTACTCCTATTCACATATTTTGTCAAAATCGATTCTCGGAAACACCTCTAATTTTCCGCCTCTTGTTGCGTTATATATTTTTACACCTATTTTATCACAATACTCTTTTACTTCTTTATACGCCTGAGTAGTTGCCTCCAGATTTGGAATCATTTTCTTTTCCATTGTTTTTGCATAATCTTCATCAAAATAATCCTTTACACTGTTATCGACAATTATCTTGCCGGAATTATCTATAGTTTTACTGTAGCTGTGATCAACTCCTAAAAGATAAATATCTTTATACCCCATATATGTTGCAAGTTGAATACAGGTAGTTGTTACCGTGCCCTTGCCTACAACATTTTCTGCTATATTTTCGGAGAATTTGATTTTATCAGAGAAACTCTGCAAAAAATATTTTGCACTGTTAATATTTATATTATAATCCCAATGATAGTTAATCGGAATAAATTTATTTTTAAGATTTGATTCATTTATTTTTTGCTGTATATCTTTTAGTACCAATAAATCCTCACATACATAATACTCTGGACGCCATACTGTTTTATCAAATAATTTCAAAATATTATTAGAAGCAAAACACGGAATAGCATTTTTATGTAAAATCGTTAAATCATCAACAGACAGGCTTGGCCCGTTGCCGATTACAAAACAATTTTCATTTTTTGCACTGTTCTTAAATTCTGTCAAACATTTTCCGTATTTGCTGTTTTGAAAATGCTTTGCAGTATGATTATGTCTTCGGATTATAAAAGATTTAATGGGATGTATCATAATTCTATATCACCTTTTCTATCTTTTTTCTTAAACTTGTTCAATATACTCGTTGCAGGCTTTCTGAAAATATCCTTTTCATAGTCATTCATTACTTTTTTCCAATTCAAAAATACAAATATAATTGTATAAACTGCAATACCTATGAAAAGTAAAACCCAGTTATTTAAATCTATGAATGATAGCAAAATAAGTGATATTACAGTCATTATAACAGGAATTACGAATTGTTTAACAACATTCCTCCAAAAACGCGGAATATCAAGACACATTTTCTTCCAATAGTACCAGTTCATTATAAAGCCTTGACCAAATACATTTGCTAATCCCGTAACCAAAGCAGCACCAACGATTCCAAAATTATTTACTAATATTATAGTACCAATAACATTTATAACTGCAATCAAAAGATAAACAAGCGATCTGAATCTATGCTTATTTCTGGCTACAATTACATTCAGTGCAACGCTTTGCATTAAAGGTACACAAGCAGGGATCATTGTAACAATGGCCACCCAGTATGCTTCATTATATCCGGACCCTACCCATAGTTCTATAAATTGTCTGCCAAATACAATAAAACCTGAACACACTATGCCTACTATATAACTCTGTATTCTTCCTATCTGTATCAGCAAGTCAGATAATTCTGTATTATCATTTTTGCCGAAAACCATCTGATTAACCCTTGGTGTAAGAACATTGCTTATTCCAATAGAAAAATTTAGCATCATGGAATTAAAAGTTACGCCAATACTATATATTGCAACACCTGTTGTAGCAAGAGCCGGAATGGCTCCGATTATGAGTGTATCTGTAGTATTGTAAAGCTGATTTACAATATTTCCAACAAACACCCAAAATGAAAATACCAGAAGCTCTTTTAAAAGAGATTTCGGCATTTTATTATATCTAGCCCTTATGCCAATAAACCGACGGGTATACACATAATACACAATTCCAACAATAATTGAAATTACCATTCCGGATACCGCCATGCCGATTGAAGCAAAACCAAAATAAAGAACAATAATATTGACAACAGGAATAACAACTGTTATAAGTATATTTATAAACTGAAGAAAAATAAATCTTTCATAACAGGAAACAACGGCACTATATGGTGATACTATAAAGCTAAATGCAGTTTGTATAGTTAAAATAAAGACAAGTATCTGCATTTTTTCTATCTGACCGTCACCTGTCAACGAATCAGAATAAATAAGTCCAATATTAGCAGCAATAACTATGCCTGCAAAAATTGTAATTGCTGCAATTACAGAGAAAATAATATTAAAAAGACCAAGCATATTTTCTTCGCCTTCTTTATTTCCCTCTGCACGGTACTTCGTCAAATATCTGACAATAGCTGAACCTATACCAAAAGAAATCAATGATAAGTAACTTGTTACACTAGTTGCCAGCCTATATAAACCATACTCATCGTTTCCAAGTAATCCAAGCATAATTGGAGTATAGAACATAGGAATCAATGTACCAATACCCATATTTATATATGATAATAAGGCACCTAATTTAAGTTGACTTTTTTGTGTTGACATTACTTTCTCCTTATGGCATTTTGTTTTGGCTTTTATAATTCACGTATAATTTCTACAAAACATAATTTGCCTTTTCTGCATTTACAATTATATTAATATACATAAATTCTTTATACAACGGTGTTTATAAAAATAAAAACTTGCGTGTTAATTTATTCGGTATTTTTACTTTTATTAAATAATAACAATTATAAACATTTGCCATAAACTTATAAAAGTTCCTATCCTTTTTATTTTTTTTGCAAGCCCTTAATCTATTTAAATGAGAATATAAATAATATTTCTGCAATAAATCTAATTTCCCGAATGAAGGTAAATTTGAAATAACTACCTCCTCACAAATATCATTTATTTTTTCCTTTTTTTCAGTGCTTGTTAAAGCTCCATCGTGCCATCTGTATTGATATAATGTTTCTCGTATATTGGACACATCAAATCTGGCAAAAATTCTTAACCAATAATCATAATCTTCTACTAAAAATCTTTTATCATTATAGTCGCCAACTGTATTATATACTTTTCTGGTATACATAAAGCATGCGCCAACAAAATTACCGCCGATAATTGATTTTTTATAATCCTTGGGCGCCTTTATTATTTCAACAACATTACCATTTTCATCAATAACATCACATGTAGCAAAAACAAAATCAGTTTGTTCAATTTGTAATGTATTTACCATTTTTTCAATTGCTGTAGGAAGGTATAAATTATCATCAGATGTCCATGTAAGGAACTCTCCTTTTGATAATGAAAAACCTCTGTTAAGACCTTTTGGAAGTTTTAAATTTTTTTCATTTTTATAATACTTTATTCTGGCGTCTTTTTTTACATATTCATTTGCAATTTCTGCAGTATGATCGGTTGAACAGTCATCAATAATAATAAGTTCCCAATTCTTATAGGTCTGACTTATAATACTACCTATACTCAAACGCATATATTTTTCACCATTATATATCGGTAAAACTATTGATACTAACCCATTTTCACTCATAAACTATTCTCCAACACATCAACAATTCTCTTGCATGCAAAGCCATCCCCATAAGGATTTGAAGCTCTGCTCATGCTTTCATATTCTTCCTCATTAGTTAAAAGTTTTTTAAATTCATTATAAATAACTTCTTCATCCGTCCCAACAAGTTTTAATGTGCCTGCTTTGATTCCTTCAGGACGCTCGGTGGTATCTCTCATAACAAGTACAGGTTTACCAAGCGAAGGTGCCTCCTCTTGAATTCCACCGCTATCTGTTAAAATTAAATAACTTCTTGATAAAAAGTTGTGAAAATCAAGTACATCAAGTGGCTCAATAATATGTATTCTGTCATCATTTCCCAGCTCCTCATCAGCAGCTTTTCTTACAATGGGATTCATATGAATTGGATATATCACTTTTACATCCGGCGTTTCATCTACAATTTTTCGAATTGCTCTAAACATATTATGCATTGGTTCTCCAAGATTTTCACGCCTGTGAGCCGTAAGCATAATAAGGCGACTACCTTTAGCCCAATCAAGTTCTGAGTGATTGTAATCATCTCTGACTGTTGTTTTCAAAGCATCGATAGCTGTGTTTCCCGTCACATATATGCTGTCGGGACTTTTTCCTTCTCTAATCAAATTTTCTCTGGATAATTCTGTAGGTGAAAAATTATATTTTGCAACAATACTAACTGCTTGTCTGTTAAACTCCTCAGGATATGGAGAATAAATATTATATGTACGCAATCCCGCTTCGATATGTCCAACAGGTATTTGTAAATAAAAACAAGCGAGCGCTGTTGCAAACGTAGTTGATGTATCGCCGTGAACAAGTACAACATTCGGTTTTTCTGCATATAGAACTTCCTTAATGCTGTTAAGAATATTTGTTGTAATATCGAATAATGTCTGCTTATCCTTCATAATTGACAAATCGTAATCAGGAACTACGTCAAAAATGTTCAAAACTTGGTCCAGCATCTGTCTGTGTTGCCCTGTAACACAGACCTTAGTTATTATATTTTCTCTTGTTTTTAGTTCATTAACGAGCGGACACATTTTTATTGCTTCCGGACGAGTACCAAATACAACCATTACTTTTTTCATTTCATACCATTTCCTATTTTGTTTCTAATATTATATTTATTACAACGATTTACTGTGGTTTTTTTACAACCTTTACAGTTTCAAATTAACACCAGATATAATAAAATTATGGGTATATTTTTCTTAAAACCCTACTCCTGTCATACTTCTGATTTTACAGCAAAACATAAAACATTTATTTGCAAAAGAAAACCAAAAATGATTTTTCCCTTTTACTGTATCTATTTCGCTTTTAGTTAATTTGCAATTGCTCACATATACTTTAATTATTTTTTTTGCCCTTCTTTTTTCCTTACCATGTAAAAATTTCATTGCGGATTGACACGCAAAAATACATGAACCAAACAAATCTATCTTCGATTGAACAGATATGCTGGGAAATTTATTTTCAATATATTTTTGACGCTCTTCTTTTGCTTCTAATGCATCAAGTCGTCGTATATTAAATTTATTCCCCATTATGCTGCTCTCACGCTGCAAATAGTAGTACATTAATTTTTTAATTTTCGTAACCCTTTTTGCTTGTCCAAAAACCTGATAAGTCCAAAATTCGTCCTCATTAAGCTTTCCTTTTTTAAAAGGGATAGGTAAAACTATAGTAGACCTGTATAACTTATTCCAAACATGTTGGCGAAATTCATTTTCTGCTATCAGCATTGATAAGCCATCTTGCGTATCAAATGTTTCAACTTTAAAATCGTTCTCATTTTCATTCTCTTTAGGATCTTTATTTTCAAAAATCTTTATTACATCACACTCTACAATGTCACTGCTTTCATACTTCATAGTATTATAAAGTGTCTCTATGAAATCTAAAGAAATATAATCATCACTGTCAATAAATGAAATATATTCTCCGGTCGCAACACTCATACCTGCATTTCTTGCATCGGAAAGCCCGCCATTTTCTTTATGTATAACTTTTATTCTGCTGTCTTTGATTGCATACTCATCGCATATCTGAGGGCAGTTATCAGGTGATCCGTCATTAACCAATATTATTTCTAAATTTTTGTACGTTTGATTTACTATGCTTTCAATACATTTGATAAGATATTTTTCAACATTATAAATCGGAACTATCACACTGACTTTTTCTTCCATAATATCCTCTTATTGTTCTGGATCTAATTTTTTCACTCGGATTTTATCGTATAAACGGTAGGCACCAACATATATATGCGGACAAAATCGAAACATAAAGACTCTTATTCTGTCTTTTTTACTTATATACAATCCTTTTTTATAACTCTCCACAATTCTTGATTTTGTTTCTTGCTTTTCTTTTTTACTGTATCTATTTTTATCAGCAAAAAGATATGCTGCATAAAGTCCCAGTAAACTATTAAGCATTCGTCGTCTTGCAACTTCTTCATATGGCTTTCCAATGCTTTTTTTTAAAATCTTTTCTGCTACATATAAAAATTCCCTGTTAGCTCTTACAGGATCCGCAGAGTGAGTTGAACTGTCAGGATTTGCCACATAATTTAAAAAAGCTATATCCGAATATACTGATTTATTTGCCTTTTCAAATAAATAAAAATTAACTAATACATCTTCATTATATTTTATATGTTCGTCAAGCCTTATATTTTCAAAAAGTGTTGCCCTGTAAATTTTATTCCCAAGAGCACCGCTAAATAGCCTGCCGCCAATCAAACATTCAATAGCCTCATCTTGACTTTGCTCAATTATTTTCTTCTTGTTTCCTACAGGTACTATACTACCGTCCAGATTAATATTTTTATAGCTGCAATGAACAATATCTGCATCATATTTCTGAATCAAGCCTATAAGATACTCATACATTTCAGAATCTACATAATCATCAGAATCAACAAAAGTTATAAAATAACCTGTTGCGTTATCTATACCGACATTTCTTGCATGAGATACTCCGCCGTTTGGAATAGTTATTAACCTTACTTTTGAATCTTTGTCGGCAATTCTTTGAACTATTTTTTCTGTTTCATCAGATGAGCCATCATTGACTACAATTATCTCAATGTTAGAATAACTTTGATTTTTTATGCTTAGAACACAGCGTTCAATAGTTTCCTGAGCATTATACGCCGGTACTATTACTGATATTTTTTTATTCATAAAACATTACACTTTTCTGTATTTTATTTTTCTGTAAAGGTTTTGAGCAAGTCGTTTTAAAAAATTGGTATATACGTAACCGTTTGTTGTATTTATTACATTGTAGTATTTCTTATATTTTATTGCAAGTAAATTTTGTGTTTTAAAATACGCACCATCAGCGTTTCCGTGTGATTTATGCCAAACATTAAGAGGAACTGCTTTTACCTCCAATCCTGAACAAATATTTGCCTGTAGACACAAGTCCGCTCCATATAAGTGCCATCCGTCACATACTTTTTCGTCAAATTTAATAGTATTAAAGCAATTTCTGTGACAAGCAATCAAGCACTCATCCAGTGTAAATGCTTTAGTTGGTACTTTTATCGTGTTATATTTATTTTCTTTACTCTTAGGTCCCTCAAGCATTGATGATAAAATTTTTGTATCTTTATTAAAGTTTTTATCTTCTACACCCGCTGCGCCAAACACAATATTGGGATTTTCAACAGCATAGTCATATATATATTCCAAAACATCATCAGCAAGGAACTCTATGTCTTGATGAAGAAAGACAAGAACCTCTCCTAATGATTTTCCCGCCCCGTAATTAAGAGCTTGTGCCGCAGAAGAAAATTCAGCTGATGAATTATCAAGCATAACATAATCAATTTCAACATTCTTCTGCCTTTTTGCACTATCTATCATTTCATCCAGAAGAGTTTTCTTATTATACACCGTAATTAAGGAAATACACTTCATATCCTGTTCTCCAAATTATTTACGTTTAATTAACAATAATAATTTATAAATTATTCTTATAAAAGAGTATTTATAATACTTTAAATCAATTACTTCGAATTTATCGCTAAAATTATATGTATGAATACCTTCAGATTGTTTAGCATTAACTAAATTAATTTGCTTCGGAGTTATTTTTTTTACTAATGACTCTTTAAAATTACAAAAGTAATTACTGTCAATTTCTAATATATTAATTGCCTTGCCGTACTCATCAATGCAGTCCTGAGAAACTCTGTAAAATCGGTTATTAAACTTAAAAAATCTTCCTCCCGGTCTCGCTGTGCTCATATCCGTTTTTAGATTTTTAATATTATTGACATTAAAATCATTGCTGCTAAAATCAAGTAAGAGAAGTTCGTTTTTATTTTCAGTATTATTGCTGTCTATCCTAAGTGAAAGAGCATACTTCTTTTCTCCAATAAATACAGGAGTTGTGTCTACCAGTTTCATTTTTTCGATAATAGGAGGAAGCTTTTCCCACCTATCAGGAAAATCTACAGCTTTGTAAAGATATAATGAATTAGATTCATTAGACTCAGGCATCATATATATATTTCCATTATAATCAAAAACAAACGGATATGATAAATGATAATCTTCTGTTATTATTTCTTTAAACTCTTCAAAAACAGCTTTTTTTTTGTCATACTTTGAGTAAGCAATAACCCCTCTGCTTAATTTATATGAAAAAAACTCTGCAAATAAATATGTATCACCATTATTATCAAACAAAAACGGGTCGGCAAACCATCCCTTTTTCTTACTCTTTATTAATGTAAATTCACTATTATCATTTAAAATAAGTCCGTTTTTTCTTTTTCTAAACGCCAAAGCCCATGTCTCAATCTTTAGCCCCATAATTAGCACCTCAACCTATATATTTTTACTGATAGCAGCTAGATAATTTCCATAGTTCTATATCTTTATTGTCAAATGACTTCTCTACCTGACGCAGAATATAGGGTAACTTCACTTTCTTCTCAGGTTTATACTTTTCAATCATTTCAGCAGCTACAGTAAAAAGTGCTTCCACCAAATCCTTTTCATAATTCGTAAATAAAGAATAATAATATGTGCTTAAATGACGTAGTAAAAGAGTATAAAACACTTCATCGCACTTTTGTCCATTTTCTATATACTTTTCAATTATTTTGAGTAATATTCCATAGCTGTCAATTGCCTTTACATTATTTTTACCGCCCTGAGTATGAGAAAAGTTTTTTTCGTACCATCTGTACTCATATTCAACTTTTTGCAAATATGAATATTTTTTGCAGTTAGTAAAAATTAAAAACTGAATAATTGTGTCCTCATACCAAAATCCCGGAAAGAAACGAACATCATTCCAAAGCGCTCTTTTATACACCTTACACCACGGCAGTCCCGCCAAATTCATTATATCATCACCGTTTTTATATCCAACTAAATTACTCTTTGGGTATATATTCGGAATAACATTGAATACTTTTCCGTCTTTTTCCTTAACTAAGTTGTGTGCGGCCATAACCATATCGTAATCATTTTGATACGCTTCGTCCATAAGCATTTCAATAATATCATTATGTACCGTATCGTCGCAGTCAATAAACATCAAATATTTTCCTGATGCGTTGTTAATGCCTGTATTTCTTGCAGCACCTATACCGCTGTTTTTCTGAAAAATCAATTTAACTTTGGGATTTTTCTCATACTTTTTCAAAATATCTCTTGCGCCGTCAGTCGAACCGTCATCTACAAAAATAACCTGATATTTATATTTGGTCTTTTGATTAAGTATTGATTCTATATTTTCTTCCAATATATCTGCATAATTATAAACGGGGATAATAACCGATAAATCCAAATCGGAATCTATTACAGGATTTATATATTCCGGATTTGATACAGGTGGAGAATAAACCTTATCAATAATATTATGCGCCTGCTCAGCGGTCATTTTAACGCTTACCCTTTTTCTTGTAAATTTACGAAATAAAAACTTTATACAAAACAACAAGTAAGCTAAATTTGCTAAAAAGCAACAAAATAATTCATTATGAAATTTTTTATAAAATCTGAAATAAAACCCATGTTTCACTACAAATTACAACTCCAACAACATTTTTTCAACAGCCTTAACCGTTTTTTCTGTGCTAAATAGCTTTCCTCTATCTTTAGCACGCTTGGTGTAGTCTTCAAGCATACCGGGAGTAGTCAGCATTCTTTTTATGCCTTCATAAAGAGCATCTTCATTATTTTCAGTAACAATTCCATATTCGTTATTTTCTCCAAGCATTTCCTGCATGCCAGAACACAGTGTGGTAACAACAGGCGTTCCTAAAATTAATGCCTCAGTTGTCGCTGTACTAAACCCCTCGGAAATTGATGAGCAAACAAACATATCGCTATTTTTTAAATATTTATATGGGTTTGCGTCATATCCTAATAATTTAAAAGTGTTAGCTACACCCTTGCTGTTTATAAGCTTTTTTAGATTTTCCTCTTCAGGACCTCTGCCTAAAACTATTATTTTATGATAAATACCATTATCAAGCAATCGTTTATGTATTCTTATAAGTTTATCAAAACCTTTTGGTTTTTTAAGAGTACCCACTGCAACTATTGTTTTAACATTCTCATCAAATTCATAATTATCAACCTTCTCTTCAGAAAGCCTAATTATTTGAGCAGTTTCATTTGTATTATATAAAACTTCAATTGGTTTTTGGAAATCAAGTATCTTTACAAAAAGATTTTTTACATATTCTGATACACAAACTGTGTTATCATATTTCTCATAACATAGTCTTGCCTCGTCAAAATTTCTAAATGATGCCGATAGAATATTTTTAGTATGAAGTTCAACATGTATCCAGCTTACAAGTTTTGTGTTTTCATCTGTGCATCCACTTACAATTCTTGCAGTAGGACCTTCAAGATAAGATACAATTATATCATAATGATCTTTTACAAACCTTTTATAAAGTCTTTTTGGAGAAAACAACTTAAAATAATGACTGTTGCCGCTAAAAGTTTTCTTATAACAATATTTATACTTTATATATTTGTTGAGGTATTGCTCATTAACTCCACCTGAAAACAGTGTTTGAACAGTAATATCAAATTTACTTCTGTCCATGTTGTTTACAAGATTTACAAGAACTTTTTCAGCTCCGCCTCCAAAAAGATTAGGAATCATAAAAAGTATTTTTTTCACAATTCAGTCACCTATTATCGTTTTTTATTTTTATATATAATATACCTTGAAAGCAAAAAACCTAACGGGGTACAAATAGCTGTTAAGAATTTTTTTGGACTTTTTTGTATAAAATTTTTTCTTTTTGATAATATACAGCTTGAGACATAGTGTATACAGTTTTTAATTATAAAAAATAATGGAGCTTTAGGTAGCGATAAATATAAAATGCGAATATCTGCAAAACTATTAGGACTATTATAATATTGCCAAAGCATACTATTAGTCATACCATCTGTTTGATAATCAACATAGCAAAGACACTTATCTAAAGAAATATAATTATGTTTAAGACCTATTAGTATATTCATATAATTGGGATTAAAATTTTTTTCACCCTCATATTGTTTCATGGGATATACTTCTTTATATAAATCAACTCGTACAACTAATTTTTTGTCACCTTTTTTCACGGGATATTTACCCATGGTCCAATCAACAAGATTTATTTCCGAATAGTTATTTATATGTCCTCCGACAATATCTCCGTTTATGCAACAATCTAATCCAATTATACCTGCATACTGAGTTTCATCACCACGGCTATTCCAGCAATTCTCTATCAATTCCACACAGTTATCAGAAGCAAAATCATCTGAATCTATACACATACATAATTCAGTTTCCATATGTTCAATTGCTACATTATACGCTGTATGTAATCCACCGTTATTTTTATAATAATATTTAATTTGAAAATTATTTCCTTTATTCATCCATTTTTTTACTTCTTCTTTTGTGTTATCTTCAGATCCATCATCAACAATAACCCATTCAAAATTAAAAGAAGTTTGTCTCTTTAATGAGTTATAACATCTTTTTAATAAATCAACCCTATTATAAGTTGGTGTAAATATAGTTAACAGCTTATCTGACATTATTTACTCACTCCAAGATATTCGGCAAAAGGCTTTAAGGTTTTATCAAAACATAAGTTGTCCAAAATCATTTTTCTTCTATCAAAATCGTTTCCCCACTCCTTACATGATTCTATATATTTTATTAACTCGTTAATATCTGTATCCTCTTCCATTATATAACCAATATCATTTTCACGAATGTTATTTGCAATAGTGAATAAATACGGAGAACAGATTATTTTCATCCCACTGGCAACATACTCACAATACTTATTTGGAAATGCAACGTGATTTGTAACATAATCGCCTCTTATCATAAATGCAAAATCACCTGAACATAAAGTTGCATCAACTTTATCATATGCAACCGAATCCTTTATAATAGCTTCGTTGTTTTTTGTGTTAATCTTTTCAGCATCATTGCTTAAAATTAACAGCTTACTGTTTTTTAATATTTTATTAATTCTTAAAAATATATCAATTGTTTCGTCAATACATTGCCATGGTGACACACCACCCGAATAAATAAAAAGCAATGTATTATTTTGTATGCCGTATTTTTTTCTATATTGTTCTCTATTTTTTTTCTGAAACTCTACATCTATGGAAAAGTCTTTTTTTGCACACGGTACAATAAAATATTTTAGTTTATCAGCATTAAATACATCAATTGTATGTTTTTTCAACTCATTTGTTACAACAAACGCTGCATCATATTTATGAATATATTTTCTTCCTTGATTTGTAAACATCCTGTAAATAAGGTTTCTTTTTAAATTTATAATAAAATTACTTCCACGGAATTCTTTCAACTCATCACAAACACCATGAACATCATATATAATCGGTATATCTGTTACTTTCCTTAGCTTGTCTATTATTTTCAGGACAATCTCGCCTGAGATGACTACCGCTGCATAGTTTTCATTTTTTAATAATTCAATTGCCTTTTTCACAACATCTTTAGTGTGATAAAAAATACTGAACGGATTTTTTGAATATGTAATAAGATAAAATTTGGAGTGCTCGTTAATTATTTCTTGCTTTTCTTTTAATACGTCTTTATCTCTATAGCAAATAAAATCAGTAATTATTTCATAATTATCAAATAAAGAATTGGCTCTGTTTTTTATCAGCCTTATCTCTCCGTTTGTATTATATATATTTCTACCAGCAATAAATAATATTTTCATAATTACCCTCTCTTTATTTTAATCCAACTTATGTTTTTAAGATTTTTATAAAACATATTGTTTATAGTTATTCTCCATTACCGTTATTTTAATCCATCAAAACACTCAAACAAAAATAATAAATTATTTTTTTATTATGTTTTCAATATTAAGATTTATATAGTTGTAATCTATATCAACATTATAGACACGTATAATCTCCTGATTGTTAATAATTGACTCACAAACCGATTTCTTCAATAGTCTTATTAACTACATCTTTCTTATCAAAATTCTTTTCAACAAATTTTCTGGCATATCTGCCCATTTCTTTCTTTTGTTCATATGGCAGTTCTATAAATTGTTTTAGCTTTAAATACAGATCTTCTCCGTCTTTTACATTACAAAGAAAACCGTTTTTACCCTCATCAACAGCTTCCAAACAACCGTGGATATTACTTGTAATAATAGGACGTCCCATTGAACATGACTCAAGCAAAGTATTTGACATTCCCTCATGATACGACGGATGAACAATACAGTGGGCTTTCCTGATAAACGGAGTAACGTCGCTTTGAAATCCGTGAAAGTGTATCATATTCTCGGACTGCATTTTTTCAACTGTTTCCTTATAATTATCTTCATACCAGCCTATAAAGTCAAATGTAGTTTTTGGATATTCTGATTTAATTTTACGAATAGCGTAAAACAGCTCGTCCATACCTTTTTCCTGCATAATTCTGCCGACGTTAAGAAAATGTACTGCTCCGTCATCTTCAGGATAATCACAAAAAGCAAACTCATCGAGGTTTACTCCTGCACCAGCCATAACCACAGTCTGTTCCTTACGAACAATTTTTCCGTTTACGAGTGTGTCGCGGTTTCCGACATTCTCAAAGAATATCTTTTCCGCCTTATTCATAGAAAACTTATACATAACCGACACAAGCTTGCGCATAAGACCTCCGTCTGCCATAAAAGTAGAGCCAAGCCCCGTAACATTGCAATAATGCGGTATTTTGCGGGATTTGCAAGCCAATGAGCCGTATATATTAGGCTTAATTGTATATGTAATTACCTTATCGGGTTTCACATCTTTTATAAGTTTTTTATATCTATTAAGAAGTGAAATGTCCTTTAAGGGATTCATCCCTCTGCGCTCCATATCGGTAATAATTACTTTTGAGCCATAAGATTCCAAAGTATCTATTTCTTTTTGTTCATCGGGAGGTATTGATATAATCACCTCATTACCGAGTTCAGCAAGTTTTTTTATCAGCTCTCTGCGGAAAATCCTTAAAGTATTGTAATGATTTGCAAGTATCAGTATTTTACTCACCGAAAACGCCCCTTACCTTATTAGTAATACCTTCTGCATTAATCCCCACCTGTTCTCTCAAATAAGACTGTTCGCCAACTTCAATGCAGTAGAAATCATTAATTCCTATTCTGTGAAGCTTAACCTTTCCGCCACACTCTGCAAGAACTTCGGCAACAGCTCCGCCAAAGCCGCCGACTATATTATGCTCCTCAACGGTAAATATGTTTTCAAATCTGTTTGCACAACCTTCAATCACGGTCTTATCTATCGGCTTTACTGTAGGAAAGCTGTATTGCTCAACTGCAATCCCGTGTTCTTCAAGCATATCGCAGGCTTTTGATGTTTCCTCAAGAATTGCCCCTGTTGAAAATACAGCAACTTTTTTCGGCAAATCTTTGGCATCTCTCAGTTTATAGGCTTTGCCTATTTCAAATTCTTTTATCTGCGTATTAATAACCTTTTCTCCGCCCCTGCCAAGTCTTAAATAGCAGGTGCCGTCAGTTTCTGCAATTTTCTTGGTAGCAAGCTCTGCTTCTACAGGATCACCCGGGCAAATTACAGTTACATCAGGCAAAGCACGAAGAATGGCAATGTCTTCTGTAGCGTGATGACTCATTCCGAGCGAACCGTAGACATATCCGCCGCCGACGCAAATTATATTTACATTCGCATTATGATACGCGCAGTCATTTCTGATTTGCTCAAGGCAGCGAAGAGTTGGAAAGTTTCCGATTGAATAGGTAAAAACTTTTTTGCCTTCAAGGGCCATACCTGCGGCAACTCCCGTCATATTCTGCTCGGCTATGCCTGCATTTACAAATTGGTCAGGAAGCGTTTCCCAAAAACTTTTGAGTACGCCAAAACCCAAATCACCTGTTATCAGCTCAATGTTTTTATCTTTTTTTCCAAGTTCGATTAAAGTACGGATTACTGTATCTCTCATCTGTCCTCAACCTCCCTTGTGTAATATGTAGGGTTATATGTTTCAGAAACCGTATGTCTGCAATTGTCGGGTTCTGCCGTAGTTTCGTGACATCCGTCCGGTGTGTAAGGATCTTCTACTTCATCGGGTTTTATTTTATGAAGCTCATTAACCGCACAGTTATATTCCCAGCCATCGTGAGGGAATCTGTAGTGCCAGAGGATGTCCATTTCCATAAATGAAACTCCCTTGCCCTTTACTGTATGTGCAATTACCACCGTAGGTTTATGCTCAGGATTTGATGTATCTTTTAACGCACTTCTCAGAGCATCGTGGTCATGTCCGTCAACTTCAATTACATTCCAATCAAAGCCTGCCCAGCGTTTAGCCATATCAACCTCAAGCGTATTATTGCAATAGTCGAGGCTCTGCATATGGTTGTGGTCAACAATTGCCACAAGGTTATCAAGTTTGTAATGATTGGCAAACTCTGCTGCTTCCCATACCGAACCCTCATTACATTCTCCGTCACCCAAAACAACAAAAGAACGAAAAGATTTCCCGTCCTGCTTTGCCGCAAGTGCACGACCTGCGGCTACAGGAAGTCCGTGACCAAGTGAGCCGGTTGAAAAATCAATTCCGGGAAGATGATGTGAAACATGTCCTGAAAGTCTGCTGCCATTCGCATAATGAGTTTTAAGTTCTTCAACAGGAAAAAAACCGTTTTCTGCAATAGCAGCATAAACAGACGCACCTGCATGTCCTTTGCTTAAGATAAAACGGTCTCTACCATCCCAATTAGGATTATTTATATCAAAATTTAAAATGTCGGTGTAAAGCACGCCCATTATATCGGCTACAGACAAAATTGCACCTATATGACTGCCCCCCGACAGATGTGTCATTTCAATTCCGTGACGACGTATCAGCCACGCAAGAGCTTTGCTGGTCATATATATTCCTCCATACTCACATAAAATAGTTAATTTACCCCAAATACAAGATTTATAAATTTAGGTTGATGCTTTATCTTTTTATAAAAATGCAGAAACATCAAAGGAATTATTAAACCTGCCAAAAACATAACAGGCAAAGTAATATACCAATGCATTTGCAGCACCCTGTTTAAAAATACTTCCACCGCCGCCTGACACGGCCACGATATTATGTAAATTGAAAATGTTTTTCCGTCAAGAAAATCGAGCCATCTGTTGCCTTTTTCTTCAAATAATACTGAAAAATACAGTATTGCGTAAATCATTAAAAAGGCAATAATAATAGCGGATAAATTTCTTAACCAATCCAGCCAGAAAAAATTATTAACTGTCATATATGCATAATATGCAATTGCAATGATTATAGAAATCATTGCATTTGGAAGTCTAAATATTTTATTTCGATTTTCTACAATATAATTACATGAAAATATTCCTATACAAAAATATATCAATTCGCTGCATATATCCTTAATTGCAAACCAGTCTGTATTGATTGGTAAAACAGCCAATAATAAAGCTAATACTAATAATAAGCGATATAAAATTTTATGATTATAACACTTTAAAATTAAATATGATATTGCATATATTAATAACAATGTCGGCAAAAACCAAAAATGACCCCAAACATTAAGCCGAGGATTAAATATTGTTTCAAATACATAGTATATGTCAAACGAAACTTCATCATTAACAAAATTTGCAAGCAAAATCTTAGGCAATATTCCTATTGCCGATAAAACAAAATAGGGTGTTAAAAAACGTACAGCTTTGTTTTTAATAAACCTTACATACGGCTTCTTATTTTTATCAGTTGTATATTTAAACAGAAACCCTGCTATAAAAAAGAATAGAGGCATATGAAAACAATATATAAATGTTCTTATTTGATCTACAAATATAGGTAAATCGGAGTTGCCTGTAGGTGTAGAATGACCAAGAACAACTAAAATTGCACCTATGACATATGCATATGAAATAAATTTTAGTTTTTTCCCGCTAATTGTCCCCATATATCCTCCAATTATAAGCCTCCCGTTAATTCACTATGGTAGGAAGCAGGACCTGTCAAATAAAAATATAATAACAAAGCACATATAACAATTGGCTGAACTATTTTTCTGCTTTCTTTACTTACACAGGTATGCAGTAAAAACGGAATTAAAATTAAATCATACAATTCACAATATATCGGCAGTCTGCCAATGAGAATGCCGCTGGTAAACATACCCACAAAATACAAAGCAGCCGTAATAAGCGACATATTAATACATATTGGCAATATCGGGTATTTCTCATAATATTCAATAAGTTTTTCTCTCTTTATATATGAAACCACCGGGGGGATAGCGTACATCAACACTCTGAGCGGATTAACTCCGTTATCTTCCTCAAACTGCGCTGTTTCACCTGCATATGCTGTATTGCCTAAAGCACTGTCAACACCGTTAAAAAACGGTTCGGCAAATATACAGATAAGTATAATCCCAACAATAAATAAACCTATTTTACCTTTCCACGGCTTGCTTCTGGCGACGAAATAAACAGGAATCATTAAAAGTGCAGTCATATGAAATGTAGATAATAATAATACTGCTATTACAAACTTTACTGCTTTTCCGTCCTTTATCCAATCACAACATAAAAACAGAATGGCAACACAAATAAACTGACGCATTCCGTTCATCATCCATGTAAAAGTCAGTAATGTCATAAATAAAAATGAACTTAAAAAGAAGTCTACAGAATATTTTCTCAAAACTATCATAACACAAACACCTGATAATATGGCTATGGTCATTAACCACCAAGTATAATTTTGAGAAACAAAACATTTGAAAATTATATTAAAAATATCAAATCCCGGATTTTTGCCTTCCCAGTTAATTTCACTCCATGCTGTTGAAAAATCCGTTGGTATTAAATTAAATATACCGATATAAAGAGTTGTATCGGCAACATATTTTCTCATGCCTATCCAGAAGATAAAATATCCGAATATTAATATCGCATATGCAATAGGTATTTTTTTTTGAATTCCCTGCTGTATATTATAATCCGTGAGCATTATTTCTTCTTTGTAATTCAGAGAATACACAAAGTAAATAAGCGGTACCCACAGAATCATAGACCAATAAATTATCATCTAAAAACGACTCCGAATATAAATCTTGCGGACTTAATATCAATTATACTGCTATAAAATCTCCGTTTTTGCTGTTAAGTTCTTTAACATAAATCTCATGCTCCTCAACAATAGGCACAACTTCTTTAGGTATTTTTTCGGAATGTGTAAGCACTTTATAAATTGTCCAAAATATCAATCTAATATCTCCCAAAAATGAATGATTGTCCCTGTAGAAAAGCTGTAATTTAAGCTTTAGAGGTCTTATGTATTTTAAATATGCTTCATCAGGATCAACTGCTTTTGTAAAGGTTTCAAACTGAGCAATATTAGCCATGCTTGCATAATCTGTAATTCCGGGTTTTAGATCCAGTATTCGCTTCTCTTCGTCCGTGTACATATCAACGTAAACCTTAAGCTCAGGCCGCGGACCGACAAAGCTCATATCACCGATAAACACATTAATAAGCTGAGGAATTTCATCAAGCTTAGTCTTCCTTAAAAAATGACCTGTTCGCGTTATTCTGTCATCATTATCGCCTACGTTCCACTTACCCTTTCCCTCGCAGTCCTTGACCATTGAGCGAAACTTAAATATTCTGAATGCCTTACCGTTTTTCCCGATGCGAGGTCCTCTGAAAAACACCCCTCCGGGGCTGTCAATAATTATCATTACCGATAAAATCAAAAATACCGGTGATAACAAAATCAAGCCAAATCCGCTTGCTGCAATGTCAAAAAGTCTTTTCATGAATTATCATACCCCGATTAAAAATTACATATTTGCTCCGTCAACAGGAACAATAGCGGCTGGCATAAACGATGCCTGCTCACTTGCCATAAATAATACAACATCTGCAATTTCTTTGGGTGTTCCAAATCTGTTTACCGCCTGATGATGACGCAGAAAATCCTCACATCTCGCAGGATCGGTCCTTGTATAATTATCCCAATAACTACCCGGAAAAGCAACTGCACCCGGCTGAACTGAGCTGAGTACTACACCGTCCGGCGCAAGAGCTCGTCCCACAGTTGTAACATAAGCGTCAAGAAATGCCTTTGCAGATGCATAAAGGGGATTTCCCCGAAGCATTTTTGCCGAAATAGATGAAATTTGTATTACTCTGCCCCATTTCTTGTTTATCATAGGCGGAATTAAAACACTGTTCATATCAATTGAGGCAACTGCATTAAATTTCAAAGCATAATTCCACTCATCAGCCCCTCCAAGCGGATTCCTGCTGATAAGTGAGCCTCCAACATTATGAACTACTATATCAAAATCGCCGTACTTCTCAATCAAATTTTCTGCAAATTTTTTCGTATCGCAACTCATTATATCTTCTATGACATAATCAAATGACGGGCAACCAAGCTGCAGACACTCTTTTTTTACTTCTGCCATAAGAGATTCGGTTCTGGCAACAGCAACTATTTTTGCCTTTTCTTCTGCAAAAGCACATGCAATGCCCTTTCCTATTCCTTTGCTGGCTCCCACTATTAATACATTTTTATTTTTAATCCCAAGTTCCAAGATTAATACCTCCAAAAGGCTAAAATATAACGTAATTATACCATAAAAAAAATACAACCGCAATATATATATTTTTACAACACAAAAAGCGACATTATTGTAGCTTAATATTTGACAAAGAGCAAATATTAAACTAATATAATATTACAATAAACCAATTAAAGTAAAATTATAGGAGATTAATATTGAAAAAATTTAAAATAATTATTATTTCATTCATAATAATTTTTGTAGTTTTCCTTTTAATTAATGGAATTTACTGCACAAATACATTAGAAATAAAAAAATATAATTATAAAACTGAAAAATTAAACACAAAACTCCGCATTGTTTTTATTTCAGATTTACACAACAAGGAATTCGGAGAAAAAAACCGCGACCTTGTAAATAAAATTAAAGAGCAAAGTCCCGATTTTATTGCAGTCGGCGGTGATATGGTAACCCGTTATTTTGATGATGACAGTGTTATGGAAGAACTGCTCTCACAGCTTTCTGATATTGCGCCAACCTACTGTGTTCTCGGCAATCACGAACGTGACCTATCCGACAAGCTTGACTTTAAAAATGATATAAATAATACAGGCGCATTGCTGCTTGACAATGAATTGATCGAATTTGAAAAAAACAGAGAAAAAATTTTAATCGGAGGGTTATCTGACTTTCCTTATTATGAATTTGACGCCCCTGACTATGAAACTCCCGAAAGATATTTTTGGGATAATTTCTGTGAAAAATCTAAAAACAATTTTTCTATTCTTCTTCACCATCAACCAGAATACATAGGAGATATTGCAAAGGACAGCAATATTGATTTGATACTCTGCGGTCACACACACGGGGGACTGATTCAGATTCCGTTTATCGGAGGCCTTTTTGCCCCTAATCAGGGACTTTTCCCAAAATATGATAAAGGTGAATTCAATTTTAACGACACCAAAATGATTGTTTCCTCAGGTTTAGGCAATTCAAATCCTGTTCCAAGAATAAACAATTGTGCCGAGATTACTGCAATCGATATTAACTGACTTTACCCCAAAACCAATTTTGCCGTATCAACGCTTTCTTTTGCGTCTTTACAGTAATAATCTGCTCCTATTTTCATAGCGTACTCTTTTGTGAGAACTGCACCTCCGACAAAAACAACACACTTGCTTGTGCCGTCGGGATTTTGCAGTTCTTTTCTTTCTCTTACAAGCTTTATAGTTTCTTCCATACTTTTGAGCGTAGTCGTCATAAGAGCTGAAAGCCCAATCATTTTTATATTCTGTTCAACAGCAGTATCAACAATGAGCTGAGGGTCAACATCCCTGCCCAAATCAACTACGGTATATCCGTAGTTATCAAGCAGCACTTTGACAATATTCTTGCCTATATCGTGTATGTCGCCCTTTACGGTTGCAAGAATAATCTTTCCTTTGCTCACAGGCGAACCGCTCGTCACGGAAATATGCTTTTTTATAACCTCAAAACACTCCTGAGCAGTGTTTGCACTTTGTATAAGCTGGGGAAGAAAAATCTTATTTTTCTCAAAATCATCTCCCACTTTGTCGAGCGCCGGAATAAGCATTTCATTTACAATCTGCATTGCATCCGTGCTTTCCAGGAGTTTCTGAGTAATAGAAGCACCCTCGTTTTTCAGTCCGCTGTAAACAGCTGTAAAAATATCAATTTCAGATGTTTTCGATTCGCTGACCGCAGGGGCGGCGTCATTATATTTATTTATAAAATCCGTTGAATTTTTATCAATTCCCGATAGCACTCTGTAAGCGCAAACAGCTCCTGTCATTGACTCAACATTCGGATTAATTATAGGAAGGTCAAGTCCCTCTTCAAGAGCCATTGTAAGAAATGTTCTGTTTACCAGTTCTCGATTCGGAAGTCCAAACGATATATTTGAAACTCCCAGACAGGTTTTACAGCCAAGCTCGGTTTTTACCCTGTGCAAGGCTTTTAATGTTTCACGACAGGCATCCTGTTCTGCCGATACCGTGAGTGTAAGACAGTCAATGTAAACGTCATTTCTATCAATACCGATTGCCTCGGCACGTTCGACAATGCTCTTTGCAATTTCAAATCTTCCCTCAGCCGTTTTTGGAATTCCGTTTTCATCAAGCGTAAGTCCCACAACCGACGCGCCGTATTTTTTTACGAGTGGCAAAACCTCACTCAGGCTCTTTTCTTCTCCGTTTACCGAATTTACTATCGGCTTGCCGTTATAATATCTTAAACCTGCGTCAAGAACATCGGGCTTTGTAGAGTCAATCTGAAGTGGTGCGTCACAAACGCTTTGAATTGCTTTAAGCACGCGCACCATCATCTTTTTTTCATCTATTTCGGGATGTCCCACATTCACATCAAGAATCTCCGCGCCACCGCCTACCTGGCTTAATGCCTGCGTAAGAATATAGTCAATGTTATTATCAACAAGCGCATGCTTAAACAGCTTTTTGCCTGTAGGATTAATTCTCTCACCGATAATTCTGGGGCCGTTGATTTCTACTACGGTACTTGCGCTGCAAACAGTCGTATCAACACTCTTTTTCTGAGGCTGGTATCTTTCTTTTTTAAGTGTTTCTTTAATTTTTGAAATATATTCAGGAGTTGTTCCGCAGCATCCTCCGATTATTTTTACGCCGTATTTAAGCAATGAAGAAACACACTTTGCAAAATCGTCGGGCATAATATCATATTCGTTGCTGTTTGGGTCAGGAAGTCCTGCATTTGCCTTTATAACAATAGGCAAATTGGTATATTTTGAAATTTCACTCACAACAGGTTCAAGCTCGTTGGGGCCGAGAGAACAGTTAACTCCTACAGCGTCAACCCCGAGACCTGTCAGAGTTACTGCCGCCGAAGCAGGAGAAACGCCCGTAAAAGTACGGCCGTTGCGCTCAAATGTCATAGTTGCAATGATCGGCTTGTCGCTGTTTTCCTTTGCGGCAAGCACGGCAGCTTTAAGCTCATAAAGGTCGGTCATCGTTTCAAAAACAATGACATCGGCTTCTTTACCTGCAAGTATCTGCTCTTTGAAATACTCGTACGCCTCATCAAACGACAATGAACCAGCCGGTTCAAGCAGCTGACCTATAGGGCCTATGTCAAGCGCCACCAATGATGATGTTCCCGACACGGCATTTTTTGCATTGGTTATTGCCGCATAAATTATTTCATCAACAGAATAGCCGCTTTCTTTGAGCTTATAGGCGTTAGCGCCGAATGTATTTGAATATACAATATCCGCTCCAGCCTCAATATACGCTTTATGAAAAGAAGTAATAAGCTCAGGATTTGAAATATTAAGCGTTTCGGGCACAGAATTGTATTTTACTCCGCTTTTCTGAATCAGCGTACCCATTGCTCCGTCAAGCAGAACAAATTCTCTGTCATTTAGAAATCCTTTAAAATCCACAATGTTCTCCGTTCCGTCTGAATTGACATTTGTCGCGCATATTGCAAACGGCACAGCCGCGTTTTCTGCGCTCTATTTGGGTTTTTGAAAGCCCTAAAACCGCCGTGACCGATTTTGAAGGCAACAGCAGATAATTATCATTTGTTGTAAGTCCGATTTTTCGGGGAGCGTCAAGCAATTTTAAAAAGTCCTTTTGAAGTTCAATCGGATAATCCCCGTAGCCGGGACTAAATCTGAAGGTCATATAATATTCATCATATTTTTCCGCAAGCATTTCATCAACCTTACAGCAGACCTGCTCTATCGCAACGCTTGCAAAACTGTCAAGAACAACCGCGCGCGCCATATCGGAAATCTGGCTTATGCGGATAAGCTTATCAATTTCCGCCCCAAGAGTCGCACACATTAAAACAGCCTTTTCACAGCCTTCAAGGTGGCTTTTAATATCCTCGCCCTGCATAATCTCACTGAACGGCAAATCTTTTTCAATATACAAAAACTTCGGACTTGCCTTTTTCAGAATTTCATCTTCACATTCATCCATAAGACTGTCCATTCTGTAATTGAGCTTAATTCCTGCTCCCCCGAGATAGCGCACGGCTTCTTTGCGGTTAAGTTTATCAAGAGTTATCATAACAAGCTTGAAACCGCCTCTGTAATTTTTCTTGCAACATACGGATTATTCATCGTATAAAGGTGAATTCCGTCAACTCCGCTTGCTATCAAATCAACAATCTGCTCAATTGCATATGCTATTCCTGCGTCACGCAGAGCATCAGGCTTGCTTCCGTATTTCTGCATGATTTTTGAAAATTTTGCCGGCAAGCTTGCTCCGCACATAGCCACCATTTGTTCAATTTGATTTTTATTTGTAACGGGCATAATTCCCGCCTCAATCGGAACGTTAATTCCGGCGATTTTTGTTCTCTCAATAAAACGATAAAACAGGGAATTGTCAAAGAAAAGCTGGCTTATCAAATGTTCGGCTCCTGCTTCAACTTTCTTTTTGAGGTTCAGAATATCTTCAACCTCGTCAGCGGCTTCGCTGTGGACTTCAGGATAGCAGGCTCCGCTGAGGTCAAAATCGCCTTTTGTGCGGATATAAGCACACAAATCGCTTGCATATAGAAAATCTTTTTGCGGCTCTACGCCTTCAATATAATCGCCCCTGAGAGCAAAAATATTTTCAATTCCGTGTTCTTTAAATTCAACAAGGCGTGCGTCAATGTCAGCCTTTGTACTGTTTACGCAAGTAAGGTGGGCAACCGATTCAACGCCGAAATCATTTTTTATTTTAGATGCAATTTCACAGGTACGGCTTCTTTCTCCCGAACCGCCCGCACCGTATGTAACGCTTATAAAGTCGGGTTTTAAACCGCAAATTTCCTCAAGTTTGCTGTAAACAGACTCAATTGAAGAGGTTTTTTTAGGAGGAAACACCTCAAAAGAAAGAATTGTTTTTGTTTTATTTGTAAACATATCTGTTATTTTCAATGTTCTTACCACCAAGTTAAAAAATTTATCTTTTCAATTATATCATAAAGTAATTTTAAAAACAACAAAAATAAGAATTTACTAAAAAACAACCATGTAGGATTACAATAGATGTGTTACAAAAAAATGAGAGTGAACCGTGGAATTGAGGAAAACTGCAAGCAGTTTAC
>CANQDR010000022.1 GCA_947593615.1 uncultured Clostridia bacterium
CCGACTATATCAATGCTTTTTTATCAACCGGCCAAGTTTTCTAATTTTGTAACACATCATTGACAAACCTACAAATTTTTATTTTAATTAATTTTTAAATAATTATACTGTTATGTTTTTATTTTGAATTCAAAACTTGCGTTATTGTTGCATTTTTTACCTTTAATTGGTATAATAAAGTTTATAGCTCATTTGCTAAATTAAAGGGAGGTATTACACTATGTGTAAGAAAAAAACATTTTACATCACAACGCCTATATACTATCCGTCAGGCAACCCTCACATAGGTCACTGTTACACAACAGTTGCCTGTGATTCTATTGCCCGTTACAGACGAATGCAGGGATATGACGTTATGTTCCTTACCGGCACGGATGAGCACGGACTTAAAATCGAACAAAAGGCTGCTGAAAAAGGCGTAACTCCCAAACAGTATGTTGATGAAATTGTAGAAATATTCAAAAATCTTTGGCAGTTTATGAATATCAACTACGACAGATATATACGCACAACCGACAGCTACCACATTGAAACTGTTCAGAAAATCTTTAAGGAACTCTATGATAAGGGTTATATCTACAAGGGAGAATACAAGGGCAAATATTGTACTCCCTGCGAGAGCTTCTGGACTGAAAGTCAGCTTGTTGACGGCAAATGTCCTGAGTGCGGCAGAGAAGTTACCGAAGCAAAGGAAGAAGCCTATTTCTTTAAAATGTCACCATTTGCCGAAAGAATTGAAAAGTTACTTACTGAAACCGATTATTTACAGCCAAAAAACCGAGCAGTTGAGCTTGTAAACAACTTTATCAAACCGGGTCTTGAGGATTTATGCGTATCAAGGACCTCATTTACTTGGGGAATACCCGTAACTTTTGATGAAAAACACGTTGTTTACGTATGGATTGATGCGCTTTCAAACTATATTTCCGCACTCGGATACAAAAACGATAGTTTTACTGATTATGAAAAATTCTGGCCTGCCGACGTTCATATGGTAGCCAAAGATATTATGCGCTTTCACGCAATCATTTGGCCTGCAATGCTAATGGCGCTTGACCTTCCGCTGCCTAAACATCTTGCTGTTCACGGATGGATTACATTTAACGGTCAGAAAATGTCAAAATCGCTGGGCAATGTTGTTGACCCGTTTATTCTCGGAAAGCGTTACAGTCCTGACGCTATTCGATACCATATTATGCGCGAGATGGCACTCGGTGCAGACAGTTCTTTCTCAAACGAAATTATGATTAACAGAATCAACTCCGATCTTGCAAACGGATTGGGAAATCTTGTGTCGCGCACCGTTGCTATGGTAGAGAAATATTTCGGTGGCACCCTGCCGACAGAGCGTGAAAACGGAGATTACGATGATGAGCTTATTGCGTGTGCAACTTCGTTAAGACATGCCGTTGACGGGTATATAGACCAAACTCAGCTCAACAACGCGCTTGCTGAAATATTCAAAGTTATTTCGCGCGCAAACAAGTATATTGATGAAACTGCTCCCTGGGTTATCGCAAAGGATGAAACAAAACGGGCAAGACTTGCAACCGTGCTGTACAATCTTCTTGACACCATTAGAATTGCCGCAACTCTGCTTTCCGCATTTATGCCTTCTACTATGCCAAAGGCACTGGAACAGATTGGCGCATGCGAAAAATGTGCTACGTATGAGAATGCAGGGAAATTCGGCGTGCTTCCTCCTGACGTGACAGTCAAAAAGGGCGATGCACTATTCCCGAGAATTGACGTTGACAAGGAAATTGAGGAGCTTAACAGCATAATTAAAAACAACTCTCCTGAGAATGAAAAAGCTGATAAATTAAAAGAAGAGATTGAAGGTATTGCTCAAATCGGCATTGATGATTTTTGCAAGGTTGACCTCAGAGTTGCGGAAATCAAGGCTTGCGAGCCGATTAAAAAGGCAAAAAAGCTGTTGAAACTTACAGTATTTGACGGAGCAAAAGAAAGAACGGTTGCAAGCGGAATTGCAAAGTTCTACACTCCTGAAGAGCTTGTGGGAAAGAAAATCATTCTTGTTTCGAACCTCAAGCCTGCAAAGCTCTGCGGTGTTGAGAGCTGCGGAATGATACTTGCAGCAACCTGCGAAGATGACGTAAAAGTAATATTTGTTGACGATATGCCCGCAGGCTCAAAAATAAGCTGACAAGCCGCTTTTATATAATATAAAATATGCCGCAGAAACGATTATTAATGACCGTAACTGCGGCAATTGTCTTAAATATTAAGATTTGATGAAAAAATATGGTAAATGATATAATAAAAATATTTGAACAAAAATTTAATAGATTTGCAGAAAAGACCCATGCCTTTACGACGCGCTTTATCTGCGATGAAGATTCGGCTATAGGTACCCTTTGCTTTAGCGGATTTAATGTAGAGTTTGAGTATTGTCTTGAATGCGGAGGCATAACAGAAAAAAGCGGACTTAGCATAATTCTTGATTTTTCAAAAAGATACAGCACTCCGCTTAAATGTATGATGTACGACATAATCGGACTTATTGACAAAGATAACTTTAACTGTTGGTTTTACTGCTTTATTGAAAACGCAGAGCGCATGGAACTGTGTTTTGACAAACTCTCAAAGGATTTCTCGGAGGTTTTGCCAAAAATCAAATCCTTTGCCGTCTCAAAATATAATTTGCAATTGATTGAAGAAGTTTTAAACAAAAATATAAAAGAAACTGTCGGAATTAGTCTGACAGATGATTTTAATAAAGAAATTTCAGAAAATGAAGATATCAGCCTTGAGGACACTTACGACTATCTTTTCGGCTTATACTTCGGATTTGAGCAATGTGCATTTGCTTCGTATGAATATCGTGACTTTCTTTCGGGCGACTATAAAAAGGCACTCAGAAAATACGAAAAAAAGAAAAACAAGCTTATTTATGAAAAATCAATCATTGATTACATAAATAACTGCACTTCTAAGGTCCCCATTTTGAGTGAAGAGTACCAATGTCTGCGTGACGGACTTAAAGAATACACCGGTGCAAACGGCTCTGTTCCATTTTTAGTTTCAAGTGCGGTTATGTTAATTCCATTCACAGCATTTTGCATCGGCATATACTATGCCATAGCGGCTATTATTTATAGTTCTGCTGTTTATGCATCTCCGCTTGAATGGTACAATGCTTTGTCCTGTCTTATTCCTGCTATGATATGCAGTTTCGCAGCGGGATATTTTATCCGTGAAAAGATCTACAGACGTCTTTTCAGAAAACGGTACCGCGGATTGATGGATTATGATGCAATTTTTGAAACTAAAAAATCAAAAAAGCGAATGCGTGTTTTATTTTACCTTATATATATTCTGGCTATCGTTTCAGTATTTTTATTTGCGAACTGCGGATTTGTGATAGGTGAAAACGGTGTTTATGACAAAAGCAATTATCTGAATATGAACGGTAAATATTATAGCTATGACGAAATATACGAAGTATATTGCATAGGAGAAGGCAACGAAGAGGAGTTTATAATTTACTTTGATGACGGTAACTCATTGAATCTCTCATATAGTACCGAAAACTCCAATATACATCAAAAAATTCTGCCCATTTTTGAAGAACATAACGTAGAAATTACAAATGTAAATTCTGAAAATGAAATTGGTGAGTAGACTATGAATTATAGTAATGTCTTTGACGCACACGCCCATTATGATGATAAATGGTTTGATGACGACAGATTTGATTTGCTTGACGGTATGAAAAGCCGTGGGGTATGCGGAATTGTCAATAATTCCGTAGACCTTGAAACTGCAAAAAAAAGTATTGAATATGCTGAAAAATATGATTTCATGTACGCCGCAGTCGGATTTCACCCTGAAAATCTTAATAATATACCCGAAAACCACCTTGATAAGCTTGCCCAACTTGCCGCTCACAAAAAGGTCGTCGCCATTGGAGAAACAGGTCTTGATTACCATTGGGACATTCCTAAAGAAATCCAGAAAAAGGCTTTTGAGGAGCAGATCAAACTGTCAATTGACCTGAATATGCCTTTAATAGTTCACGACCGCGAAGCTCACGGCGATACATTCGATTTTTTGAGAAAATATCGGCCGAAAGCTCTTGTACATTGCTTTTCGGGCAGCGTTGAGCTTATGCATGAGGCGGTAAAAATGGGTATGTATATAAGCCTTGGCGGTGTTGTGACATTTAAAAATGCACGTCACAGCATTGACGTATCAAAGGAAATTCCGCTTGACAGGCTTTTGCTTGAAACCGACGCCCCATATATGGCGCCCGTGCCGTTCAGAGGAAAACGCTGTGACAGCTCTATGATTATCTATGCTGCTGAAAAAATTGCTTCGGTGCGAAATATGGGAGTGCAGGAATTGCTTGATGCTACCTGTGAAAATGCCAAATGCTTTTATGGCATTGAATAAATTGCGGTATGCTGTTTATCTACGCAAATTCAGCTTTATGCGTCTATGAATTTTTTATACAACCAAAATGTTTTTTAAACTAAAATCAGCCTCACCGTTCAGGTGAGGCTGATTATTCTTTAATGCTATGCTTTTTTGCGCATACGTCTGTACTGAAAGAAAAGTCCGATTGAAACCAAAAGGAAAAACAGCGAACAGAATATAAGCGCAATACAAATGCTGTTTGCACACTGTACAAACAGGTTATACAGAGCACGGGAAGCAAGGTTTATCTGATTTATCTTTCCTGTTGCAAGAATTAACGCAGGCATTATTCCTACAGTAAGAAATGTGCCGGAAGTTGCAAAGCATATATACTTAACAAATCTATGCTTCCATTCGTTTGTAAAGAACAGTATAAGACAAATAACGGCCCCAAAAACAATAAGACCGGCGATAACAAAAGGCATAGCGTTTTTAGATGAAATAAAATAACCCGATATTCTTGAAAAAAGAGGAATTTCAAGGGAGCTGCGGTAAATCTGCGCCGCTTTTTTAACCATATAATCCCTGTTTTGATTATTTACATTCTTGATCTTGTTATCCTCTATATACTTATCAAGCGCATTATTAAAAGTTTGTTTGAACTCTGTGGTATCAATTTTTGTTCCTTCGCCTGAATAAAAATTTTCAAGATATTCACGAGTATTATTACTAATCATAACTTCATCCAAAAGATCTGCAAAAAAAACTTCTTTCAAACCGCTTGCATTTCCGAGATCTTCAAGGCTATTCGTTATTTCATCCCTCTTATCAATAAAATAATTTGAGGAATTCATATTATCCATAATAAAGTTTGAATTAAAGATTGTTGCCTGCAAAACTGTACAGATTGACAGAGCAAACAGCGTTACAGATAACAAAAAAGAAAGTATAATATAAACCGCGTGCTTTATTTTTGAACGGAAAGGTTTTTTTGCCATTATTATTCCCCTTCCTGAACACTTTTATCAATCTGCTGTCCTGAAATATACTCTGCATAAACAAAATATCTGTACTGGGTAAGTCCCAGCTCATCAAAAGGATAGCAAGTGTACATAATGAGATTTTCATAATCGGCATTCAAATCATAAGCTGATTTATCGGTCGCTTTTTTTACGGCAGTATCTGTAATTCTATACTCATAGTTGCCGTAACTTGTTCTGATTACTACCTTTTGACCGGCTTCTGCATACTTAAGGCCGTTAAAAAATGTATTATTATGACCTGCAACAAGAATCGTACCGCCGTAGCCCGGAACAAAGCTTCCGTTATAAATGCCTACTCCGTTTCTCAGCGCAATGTCGCCGTCACCAAAAAACAGTTTGTTATCAATTCCGCAGTCCTCAATGATTAGTTCGCCGAATTGGTTGCCGTACTGAGGATATTCAACAGCCTCTTTTTCGACATATGTTTTATCTTCAATTTTTACTGTGGGTAATGTTGTGTTTTCCGAAACAGGCACAAAAATATTTTTGTATTCAGTGGAATAATTCTTTTCATTATTCGAAAAGAACATCCCTGCTGCTGATACAAAAGTGGAAAAAGTCGGAGCAAATGCAAGATAAAGTACAAGATATGTTCCAACTAAAAATATAATGGGAAGAATTATAAAACTCTTCCCATCAGATTTTTTATGCCTGTGTCTGTGTTTTTTTTCAGACATTAAATCAAGCTCTTTCTTTTTTAGACTTTACAAGATAAATTGCGCCGCCTGCTACAAGAACAACCGCTGCTACACCAACAGCAATGAAACCGAAATAGTTAGTTTCGGAACCAGTTGTCTTGATAACGCCGTTATCGTCAAGTTTTCCATCCTTTGTAAGATAAGGAACCGCATTGAAAGCAACATCGCCGTTAGGAGCAGTAATTGTAAGTTGTTTTGTCGTCTTGTCATATGACATTGACATATTGAGTACGCCAACTGCTTTTTCACCTAAAGCAAGAAGCTGCTGCTTCTGATCAAATGTAAGGTCTGCGATGTTAGATGCACCTGAATTATGAAGGAAAGTTTTACCTTCTTCGATTACTGCAATAATCTCTTTTGACTGTTCTTCGGTCATTTCAATTGTATTAAAGTAATTCTCTGCCTGATTAACGTACTCAGAAGGAATTAACTCATCGCTTCCCTTCATTGTAACTGATGTTTTAAGCTCATCAAGAACTGCCTGCTCGCTGCTGTTGATTCCGGCAGCAAAAGCAGTAACTGCTGTTGCTGCAACAAGTACAAGAGCAACTAAAATTGCTGATAATTTTTTCATAAAATTCTACCACCTTTAAATTTTGTAATATGTTTTTACATATCATTGCCGACATATAAACCAAAAATATGATTTATACCAGCATTATATCACTTAATTTTTAGTTTGTAAAGTATTTTTTTGTTTTTTCGAATTATTTATTTTTTATTTTAAATTTTTATGTCAGTGCAGCCATGTGTATTGATACTCTAAAATACCTATATTAATGTTTTGTTATTATCACTATAAATATAGAAATTTTTAATTCTGTATAATCCTTGTATTTATTTGTAGAATATATTAAATAAAATAATTTAATTTTGTTTATATTATCTCAGAATGATTATTGGTATAATTTTTAAATGGCAAATCTTTATCTGTGCATAAATAAATCATTGTATATTTTTGTTTTATAATTTTTTATTATTACTTTTTTGTTTTTTTTTAATATTTTTTTGTTCTTTTTTCCAAGTTTCTACTTCTTGCATTTATTTAATGCTTATTGTATAATAAGCTTAAAATTCGAATATTTGCGACATGTTACTGCAAATTACGACATTAGAATAATGTATATACAGCAATGAATACGTTAAGTACGCATATATTATAAGAGGTTTAAGGGAGAAGTTTTTATGGAGATTTCATTTAAGGACATTCTGCAAATTTTAAAGAAAAATTTAATTTTTATCATTATTGTTTCTTTAATTTTCTCAGTATGTTCATTCTTTGTCACAAAGTTTTTTATTAAAAAATCTTATACGGCAACAGTTAAATTATATGTCAGCGCAGATTACAAAGGTTCAAGCGGATATGAAGATCTTAATTCATACAACTACGCGTCAAAGCTTGTTGCCACATATATTCAGATGCTTGACACAAACAGTTTCTATTCCGCTGTTTCCGAAGAATTAAATGAAAAATATACCGCTTCACAATTGAAAAATATGATTAAATTTACAAGTGTTGAAGATACAGAAGTATTCAAGGCAGATGTCGTTTCAGAGAGCCCAACCGAAGCAAAAAATATTGCGGACGCGGTAGCTGTAGCGGCGCCTGATACAATTACAAAACTTCTGAAAAATAATGCTCAGCTGAAAATAGTTGACGAGGCAACTGTCCCAAAAGAACCCACTTCTCCTAATGTAACAAGAAATGTTTTAATTGCACTTTTTGCAGGAATTATCATTTCTGTAATCTTTGCCTTTATACGCGACTACTTTGATGTTAAGATAAAATATGATGACGATATGACTACTCTGTGCAATATTCCCGTACTTGCAGCTATACCTGATTTTGAGTATTTTACAAACAATCTAAAGTCAAAATCTGACGATGCAGCAAATACCAAATATTGAGAAAGGATTGACAGTTTATGCCGAAAAATAAAATTGATCGTTCGATAAACACCGAAGCTTTGGGATTTCAGATAAGAGAATCATACAAAACCGCAAGAACAAACATTGCTTACTCTATAATTAAAAAAGGCTGTAAAAAGGTTGCCTTTACAAGTTCGTCAAAAGGTGAAGGCAAAACTGTTACAGCAATGAATGTTGCTTCTGCTCTTTCGCAGCAGGTTGATACAAAGGTGCTTGTTATAGAATGCGACTTACGCCGTCCTCATGTTCATTCTGCGCTTAAGCTTACGCCTACACCCGGCCTTACAAATTATCTTAATAATGAATGTACTTATGAAGATATAATAAAATCTACAAAACTGCCTAATCTTAATGCTGTTTGTTACGGAGCAGTTCCTCCCAACCCTTCAGAGCTGCTTGCAAGCGAATCTATGGCTGATTTTATTAAAACAGTCGAGAAAGATTATGACTATATTATTTTTGATACGCCACCCATCGGCGTAGTAATTGACGCAGTGCCGATAATAAAGGCATCTGACGGAGTTGTGGTGGTTGTCAAAAACAATTCAACCACATATCCACAGCTAAACAAAACCCTTGATACACTAAATCGTTCCGGCGGTAAAACTCTTGGAATTATTATAAACAAAGTGAAACCTTCAGAAACGAGAAAATATAAAAAGGGCAACTACGGATATTCTTACGGTTATTACGGATATTAACTTAAAAGTAGCCGGTTCTTTAATTCGGAGGGATACAACTTGGAGATAGTAATGAAGAACAAGAACTATTTATCAAACAAAAAAGTGATAACGTCAAATAAACAAATAAATAACAAGCCTGTTTACGAATTTGTAAAACGTGTTTTTGACATTATTTTCTCGTTCATTGCTTTAATTCTGCTTTCTCCTGTTTTTCTTATATTAGCAGTAATAATAAAAATCACCAGCGAAGGACCTGTATTTTTCATTCATAAAAGAGTTGGAAAAAATGGCAAGATTATCGGTATTTTTAAATTCAGAAGTATGGTTATAAATGCCGAAGAGCAGATTAAAAACTTTACTCCTGAACAAAAAGCAGAATTTGAAAAGAATTTTAAGCTAAAAAATGACCCGAGAATTACTAAAGTTGGTAATTTTCTGAGAAAGACCAGTCTTGACGAACTTCCGCAGCTTATAAATGTTTTAAAAGGAGATATTTCCATTGTCGGACCTCGTCCGATTACTAAGGCAGAAGTTAAACTTTACGGAAATTACGGGAATATGCTGTTAAGTATAAAACCCGGATTAACCGGATTTTGGGCAGCAAACGGAAGAAGCAATACTACATACAAACGAAGAAGAGCAATGGAAATTTATTATGTAAAAAACCGCTCTGTTATGTTTGATTTAAAAATAATTGCACAGACTGTACTCTCTGTATTCAAAGGCGAGGGTGCAAAATAAAGCTAAATTCAAGAGGTGTTCTAATGAAAGCAGTTTTGCTTGCCGGAGGCTTCGGCACAAGAATTTCAGAAGAATCACAATTTAAACCAAAGCCAATGATTGAGGTCGGCGGAATGCCAATTTTATGGCATATTATGAAATTATACTCGCATTACGGATTTAATGAATTTATAATCTGCGCCGGATATAAGCAGCATGTAATAAAAGAATGGTTCGCAGATTATTTTTTGCATACCTCAGACATAACCTTTGATTTTACTCAGGATGATAAAATAATCGTTCACAACAAGCGTGCCGAACAGTGGAAAGTAACGGTTGTAGATACAGGGCTTAACACAATGACGGGCGGCCGCATTAAAAGAGTTCGAGAATTCATTGGCACTGAGCCTTTTTTTATGACATATGGAGACGGAGTATCAAATATTGAAATTCCAAAACTCCTTGAGTTTCATAAATCCCACAAAAAAATTGCAACAATGTCTGCCGTAAAGCCGGACAGCCGCTTTGGCGTACTTGATCTTTCAGAGAACAACGAAGTAAGAGCCTTTCGTGAAAAAAGTGCAATTGACTCAGGTTATATCAATGCAGGATTTATGGTACTTGAGCCTGAAGTTTTTGATTATATTAAAGATGATACCATTATGTTTGAACGCGAACCTATGGAAAAACTTGCATCTCAGGGAAATCTTATGTGCTATAAACACAACGGTTTTTGGCAGTGCATGGACACTCTGCGTGACAAAGAAATGCTCGAAAGGCTATGGGCAGAAAACAAGGCGCCATGGAAAGTGTGGGATGATTGATGCTTGATTTTTACAAAGGCAAAAAGGTTTTTGTTACGGGACACACAGGCTTTAAGGGCAGCTGGCTTTGCAAAATCCTTGCAAACTCAGGCGCAAATGTTACGGGATATTCCCTTATCCCTCCTACAAAACCAAACCTTTTTGAAATCGCCGATATAAAATCCGATGTAAAATCCATAATCGGCGACATTCGTGATTATGGTTCACTTAAAAAAGCATTTGACGAAGCACATCCTGAAATTGTGCTTCATCTTGCAGCTCAGCCTATTGTACGTGACAGCTACAAACTACCTGTATACACATACGAAACAAACGTAATGGGCACGGTTAATATTCTTGAATGTGTAAGACAAAGCAATTGTGTAAAATCATTTTTAAATGTAACGACCGACAAGGTTTATGAAAATAAGGAATGGCAGTGGGGTTACCGTGAAAACGAACCGCTTGACGGATTTGACCCTTATTCAAACAGCAAAAGCTGCAGCGAGCTTGTTACGCACAGCTATAAAAATTCTTTTTTTGCTGACGGCAGAGTCGCTGTTTCAACTGCGAGAGCCGGCAATGTAATAGGCGGAGGAGATTTTGCAAATGACAGAATTATCCCCGACTGTGTACGTGCGCTTAAATCCGGAAATGATATTATAGTCCGCAATCCATACTCCACACGCCCTTATCAGCACGTTCTTGAACCTCTGTTTGCTTATCTCTTGATAGCAAAGGCACAATATGAGGACATTAAATACGCTGATTATTACAATGTAGGCCCGGATGAATGTGACTGTGTTACAACCGGTGAGCTTGTGGATTTATTTGTAAAATATACAGACGGGAAAATAAAACGCATTGACAAAAGTGAGAAAAATGCTGTTCATGAGGCAAACTTCTTAAAACTCGACTGTTCAAAGCTTAAATCCGCCTTAGGATGGACTCCTCACTGGCATGTAACCGAAGCCGTAGAAAAAACTGTTGAATGGTCGCAAATATGGCTTGAAAACTGTGACATTCGCAAATGTATGGATAAGCAGATAGAAGAATTTCTGAACAGTAATACAAAAAGAGGTTAATTATGAACAAGGCTATTGTTACGGGTGCAAACGGATTTGTAGGCTCTCACGTATGCAAAGAATTATGCAGAGAGGGCGTTCAAGTTTACGCCGTTATTAAAGATACAGACGAAAATATTGACAATATAAAAAACTTAAATAACATTAATATTGTTTACTGTGAGCTTGACAGCATCACTGAGCTTCCCAATAAAATTAAGGACAGGGATATTGATGTATTCTATCATTTTGCATGGGTCGGCGTATCGTCAAATTTGAGAAGCGATGAAAATATCCAGGCAAAAAATGCACTCTGGACTGCACAGGCGCTGAGAACTGCAGACAAAATGAAGTGTAAAAAATTTGTAAATGCCGGTTCAATTATGGAAAAAGAAACCTATATGGCTGTTTGCACACAGGAAAGCGAGCCGGGCGAAGGATACATTTACGGTGCAGGAAAGCTTTTTGCGCGTGCTATATGTAAGCCCATTGCCAGCGCTCTTGATATTGACTTGTGCTGGGCGGTAATTACAAACACCTACGGAGTGGGAGAGTTTTCCTCTCGCTTTGTAAATTCTACAATCAGAAGAATTATAGCCGGTGAACCTTTACAGTTTACTGCGGCTACTCAGAATTATGATTTCATATATATTGACGATGTTGCAAGAGCGTTTGTAGCAATTGGCGAATACGGAAAAGCTAACAAGGAATATATTATCGGAAGCGGAAACGCGAGACCGCTTAAGGAATTTATTATTGAGCTTCTTCAGACACTTGCTCCGAACGCTATACCTTTGTTTGGAGATGTTCCGTTTACAGGAGTTAATATTCCGCTTGAAGAATTTGACACCACCGATATTGAAACCGACTGTCACTTTAAACCGTCAACGCCTTTTTCCAAGGGAATAAAGCTTACTATGGATTGGCTTAAATCAATTAATTAATATAAGTAATAAAAAATAAACTATATTTTCTTCATAGTTGTATAGTACAAAATGAAAAAATATTTTTAGGTTAAAATAAGGTAAAAATAATGATTAAAAAATTTGAATTTTGCAAAACTGATTTTGAGGGAGCATATCTCATTAAACCATTTGTTTCAACAGATATCAGAGGCGCATTTGTCAAAGATTATTCCAAAGAGATTTTTGAGCAAAACGGTCTTGAACACAACCTTGCAGAGGTTTTCTACACGGTATCTCACAAAGGCGTTATCCGCGCACTGCATTTTCAGCGTGTTCACGAGCAGGCAAAGCTGGTAAGGTGCATTAAGGGCAAGGTTTTTGATGTTATTGTTGACCTTCGTCCCGATTCCCCCACATTTAAAAAATGGCAAGGTTTTTATCTTTCCGAGGATAATTACAACGAGTTATATGTGCCCGAACATTTTGCTCACGGCTATCTTGTGCTTGAGCCTTCCGTAGTGTCTTACAAATGCGGTGAAAAATTCTACGGTGAATATGATGACGGAATTATGTATAATGACCCCGATTTCGGCGTTGAATGGCCTTTTGATGAAATCGGAGGAATAGAAAACTTAATTATCTCCGACAAGGATAAGAATTTGCAGTCTTTTAAGGAATATGAGAAAAAATACCTTTAAAAATAAAGCGTTTTTTAATTGCATTATTTATTTCGGAGGGACTAATGAACATAGTTTACTCAAGTTCCGACAGTTTTGCTCCTATTGCCGGCGTATCTCTTTACTCTCTGCTAAGCAATAATAAAAGCACTAAAGAACTTAATATTTTTATCATTGACAATCATATCAGTGATAAAAACAAGAACAAATTTATAAAGATGTGTGAAAGTTTCAGCAGGTTTCTCACCTTTATTCCCATAAATGATATAGAAACACTTGTTGGCGCTTCAATTGATACAGGCAGGTGGAATATAAGCACCTTTGCCAGACTTTTTGAGGCAAGTCTCCTGCCGGAATATGTTGAAAAAGTTATTCACATTGACTGTGATACCATGATCATGTCGTCGTTGGAACCTTTGTGGAATATCGATATGAGCAGTAAAACTGTTGCAGGAGCTTTGGAATGTATAGGCGACAGCTATAAAAAAGAAATCGGAATGAAAGCTGACGATATTTATATAAACGCAGGAAATATAATGCTGAATCTTGCAAAAATTCGCAAAGACGGCACAGAAGAAAAATTTAAAAAGTTTATCAGAGAACATCGTCATCTGTCATTTGTGGATCAGCCTGTAATTAACGCCTGTACGACAAACAACGAAAAGCTTGTCGTGCCGCTTAATTATAACGCTTATTCGATAATATATTATATAAAATATAAAAATCTTAAAAAAGTTAAGCGAGTTTCGCAGTACTACAGTGAAGATGAGGTAACACAGGCAGTTAAGAATCCCTGTATAGTACATTTTACCACCTGCTTTATTGACGGAACCAGACCGTGGATGGAAAACAACTTTCATCCTATGTTAAGCCGGTATTTAGACTTCAAAAGTCGTTCACCATGGGCGGACGAGCCGCTGTGGAAGGATCCCAGAGGAAAGGTTAAGAAAGTGGCAGGCAAAATATTTAACATTTTGCCCCAAGGCTTTGTATCGTTCTCAATAGGGTTTGTGCACAACACCCTTATTCCTTTCAAGAATAAATTTAAAAAATAATCGGGGTATTTTAATGGAACCAATAAGAGTTTTGCATAACATTGTGTTGATGGACACAGGCGGAATTGAAACGCTTGTTATGAATCTATACAGACATATAGACCGTGAGCGTCTTTTGTTTGACTTTCTTGTACACCGTCCCCAGGAGGGTTATTATGAAAGGGAAATACGCGATTACGGCGGAAAAGTATTTAGGACATGCCCGTTTAATCCGCTTCATAAAAAACAATTCATAAATGAGTGTATGGATGTATTTCTAAATCATCCCGAATACAAGGTTTTTCACGCTCATCAGGAACTCAGTTTATGGACGCTTAAATATGCTCACAAAGCAGGTATACCCACGCGAATTGCACACAGTCACAATGCAAAAACAGTTGTAAACCTTAAATATTTCTTTTTTCTGTACGAAAAAATGTTTATCAAAAAGCATTGTACCGATATGTTTATGTGTTCTAACCCTGCCGGCGAATGGATTTTCGGAAAAAATGCTGTCCGTGAAGGAAAAGTTAAGTTCATAAGCGGCATAATTGAAACCGAGCGCTTTAAGTTTGACGAAAAAGTACGAAGAGAAGTACGCGAAGAGCTGGGTGTAGGCGATAAAATCCTGATAGGTCATATAGGAAGATTTATGCAGCAGAAAAATCATATGTTTCTGCTTGATATATTCAATGAAATCCATAAGAAAAATCCTAAAACCATGCTTGTTCTTTGCGGGAACGGCCGCCTTGAGGATGATATTAAGAAAAAAGCAAATCAATTAGGGCTTGAAAACGACATAATTTATCTTGGGGTCAGAGGCTCTGTTAATGTCCAGACATGCAGACTTTATCAAGCGTTTGATCTTTATCTGTTCCCCTCCTTATGGGAGGGTCTTCCGCTCACAGGCATAGAAGCTCAAACAGCGGGACTTCCTGTTCTTATGAGCGATGTTATTGCGCCTCAAACCATAGTGACCGATAACGTATCTACGCTTTCGCTCTCACTCAGTGCTGAAAAGTGGGCAGACAAGGCGCTCGAAATAGTTGATGGGTATAAAAGGAAAGATTGTCAGCCGCAGGTTAAAGCCGCAGGTTTTGACATTCAGGATACTGCAGATATGCTCCAGGATTTTTATATTACTAGGACTCTTGAAGCCCGCTATAATGAAAAGAATTCATAAGGGTGAACAAAATGCAACAGCTTGTATCTATTATTATACCTACATATAACGGTGCTGACAAAATTTCCGTTGCTGTAGATAGTGTTCTCAATCAGACATACGATAATCTTGAAATTATCGTTGTTGATGACAATGGTAAGGGAACGGAAAATCAGCTTTGTACACAGCAGGCTATGAAAAAGTATGAGGATAATAATAAAGTAAAGTATCTTGTTCACGAAGTAAATATAAACGGTGCAGCCGCAAGGAACACGGGAATCCGCGCGTCTAAAGGAGAATTTCTCGGATTTCTTGATGATGACGACTTGTTTCTTCCAGATAAAACACAAAAGGAAGTTGAGCTGTTTAATTCTCTTCCAAATGATTACGGACTTGTTTACGGTTCATTCATAGAGCATATGACAAAAAATTATTCGCGCATCGTCGAGGCAGACAATACAGATAATTTTCTGTATCGTTTTTTATGTAACGAAGTTATTGCGTGCTCAAGCACGGTAATGATAAGAAGAAAAGTTCTTGACAGTGTTGTTGAATGGGACGAAAGCTTTAAAAGGCACCAGGATCTGGAGTTTTTTGCAAGAGTTGCCAATGAGTATAAGGTATCATGTATAAAAGATGTCTGTATTGAAAAATTTAAGCTTGACAGAAATATGCCGAAGGGAAAAACCTATGAAGAATATAGGCTGCATTATCTGCAAAAAATGGCTCCCATTATATCGCAGTTTACCCCTAAACAGCAAAAGCATTTATATAATGTCCATTGGACCGATATAGGAAAATGTTATCTTAAAGAAAAGGATATTAAGACCGCTCTTAAATGGGCCAAAAAAACAAGCAACCCTGTTAAAACACTTTTTGTGTTTGCCAAAGACGGATTGAACTATTTTAGAAGAAATCACTAATATGGAGTTTGTATGAAAATCAAGTTATATGAAAGTCAAAACGATTTGATTGTAAAACTTAATAGTATAGCTGTTGCTTTGATGATTGTTTCTTCTTGTATAATCGGTGTTGCGGCAAGAATAAATATATTAGCAAGTCTTCAGAACAATGTTATCGTCCTCGGCCTTGTATTCATATGTGTCTTATTGAATTTCTTTATTTCCAAAAAAATAAGGCTGCCGATTGCCACGCTTTTTATTTTCGGGTGGGTATCTATAATGTATATTGTCACACTTTTTTTTCACAGTACCCACTATGATTTAACACTGATACAGTTTATATTTTACGCAATAATTCCGATATACCTCATAAGTCAAGAGGTTGACGGAGAATATGTTATGCGTTACTCACTTTATATCTCTCTTATAACTCTGCCTGTAATAAATTCTTTCTTTGTAATTCAATACGAAAAATACTCTCAGGCATACATGGGAAACATTTATGCTATTCTTTCCCCTGTAATAATCGCACT
The DNA here is from genome assembly GCA_947593615.1 of uncultured Clostridia bacterium. Classification (GTDB taxonomy): domain Bacteria; phylum Bacillota; class Clostridia; order Oscillospirales; family Acutalibacteraceae; genus Ruminococcoides. The sequence continues at coordinate 16,534 of CANQDR010000022.1, forward strand.
TATTCACTTTAAGCTGTACAGAAAACAAGCCAATATTGTTACAAAAATTGCATATATATATAATTTATATGTTTTGCTGAAGATGCTGGCTTACGCAAACAGAGGCGCAATACTTTGCATTGTTTTCTGTGTAATGGTGCTTCTCATAAACTCTTATGACGGCTATGAAAGAAAAAAACTTCCACCTGCTAAAATAATTCTTATAGTAACAATATGCATTGTTGCATTTTTGGCGGTTATCTTTGCTCTGCCGATAATGGAGGAGATTTCTGCAATATGCAGGGATTTCTTTAATAATGTACCAAGCTTTATTACAAAATCCATAAGATATTTAAAAGAAGGAAATTTATCAAACGGCCGTGATAATATCTCGGATTTTACTATAAACGCTATTTTAGAAAAACCGTTTTTTGGACATGGCATAGAAACATTTCAATCATATGCGGAATCAACCATCGGCAAATCATGGCCTTATCCGCATCAATATATGCTGCAATTTATTTTTGAAAGCGGAATTGTACTTTCTATAATCCCGATTTTTCTCAGTATTTACATGATTATAAAAGTAGTTTTCTGCGGAATTCAGGAAAAGAAAGAATTTGCACTCTGCTGTACTCTTGTTTGCATCAATATTCCAAAGCTACTCTTTTCAACTGACATTTGGGCATCAACCGGAATATGGATGCTAATAACCTATTCGTTAATTTATATTTTTCGCAAGAACAACTATTTCTCTTCATTACAGGGCAGATCTGGTTACAATATACGGAGGGAAAATAATGGCATATAAAATTGTTTACCCCCCTATTCCAAATATGGGCGACGCATTAAACAAGTGTATGCTTGAGGATATCTTTAAAATAAAAGTAACCCAAGCAACTTTAAAAAACTGTAATCTGATTGCCATTGGCTCTACTCTTGACCAAGCGATGTATTCGCTTGATAAAAAGCAAAGAGCAAAACAAAAAATTGCCTGTATGTTCAATAACAACGTGCATATATGGAGCACAGGATTTATCAGAGGCAATGCAAAAGCAGACACCACTTTTATATACAAAAATGTTACAATACATGCTCTTAGAGGAAAGCTTACAAAAGAGAGAATAGAAAATCTTCTCGGCAAAAAGCTTGATGTTCCCACCGGTGACGGAGGTTTGCTTGCACAGAAATGGCTTGGATATTATCCCCAAAAAAAATACAGTATAGGAATTATTCCCCATTTTAAGGAACAGACGCATCCCAATGTGAAGAAACTGCTTGAGTATTATGAGAATTCAACATTTATTGACTTAAAAGATTCTCCGAAAGACGTTGTCAAAAAGATAGGCGAGTGTGAAATGATTATTTCAAGCAGTCTGCACGGAATGATTGTGGCAGACAGCTTTCATATTCCCAATCTTCATATAACATTTAACAACAAAATGTTTGGCGACGGCAACAAGTATAAAGATTATTTATCGGCTTTCAATGTTACCGATACACCGTTTGACTGTACAGGCGATAATTTTCCTGAACTGAAAATGATTAAAAATAATTATAAAATTGACAGCGAAACCGTTGAAATAAAAAAGAAACAGCTTTTTGAGTGTTTTCCAAAACTATAGCAAAGGAAGTTGTTCAAAGGATTTATGCGAGAGTATTCTAAAAATAAACAAATGACAATTAATATGATTGCCGCAATAGTTTCGTTCGGAATCAATACAGGTATTAATTTTTTCCTTACGCCTTACATTGTTAAAGAACTCGGAACAGAGGCTTACGGCTTTATAGGTCTTGCAAATAACTTTGTTCAGTATGCAACTATTGTTACTTCAGCTCTTAACTCTATGTCAGGGCGTTTTATTTCAATTGAATATCATAAAGGAAATATTGATAAGGCATCCCGATATTTTAGTTCTGTTTTAGTAGCAGACATCATAATCGCGGGCGTAATGCTTTTGTCTGCGTCAATATTAACATTAAGTCTTGATTTATTACTTAATATTCCCGAAAATCTTATAACAAGCGTAAAAATTACCTTTGGTATTACTTTCCTTACATTTGTCATCAGCGTAATTACCGCTATTTTTACTACCGCAGCCTTTGTTCGCAACAAGCTTTATTTAAACTCGCTCAGAGATATAATCTCTAATACTTTAAAACTTATACTTGTAGTTGCACTTTTTTCATTCCTTCCTGCAAAGCTTTATTTTCTTGCCATGGCAACTCTCGGAAGCGGAATTTTTCTTTTGCTTGCCAATATAAAAGTGAAGAAAAAAATCCTTCCCGATGTGAAAATGAAGTTCAGTTTGTTCAGCTTTAAATTGGTAAAGGTGATTATTGCTTCGGGAATATGGTGCTCTATAGGATATCTTAGCAATGCCCTCACTTCGGGACTTAATCTTCTTATTTGTAACCTTACGCTTGGTGCAACACTTATGGGATTGCTGTCTATCTCAATATCAGTTCCCCACTGCATAGATAATCTGGTTACTACAATTGCAAATATATTTACACCTCGTTTTACGATTTTATATGCTAAAGATGATAAAGGACAACTTGTAGAAGAAACTAAATTCTCAACTAAGATAACCAGCTTTCTAATGACTGTACCGCTTGCCGGTTTCATAGGTTACGGATATAAATTCTATGCACTTTGGCAGCCGACAAAAACACCTGAGGAAATTACTGTTATTCAGGTTCTTTCAATTTTAGCATGTTTGTCCTATTTGTTTACATGTCACTCCAGAACACTGATGAACCTTTTTACCGTATGTAATAAACTGAAAGCGTCGGTATTGGTATCTTTGGGAATCGGAGTAGTATCTGTCATCATAGTATTGCTGCTTGTTCGGTATACTTCTCTTAGTGTTTACGCAATAGCAGGTGTAAGCTCAATATTAGTAAGCCTGAAAGCAATTATATTTGTTCCGCTTTATGCAGCCCACATATTAAAAATCAAGCTTACAACTTTTTATTCTTCTGTTGCCAGAGGATGGCTCTGTTTTTTCGTTGTAATTACTATCTTTTCTGCAATTAATGCATTTGTATCAGTATCAGGATGGTTTGAATTTATAATTCTGTGCCTGATAAGCGGAGTTATCGGATACATCGTTTCTTTTCCGCTCGTTTTTTCAATTAAAGACGCTAAAAAATTAAAGCAAATTATAATAAAAAAATTTAAAAAGCTTTGATATTCAAGGTGATTCGATGAATAACTATAAAGTTACTGTTTTTACTCCTGCATACAACAGAGAAGGTACATTGCCAAGATTATTTGAATGTTTAAAGGCACAAACCTACAAAAACTTTGAATGGATTATCATTGATGACGGCTCATCGGATAATACAGAAGAGATCTGCAAAACTTTTCTTGCTGAAAAAACAACTTTTAAAATAATATATAAATATCAAACAAACTGCGGAAAACACATAGCTACAAATGTTGCCGCAAAACTTGCGTCAGGTGATTTTTTCATTACGCTTGATTCTGATGATACGTGTAAACCCGAAGCTCTTGAAATATTATTGGCCGAATGGGAAAAACTGAATGAAAATCAAAAAAAACTCTACAAAGGAATCTCCTGCCGCACCTGTGATATTGACGGCAGACTTAACGGCAATTCATTGCCGTCATACTATCTTGACTGTACAGATTTGGACCTTAGATTTAAATATAAAATAACCGGAGAACTTTGGGGCATGACGAGAATGGACGTTATAAATGAATTCCCATATCCTGAGATTCAAGGACTTCATTTCTATCCTGAAAATATCCATTGGAATGAGGTCGGCAGAAAATATCTTACAAGATTTATTGATGTACCGCTCAGATATTACATTAATGACCAGGAAAATTCTTTAACCCGCAAATCCAATTCAGCTGAAAAAGAAACATTTTTTATGCGAGAACATTTTATTAATGATTGCTGGGATTATTTTAAATACGACAGAAAATATTTTATAAAAAATATAATCGGCTTGTCGCGTGACGGCCTTTTCTGCGGTAAAAAATTTGGTGAAATCATTAAAATACCCAACACCTTTTTCAAAAAATTGCTGACATTTTCGTTATTTCCCATAGGCTGGCTTCTTTATAAAAAATAACGGAGGTTAAAATATGAAAAAATCAGGTATTATTACTTTTCACCGAGCTTTAAATTACGGAGCGGTACTTCAAACATATGCGCTGCAAAAAACAGTATCCTCTCTCGGCTCGCAATGCGAGGTTGTGGATTATCTCAGTCCTAAAATAACCCACGATTACAAGCCTTTTAGAATATATAAAAATGATTTGCTGAAATCATTTGCAAAAAGCTGTGTAATGTGCAGAAGGCGGGCAAAAAGGAAAAAAGCTTTTCAGAGCTTTTTTAATAACTGCATAGTTAAAAGTTCAATATCTTACACGCCCGAAACTATAAAAAATGCAAAAAATGAGTATGATTTGTTTATCGCAGGAAGCGATCAGGTATGGAGTCCGCGCTGTGTAGGTTTTGACCCTGTTTATTTTTTAACGTTTGCAGACAGCTATCAAAAGTATTCCTATGCCGCAAGCTTTGCTGTTGAAACGCTTCCATCAGAACAAATTGAAGAATATAAAAAACGTTTGTCAAATTTTCAGCAGTTTTCAGTACGTGAGCCAAGCGGAATCAGGCTTATAAAAGAGCTTACCGGAAGAGATGCTGTTACACATCTTGACCCGTCGTTGCTGCTCTCAACTGATGAATGGAGCAAAATTGCTGTCAGGAAAATCAACAAGCCGTATATACTGGTATTTACTGCAAATCCTCCGTCATCTCTTGTTTCTTTTGCAAAAAAACTTTCAAAGGAAAAGAATCTTCCTATATACTATATAAATGACGCGCCCCATATAAAAAAGGATGGTATCCGTTATATAGTAGCGCCTACTGTCGAAGAATTTGTCGGTTACTTTATGAACGCAAGCTTCGTTGTCACAAATTCGTTTCACGGTACGGCTTTCTCCGTTATTTTCAATAAAAATCTCTTTGTTGAATTTAATAATAAAAAAGGGCGGAATATTCGCTCAGAAAGCCTGCTTAATACACTGGGAATCAACAGAGAAATTATTAACGGCAATGCTGATGAAACTGAAATTAATTGGCAGACTGTTAATAAACTTCTTTCCATCGAGATAGAAAAATCAAATGACTATCTGAGAAACATTCTTTCAATAAACACCATTTAAAAACGATATATGATTTTAATGATTTCTGCTATGCTCAGATTAATTTAAAAATGCTTAATACTAAATTCTAACCTAAATTCTAACCAAAAACTCCTTGTTTCGAACATATTCATACTTTTCATACAAATCCTAATGAAATGCAGAATTTATCTTTAAAAAAAGAGGTTTTTTTATGTATTCAAATATTAAAAGCGTACAGCTTCTCGTTGCACTTTTAAAGGCCTATAATGTAAGAGATATTGTAATGTCTCCGGGCGGAAGTGATATTGCTATCATTCATTCGATTGAAACTGATAATTTCTTTACTTGTTATTCGGTTGTTGATGAAAGAAGCGCTGTTTATTTTTCAATTGGTATTTCGCAACAAAAACAAGCTCCTGTAGCCTGTGTATGTACTTCGGGTACTGCCGTAAGCAATTATCTTTCAGGTATGACAGAAGCATTTTATCAGGATGTTCCCATTGTTGCTATAACGGCAGACAAAGAACCTTATAGATTAAATCAGCTTATGCTGCAAAAAATTGATCAAACAAATATTTTTAATTCCGTCACTAAAAAATCTGTTAATCTTCCTGTTGTTAAAAATGATAATGACAAATGGTATTGTGAAAGACTGATTAACGAAGCCCTGCTTGAGCTTGACCATCACGGACGCGGTCCCGTACACATAAATATTCCTATTACCGAAAACGGTGCTGTTTATGACTGTGCGGAACTTCCCAAGGTCAAGAAAATCAACCTTGTTACATATGACAAGGATAATAATACATGGCTGTCATATGTAACAAAGCTTGCTAATGCTAAGAAAATCCTTGTGATTGTCGGTCAAAACATTGTTTTTTGCGATGACGATGTAAAAACCATAGAAAAGTTTTCTGAAAAATATAATTGTGTATTTTCCGTAGAACATATGTCAAACCTTAAATGCAAGGGCTGTATTCCCACCTACCCTGTCACGGAAATCTCCGGACCCGGAATGTTTTCTGAGCTTACTCCCGACCTTGTAATATCTCTTGGAAATAATATTGCATCATACAGACTAAAGCCCCTTATTAAGGAGCATTTAAATTCATTTACTCACTGGCAAATTGACAGCGCCGGAAGGATAAGAGATTTTTCTAACCGTCTTACGGACGTTTTTGAGTGTACTCCGCAATATTTCTTTGAATATTTTACAGAAAATGCACCCAAAAACAGTTCTAATGATATGAATTATTATAATTTATGGCTTGAAAAGTACAACAGTATTGAATATCCTGATTTTGAGTTTTCAAATTTTTATGTGGCAAAAAGTCTGTCAAAAATCATTCCGTCAAATTCTGTATTACACCTCGCCATTCTTAACAGCACACGTACTATGCAGTTTTTTGAACTCGATCATACTGTTAAAACTTACAGTAATATCGGTGCGCTGGGAATTGACGGATGTCTTTCAACTTTTTTAGGACAAGCTTCTTCTACTGACAGTCTTGCTTTCTGTGTCATTGGCGACCTTAGCTTCTTTTATGATATGAATGCCGCAGGAATCAGAAATGTCGGAAACAATGTTAGAATAATTTTGGTAAATAATACAGGAGGCTCCGAATTTCATTTCTTTATGGGCAAAGGCAAAATTCCTACCATAAATGATTATATTTGTGCAGAGCATCATAAGACCGCCCGGGGATGGATAGAATCACTTGGTTACGATTATTACTGTGCTTCAAGCAAGACTGAAATTGATAATATTTTACCCGAGTTTGTCAAAAAATCAGACAAACCTATGTTCCTTGAAGTATTTACAAATATGGAAAAGGACGCTAAACTGACAAATGAATTTTTTCATAACAATAGAATTAAGTTTGGCGGAATGAAAGCTAAACTCATTGATAAAGCTAAATCCGTTCTCAAACCGGAACAACTTGAAAAAGCAAAGAAAATGTTAAAAAAATAATTTAGTTTGGGGAAATATTATATGAAAATAGCTGTTGCTGGTACCGGATACGTAGGTCTGTCAAATGCCATTTTACTTGCACAAAACAATTCTGTCTATGCTGTTGACATAGTTCCCGAAAAGGTTGAACTTATAAATAACAAAAAATCACCGATAGCAGATAGTGAAATCGAGGATTATCTTGCCAACAAAAATCTTGACTTAACTGCTACAACTAATCCTGCGGAGGCTTACTGCGATTCCGATTTTGTTATTATTTCAACACCAACGAACTATGACGAAAAAAAACACTTTTTTGACACTTCGTCGGTCGAAGATGTAATTAAGCTGGTTATCAAGTATAATCCAAATGCAATTATGGTAATTAAATCTACCGTTCCGGTAGGCTATACAAAATCAACAAGAGAAAAATTCAACTGTAATAATATCATTTTTAGCCCGGAATTTCTGCGTGAAGGAAAAGCTTTATATGATAATCTTTACCCATCAAGAATTATTGTTGGTACTGACCTTAATGATGAAAGACTAAAATGCGCTGCGCAAAAATTTGCCGAGCTTCTCAAGCAGGGTGCAGTTAAGAAGGACATTCCCATTCTGTTTACTGACTTTACAGAAGCAGAGGCTGTAAAACTTTTTGCAAACACCTATCTTGCACTGCGCGTAAGCTTTTTCAATGAGCTTGATACCTACGCAGAGCTTAAAGGTCTGAACACAAAACAAATAATTGACGGTATTAGTCTTGACCCCAGAATTGGATCTCACTATAACAATCCATCCTTTGGCTACGGAGGATACTGCTTACCAAAGGATACTAAGCAGCTGCTGGCAAATTTTGCAAATGTTCCAAATGATATTATTTCTGCAATAGTTACAGCAAACCAAACAAGAAAGGATTTTATTGCTGAGCAAATCATTGATAAAAAGCCTCAAACAGCAGGAATTTTCAGGCTTACAATGAAGGCTAATTCCGATAATTTTCGTCAAAGCTCAATTCAAAGCGTTATGAAAAAACTCAGAGGTGAGGGCATTGATGTTATTATATATGAACCTACGCTTACAGTTGATAAGTTTAACGGCTTTAAAGTAGTAAATGACTTCGGCCGTTTTAAGAAAATATCTGACGTGATTATTGCAAACAGATATAATTCTTGCCTTGACGATGTTAAGCAGAAGGTTTACACCAGAGATTTATTTATGAGAGATTAATTAAGGAATTTATTAACATGGGTATTAAACTAAAAATTAAACGCGCTGTACAATCAGGAATAAGACTGTTTAAACAAAAGAATGTTGTGCCTGTCTATAAAGTAACAGATAAGGAAAAAATTCTCAATAATAAAGTTGCCCTAATTTCAGGCGGTTCGGGAGGCATTGGATTTGGCATTGCAGAAAGCTTTATAGCAAGCGGATGCAGAGTTATTATTTCAGGCACCAATGAGCAGAAGCTTATAAAAGCCAGTAAAAAACTGGGAGAATATTGCAAATATATAGTTATTAATGTTCTTGATGTATCTGAAATTGACAGAAAAATTGAGAAAGCATCACATCTTTTTCCCGAATTGAATAAAATAGATATTCTTGTAAACAGCGCAGGAGTTCACGGTCATCAAATGTTCGGAAGCGTTAGTGAAGAGGTTTTTGACTCTGTTATCAATGTTAATCTTAAAGGTACATTTTTTATGACCCAATCTGTAGGTAATTATATGATTAAAAATAAAATTAAAGGACACATACTTAATGTAAGCTCCGCATCAGCTCTGAAGCCGGCGTGGACACCCTATGAAATTTCAAAATGGGGAGTTCGTGGGTTTACTCTCGGAGCATCGCAAAGCCTTATTAAACACGGAATTGTCGTTAACGCTATTGCTCCCGGACCGGTAGCAACTGAAATGCTGGGTCGGGAAGAAGGAGATACTCTTTATCTTGAAGCAAATCCCGCTAAAAGATATGCTACTACTACTGAAATCGGACAGCTTGCCGTATATATGGTAAGTGATTTATGTAACCTTGTTGTTGGCGATACATTTTATATATCCGGCGGCTCAGGTACAATTTCATATAAATAATAGCTTATTTAATGTAAATACACACTTTTTCTGATTTATTAAATAAATTAGAAACTGTAAAATTAGTGCCACAATTAAATTGAATACTAAACAGTAAACCTCCCATCGGATTATTCCGATGGGAGGTTTATTATTTAATTACATTATCATAGATAAAATAATAATTATTACTATTTCTTAGTAATAGTAAGTGCTCCTGTCGTTTTGTTAAAGCTGAAATCATATGTACCGCCGGATGCAACCAGTGTTACATTAGATTTATAAGAACTCTTAAGCACTTTTGTACCCTTATCAATAAATCTTTCACCAAGTGTATATGCTACACCATAATTATAAATCTTAAATGAATATGTGCCTTCATCAAGTTTTATAGAGCCTGTTGCAATATTGCTTTCTCCGCCGTTATCATTAAGTACAAAGTTGATGTCACCCGATACGTGTACATCGTCATTTGCCTCATCTTTGCTTGGAGCAAAACCAACTTGCAGTCTGTTTGTAGCTGTGTTTAAAGTAAAGGTATATGTTCCGCCTGTTGCAATAAGCGTACAGCTGCTCTTATACTTGCTGTTAAATGAAAGTGAGCCTACAGTAGTGTCGTTTATAACTTTGCTGTAACCGTACTCAACATTTCCAATGGAAAGTCTAAATGTATAGCTGCCTGCCTCAAGATAAGAAGAACCGATTGAAAGAGTCTTGCCCGGTACAGGAGTTAAAATTGTATGGAGGTCGCCAATGAGATATTCATTAGGCAATGTACTATCATACTTTACAACAAGTGTATCTGTATCTGTATTTACCTGGAAAGTATATGTGCCGCCAGAAGCATTAAGTGTACAGAAACTCTTGAAAGTGTTCTTAAATGTTAAGCCAGATGTTTTGTCTGTAAAAGTTTTTCCGTAACCGAGAAGTGTACCTTTATTATCAAGCTTAAACTGATATGTTCCCGGCTGAAGAGCAATTGTGCCAAGTAACTTATCTGTGCCTGCCGGTGAAAGCTTTAACTGGAAGCTGTCGCTTATTACATAGTAACCGTCTGTAGGAACGTCCGGATCAACGGGCTGTGTTGGTGTTGTTGAAGGTTCAGTCGGCTGTGTTGGTGCTGTTGAAGGTTCAGTCGGTTCTGTTGTCGGCTCTGTCGTTTCAACAGGAATTGTAGGAACTGTGTCTGCTTCATATGAAAGTGTGAGTGTATCATCATCATTTACAACAAGTGTAAATTTAACCTCACCTGCAGGTACCATCAGCTTGTCTGCTGTTGCGTCAAGTTTTTCTGTATTGTAGAGGGTAACCGTATTTACAATACCCGGCCATCCGTCTGTCATATACCATGATGCATTACCTGTTGTTTTAACTGCTACATAGCTTGCCTGATCAAATGTGACTGTAAGTTCGCCGTCAACAAACTTATAATCGCCCATATTCTCAAAGTCTTCTTCACAACCATAGTTCTCGCCATTGATATATCCAAAGAGATAATAGTCAACATCGGTTGGTTTTGTTGGATCTACAACCGGATTCGAAGGATCATCAGAAGCAACTACAGTTTGTTTTGCAGTTACCTCGCCTTCTTTTGTTTTAAAATCATATTTTGAAATATCAATTGTAAGTGTAACTGTTGAACCGTTTGAAGCTACTGTAAGTTTTGAGTTGTCTGAACTGTTAAAGTAGCCCTCAACTGTCCAGTTGTATGTATATGAACCATTTGCAATAAACTTGTATTCATAAGTACCGGCAGGAACATTTTCAAAAGTAATTGACCATACTCCGTTACCCATATCAGTCATTTTGTTTTCTTCCGCTGTAGGATCCCAGTTCTTGCCGTTCATAAACGAATTGCCTGCTTTACCGTCACCTACGACAGACATATACTCAAATGTAAAATCACCAAGGGCGTCAGAAATAACTTTTATTTCTTTAGTTTTTGAATTAAAGGTAATTGTTACATCTGCTGCAACGCTGAGATTAATGTCATAGTTTGATGTTCCGTTGCCCCAACAGTTGTCCCATGTGCCGTCTGTAACCTTGAAAGAATGAGAACCGGCAGGAACATTTTTAAATGTAATTTCATAAATTCCGTCGCCGTCTTCATCAGACATAGGATTTTGTGTAGGGTCCCAACTAACTCCGGTAAGCTCTTCGTCGCCTGCAACAGTATAATCATAATCCGGAACAGGTTCTGGTCCCTGTGTAGGTGTCTGTCCAGGTACAAAATTACTCCATGTGCCGCCGCCTTTATCCCAAGTACCACTAGCAACGGTATAGCAATTCATACCGTCCGGGATATCAAGATCAGATGTCTGATTCCATTTGGTTTCCCAGCTATTTTCTTTTGTTCCGGGATTCATTCTGCAGAAAATAATTTTGTCCCATTCACCCTCGGGCACAGTAGCCGAATAATATCCGTCTTTGTCGCTATCACTCATATCTACCCATTGATTAGTGCCGCCAACGAATACATAGACTGCAAAACGTGCACTGCTTTGTGTCCAGTTAGAGTTTGGTTTCAGATAAACAACTTTTGTTCCGTCTGAAACTGCAGCTGCTGACGCGCTTATACCTGTAACGCACATACTGAATACCAGCATTAATGCAACAAGCAAAGCAGTAAATTTTTTAAATGTCTTTGTTTTCATAAATATATTCCTCCTTTATATTTTTTAGATAATTTCAAAGACACTTTTAATTTCGTTTTTATATTAACCGTTAAACTGTTATTAAATTACGCTTTTTCTATAGTAAGTGCTCCTGTCGTTTTGTTAAAGCTGAACTTATATGTGCCGCCGGATGCAACCAGTGTTACATTAGATTTATAAGAACTCTTAAGCACTTTTGTACCCTTATCAATGTATCTCTCGCCAAGTGTATATGCTACACCGTAGTTATAAATCTTAAATGAATATGTACCTTCATTAAGTTTTACAGAGCCTGTTGCAATATTGCTTTCTCCACCGTTATCATTGAGTACAAAGTTAATGTTGTCACCTGATACGTGTACATCGTCACTTGCCTCATCTTTGCTTGGAGCAAAACCAATTTGCAGTCTGTTTGTAGCTGTGTTTAAAGTAAAGGTATATGTTCCGCCTGTTGCAATAAGCGTACAGCTGCTCTTATACTTGCTGTTAAATGAAAGTGAGCCTACAGTAGTGTCGTTTATAACTTTGCTGTAACCGTACTCAACATTTCCAATGGAAAGTCTAAATGTATAGCTGCCTGCCTCAAGATAAGAAGAACCGACTGAAAGAGTCTTGCCCGGTACAGGAGTTAAAATTGTATGGAGATCGCCGATAAGATACTCCTTAGCCAATGTACTGTTATATTTTACAACAAGTGTATCTGTATCAGTATTTAACTGGAAAGTATATGTACCGCCTGTTGCTTTAAGAGTACAGGAACTATTGTAAGTACTCTTGAATGTCAAACCTGACGTAGTGTTTGTAAATGTTTTGCCATAACCAAGAAGTTTACCTGACTTGTTAATCTTAAAGCTATATGTTCCGGGCTGAAGCGATATTACACCGTTTACTTTATTAGTGCCGCATGATGAAAGCTTAAGGTTAAAGCTATCGCTTGTGATAGAATATTCATCCGTATTCACAGGTTCACCGATAATTTTGCCTTCTGCCGAAAAGCTGAAGTCATTTTTCATAATATCGCCGTAATATACAAGGTCAATATCCTGTCCGTTTGCAATGTCATCATAACTTTTTGCAGTTGTAGCTGTAATAACATCTACATTAAGATTTACATTTGTATTTCCGCTTCCAATAATATCAAAGGTTACGGTAAAGAAAACGCCCTTAGTTGTGAAATCATAGAGGTAAAGACTGTTTGAATTAAACAAAACTTTGTTTTCACGTTTGAAATTAATCACAGTGTTTCCGTCTAATAATTTAGGCAGACAGGTTTCCTGCGTATTTGTGCTGGCTACTTTAAGAACCTTGTTGTCATAAGTAAGACCGGCCTGTAAATCAATAATTTTATTTGCAGACTGCAAATAATATGTAACCTTCAACTGCTTGTCCGAATCGGTGTAATTGTACGAAACCGAATTACAAAGATTGGAAGCGATAGTAATTGTGCCTTTCTTTGTTGCCGCTGCGCTTGCGCTGAATGATAAAGCTGTAAATGAACATAAAATCATCATAACAGCGAGCAGAACGGAAATTTGTTTTTTGAATGTTTTCATTTTTAGTGCTCCTTTTTTATATATTTCTCCGTCCATCAAAACAAAAACTGTTAAGTTCTCATTCTGACGGCAATTACCCTAATACGTACACAAAAATTGCAATATTATAATAAAATCATTCGCAATTTATTACGTCTTAATATTTGCAAAATCCGTGTAATACCACAGCTAACCGTCATTATTATAGCACGCCCGAATAAAACAAGCAATTAAAGTAAATATGTATTTGTGTAAAAGATTTTAATGCAAATTATGTACAATTTTACAAATGTCTTGTCATATTCTACAATTATAAAAATATTACTTTATGCACTCTGATTTGATTGAATTATAAACTACACAACAAAACTATATTAGACAAATAAAACAGACACATCAATTATTAATATCGATGTGTCTCAAAATAATTTTATTATCATTCGAATAATTCAGGGTGCATGCGGCTGAAATGGAAAATATACTGTTGAGCAATACCTGCATATTCACCAAAGTCATCTCCGCTCATACCGGGAAACAACTTTTCCAGCGCACGCTTCATCCATACATCAATCGGAAAAGCCTCTATCCTGTGCATACCGAAAAGCAATGTGCAGTCGGCAACCTTTACTCCGACTCCCGTAATTTTCATCAATTCTTTTCTAGCTTTCTCATAATCCGCTATTCTGCATTTTTCAAGGTCAACCTCACCGCTTGCTACCTTTCGTGCCGCGTCAATGATGTAGCGGTTTCTGAATCCCGCTCTGAGGGGTGCAAGGTCGTTATCCGTCAATTCGGCTATTTTTTCTGCTGTTGGAAAAGCGAAAATGTTTTCCTCAATTTCATCTCCGAAATTTTCGCAAAGCCTTTGTACTATTCCTTTTATGCGTTTTATATTGTTGTTTTGAGATATAATAAAAGTGCAAAGAACCTCGTACGGTTCTTGCCGTAAAATTCTGATACCCGGAGCGTACTTTGCCGCCTCATTTAAAAAAGGATGTAGTTTCCTTATTTCCTCTCTTATTTTTCCATAGTCAAGACCTAAGTCAAAATAATTAAACCAGATGTTTTTAAAATCATCTTTTGTAGCATTATATATGTATAAATCACTTCCGCAGAGTTTTACGGTAACATATTTTCTAAACGCAACACCCGTAAATGAGCCGTCATCCTGCTCAACCCATCTAAAGCTCTGTCCGCAGTCAAGCGTCTGAGCAAGGTCAAGGTCAGAAACGCCACATATTTTTATATAGTTGCTTTTTTCCTCAACTTTCATAAAATAATCACCTAATATTTCTTTTTATATATTACATATCCGATATTTATGTTATAATATTATTACGACAACCGACTAAACACAATATAAATTTGAGACTGCACGGGATAGTCTTAAAAACATTATCTCATACGAAAAACAGCTGCTGCAAAAAAAGATGTTTTAAAAATGAGAAATCAAAAGGAGAAAACAAATGCAAAATAAAATAAGCAAAAGAGTTGTATGGCCCGATATTGCAAAAGGTATTGGCATTTTAATTGTTGTTATTTTTCATACTTTGATTCCTAAATTAAGGGAAAATTCCGGATTTTACTTTTTATACATTTTTCTATCCACTGTACAAATGCCGCTGTTTTTCTTTGTATCCGGATGGCTGTTTGAGATGAAATCAGATAAATACAAATCCCATAAGCTAAAGTCTATAGGCTCAAAGTTTGTCCATCTCATGATACCATATTTTTCGTTTTCTGTCATCTATTATATTCTTATTAATATTGCGCTGAACATAAATGCGATAGCTCCTATGCTTAGTATGAGCAATGGAGGATACGAAAAATATTCATTGTCTGAATCAATTTTTCAAATTTTGACCTTTGAGGGTTCAATGGCAAAAAATCTTTGGTTTATTTACGCATTATTCATTGCCATGGCACTTAATATAATTATACCCCGAATAATGAAGCACCCGATAATGATTGCTGCACTTTTTCTTCTTCCGTATTTTCTTATGGCTGTACCGACTCCGTATATTATTACGCAGCTTTTTTTGTATATCCCCTATTTCTCGCTTGCAAGACTCCTGTTTAATAAAACTGAAGCCATCCTTGCAATGAAAAAATACACATATGCAATAATAACACTCATATACTTTGTCGGTTCAACTTTTTATGTTTTGGGAAAGCTAAATAAAATTTTCAGTGAAAAATGGACTTTGCTAAATATTTTGAACGTTCCTATATCAGCATTCATTGCCATTCTGGGAATATTATTTATATGCACAAGCGCAAACTACATAAGCCATACAAGGTTTTTTAATAAAGCACTTTCATATCTTGGCAAAAATTCTTTAATAATATATCTTATACACGTTCCGATTCTTACTCCGTCAGTGGTCTCTGTTATGATAAAAGTACTTCCGTCTGTTCCGCCGATATTTGACTGTCTTGCAGGTTTGATTATAGGAATAACCGTTCCCCTTTTTATATATGAGTTTATACTTAAAAGAGTGCCCGTGCTTAACACCGTCTTTTTAGGCGCACCGTTAAGAAGAAAAAATAAAAATATTGAAACGAAACCGGAGAGATAATTTTGAAAGAAACCATATGTACAATTCCGATAAATGATATATTTATGCCTAAGGACGGCTGTCCCGTTTGCAGAATGGAGAATATGCTTGAGGAGCAGTATGTCAGATTTATTACGGGCGATGCTATGATGGAGCCTAATATAAGAATTGAAACAAACAAAAAAGGTTTTTGCCACAGACATTTTTCAAAAATGCTTGAAAACGGACAAAAACTTCCAAATGCGCTGATTCTTGAAAGTCACTTGCAGGAAATAATCGACAGCTATATGCCCAAAAAGCTAAAAGGAAAACCGGACAGGAAACAGCTTGAGGGCATAAAAAAAGAGATAAATTCCTGCTATGTCTGTGACAGAATAAAATGGGATATGAATCATTTTATGGCCACCGTTTTTGTTGAATGGACAAAAGGCGAGGAGTTTAGACAGCTGTATAACGAACAGCCTTTTATCTGCCTCAAACATTATTATTTTATTATGGACTGTGCAATGGCAAAAGGAGGAATTCCGTCAAAATATTTGTCTGATTTTCACGCTGAAACAGCCGCACTTACAAAAAATTATTTGCTCTCCCTCAAAGAAGATATTACTCATTTCTGCTCTATGTTTGATTACAGAAGCAGAGGGCAGGAATGGGGCACATCGAAGGACGCAATTGAAAGAAGCATTGAATTTTTAACAGGAGAGAAACCATAATCAACACTCCCGACGTAATTTATGCGCCGGGAGTGTTACTTGATTATTAAATATCTACTTTCGCACTTTCGCCCCACACAGCAATAACAGCGTTATACTGAGCTTCGGGCAGAAATGTTTTAATCTGTTCCCTGCCGCGCTCCGAGTTCATATATGCATTTCGGATGTTTCCCCCTATCTGCATTTCCTCGCCGTTCACGTTTATATACTGCTGTCTGAGAATTGATACGCTGTCTTCAGTCAGCATATCAAGCGTTATTTTTTCTTTAATCTCCATAATTACTCCTTTATCTTTCCTATATCTTTATGAAATTTTATATTTTATTGAGAATGACAGTCTTTCCCCCTCGACAAACTCGTCCGTGTTTAAAAATAAAAACGTCAATTCACTTGAATTAGATGCTATTGCGCACACCATTTGTTTTTTCTGAGTGGTAATACATATTTCACGGGGATTAATATGGTTTTTGCAGACATAGGGTAAATTTGACAGTCTTATATAGCTGGATGATACTGACGGCGGCGTAAAGGCTTTAAAGTCAATATATACATACAACTCTGCCCAATCGCCTGTTTTTTGATATTCAAAGCTTGCCGACTGTACTCTTTCTGACATACTTTCGGAAATTCCAAAATCTCCGTGTCCCGACTCAATATTTGAAGCGTCGTACTTTGCATTAATCAATCCGTTATATTTTAATAACACATTTAATATTTGGGGAAATGTGTTAAAATCATCAACATAATGAATCGTTGCGGTATCGGGAATTGAACCACTGGCAATGCCAATTCCGCCGATAATGTTATCAATATACACATCTGTCAGATTTGAACACCCTGTAAAAGCTCCGCCTGCAACATAGCTTACCTTTGAAGAAATGAACGCTGTTTTAGCGTTTAAATTATTTGTTGCAAAGCCTGCTTGAAGTTTATCAGCCTCAGATATTTTTATGGGAATATCATTTTCATCAAACAATACCGATGCAGGCAAAGCAAAACGAGTTTTGCTTTCCTGCTTTGTGTAAATATCAGACTTATCGGCTTTTGAATTAATTTGAACCTCAATATTTTTTAACGCGTTTTCAATCTGAGATGACATATTGTAGTCATCAACATAGTGTATTGTTGCAGTATCAGGTATTGCTCCGTCTTCAATAGTAATCTGCTTGTTGATGTTATCAATATACACATCTGTCAAATTTGAACACCCTGTAAAAGCGCCGCTTTCAATTCGGGTTACTTTTGATGATACAAAGGCTGTTTTGACATTTAAATTGCTTGTAGCATATCCTGCCGAAAGAATGTATAAGTCAGATGTTTTTATGGGAACATCATTTTCATCAAACAACACCGATACAGACAGGGCAAAGCGGGATTTGCTGTCGGTCTTTGTGTATGCATCCGTAATTCCGTAGCCTGAAAGCGTTGTCGCCTTGTCAGCTTTTTTATCAAGTTCCGTATCTACTGTTTCCTTGTCAGCTTTTGTGTTCCAGTCGCTTTCCTTTAGAAAGTCGATATTTTCCTTAATTTCATTTTTCAGCTCGTCAATTTCTTTAAAAAGCTGATAAATTTCATCTCGAAGCCGAAGAGTTTCCGAATTCGGATTTTCATACTCTTTGTCCTCAACGGGAATGCTCTCATCAGCAAACATTCTGACGATTTCAGTCTGAAAAACAAGTTCTGCATTATTTCTTCCCTCAATTTGAAGTTCAAAATAGCCGTGTCTGAAAATATCATTCTTTTTTACTATCCAGCTTATCTTAGTTCCTTGAACGTCGGTCTGTACCAAGTCGGGAGTTACCGAATTTACGCTTCCGTCTGCAAATCTCAAGTGCAGGGTATAGCTTATTGATTTATCTGTTATGCCTCTGATATAAAACTCCTGAGTAAATGCAAGATTTTCACCCATAACGCCCACGCAGTTTCCGCTTGTGCAGTCAACAGGCTTTCTCATTTCATATATGATCATTATTTCACCTCCAACTATGGAGAAAAAATAAAAAAACTTGCATAAAAATATGCAAGTTTTTTATTTTTTATTCTAATTTTGTGTTTTAAATAATTTATATATCTTTAAAAGTCCTTTGTCGGTATCTGCAATACAAAGACCGAGAAACAGGTTCTCATAATTTTTTACTCTGAAAATCTGCCCGTTTTCTACGTCAAAATTTTTCAGATATGTGCGTTCCATATCGAGCGCGCCTCCGTTTAAGAAGCGAGTTGCCTGAGCGTCTGAAACACAAACATAGCCGTATGTCTCAAACAGACTTTCAACCGACATTATATGATTTTTAAGTTCGTCACTTTCGGCAAGCTCACGCGCCCTGTCAAGCGTCATACACTCATCAATTGAAAATCCGCAGGCTTTTGTTCTTTTGAGCGCAGTCATAACCGCTCCTGTCCCGAGCCTTTTTCCTATGTCATCAATAAGTGAGCGCACATAGGTACCTTTTGAACAGGAAATTTTGAGTTTTCCGCATTGATTTGCCTCGTCAAAATCAATCAGTAAAAGTTCGTAAATCGTAACCTTTCGGCTTTCTCTCTCAACCTCAATTCCCTTGCGCGCCAAATCATAAAGCCGCTGACCGTTTTTCTGAATTGCAGAAAACATCGGCGGAATTTGCTCTATTTTCCCTGTAAAGCATGGAATAATTTTTAAAATATCATCACGCTTGACATCAGATTTGCACTCGCTTATTGTCCTGCCCCATATGTCAAGCGTATCGGTAGTAATTCCGAGTTTGAAATCAGCGATATAGGTTTTATCGTGATTTACAATCAAATCCTGCGCCTTTGTAGCCGTACCGAGCAAAACAGGAAGCACTCCCGTAGCATTCGGGTCAAGCGTACCCGTATGCCCCGTTTTGCGCTGACCCGTAATTTTCCTGACGACTGCGACAACATCAAACGAGGTAAAATCAGCAGGCTTGTCAATTAAAATTACTCCGTCCATAAGAACTCTTCCGCTGCTTTTATCAGCTTATTTTTGACTGTTTTTAAATCGCCCTCAATCGTACAGCCTGCCGCCGCAGGATGACCTCCGCCGTTAAAGCGCGAGCAAAAATCAGACGCGTTTATGTTATCGTTGGTACGCACTGAAATCTTGAAAAATCCGCCCTCTTTTTCACGCATTGTAATGCCGATAAGCACGCCGTCAATCTGGCGTGGAATAGACGCAAGTCCCTCCATTTCATCATCGCCGATATTAAGCCGTTCAAGCATCGAAAGCGTGGTGTAAATAATTGCACACTTTCCGTTTGCACAGTATTCTATTGTATCATATACAGCGTGCTCAAGTTGGATTTTTTCCTTAGACTTTGTTTCAAACATAACTTTGTTTATGTATGCCGTATTACAGCCAAGATCCATAAGGCTTGCCGCAATACGCATAGTTTCAGCCGTAGTATTTGTATATCTGAAACAGCCGGTATCTGTAGAAATGCCCGTGTAAAGACAGTCCGCGATTTCCTCTGTGATTTTTACATTTAATCTCAGAAGAAGCTTATAGACTATTTCACAGTTTGCAGCCGCATATTTATCTACAAACTTGTGTTTTGCATTAAAAGTATTTGAACCGTGATGGTCAATGCAAATATCAACCTTGCCGATATATTTGCTCATATTTGAACCTAAAAGGCTGTCGGCGGCAATGTCGGTGCTTATGATGGTTTCGGCATTAAAGGTCTGCTGTTTAACGCCCTTTAGCAGATACAAAAACTTTGAGGGAATATTTGTTGTGATTACTCTTGCGTTTTTTCCTATCTGCTGAAGAGCCATACAGAGCGCAAAGCCGCTTCCGAGAGTATCGCCGTCGGGATATACGTGGGTAAGAATTTCATAATTATCGTGCGCCTCAATAAAACGGGCAATCTCATACAGATTCATTATTATCTTCCTCGTCTTCCGAAATATCAAGACTGTTTAAAATACGGCTTATATTCGCGCTGTATTCAATGCTGTCTGTTGCATTGAATATAAGTTCCGGTACATGGCGCAGTTTAAGCCTGTGTCCGAGCTCTCTGCGGATAAATCCTGCCGCAGATTTAAGCCCCTTTACAGCCTCTTTGGCTGCGTCAAGTCCCTCCATTGCGCTCACCTGCACGGTACAATAGGAAAGATCGTTTGTCACTTCGACTCTTACAATCGAAATAAACGCCTTTTGCACTCTGGGGTCTTTTAATTCTCTGAAAATTGCCGTAAGCTCACGCTTTATATCTTCTGTTGTGCGTTCAATTCTGTGGCTTGCCATATTTTACCTCTTCTTTTTCGGGTTTCAAATTCTGTGTTTTTATAAAACAGGTATCGAGAAATGCCTGTAATTTAAATACATTTTCCAAAGACGGACGTTTTCCCTGTTTTTTAGAATTTACAAGCATTAATCACGGTATTCTTCGATTGTGTAAACCTCGAACATATCGCCCTCTTTGAGGTCGTTGAACTTTTCAAGTCCGATACCGCACTCGTAGCCCTCGTTTACTTCCTTTACCGCGTCCTTAAAGCGCTGGAGAGAAGCAATGGTATCTTCGGCAATTACGATACCGTCACGAATTACTCTTACACCGCCGTTGCGCTGAATTTTACCGCTCTTTACATATGAACCTGCGATTACGCCGACAGATTTAATTCTGATGACATTTCTGCACTCAGCCATACCGAGTACAACTTCTCTCGTTTTCGGAGCAAGCATACCCTTCATTGCTGATTCAATTTCATTTATACAATCGTAAATTACACTGTAGAGGCGCAAATCCACTCCCGAACGCTCTGCGTTTTCTGCCGCAACGGAATCGGGGCGTACATTAAAGCCTACTATAATTGCGTTTGAAGCCTCTGCAAGCATTACGTCCGATTCATTAATTGCGCCTACAGCACCGTGAATTACATTTACTCTTACTTCTTCATTTGAAAGCTTTTCAAGCGACTGTCTTACTGCCTCAACAGAACCCTGAACATCGGCTTTCACGATAATCTGAAGCTCTTTTACCTCTCCGAGTTTCATCTGGTCGAACAGATTATCAAGAGTTACCTTAGTCTGAGCATTAAATATTTCTTCTTTCTTTGCAGCCTTTCTCTGGTCAACAAGTGTGCGTGCAAGGCGCTCATCGCTTACCGCGTCAAATATATCTCCGCCTGTCGGCACTTCGTCCAGACCTGTAATCTCAACAGGAACAGACGGACCTGCCTCCTGAACTCTTTCACCTTTGTCATTTGTCATAACTCTTACACGGCCGACGCAGGTACCTGCAATAATTGTATCGCCTTTGTGGAGCGTACCGTTCTGAACGAGCACGGTTGCCACAGGACCTCTGCCCTTGTCAAGACGAGCCTCAATAACGGTACCCTTTGCCGCTCTGTCGGGATTAGCCTTAAGCTCTTTCATCTCTGCAACGAGAGCAACCATTTCAAGCAGGTCGTCAAGACCTTCTTTTGTCTTGGCTGAAACAGGAATA
Source organism: uncultured Clostridia bacterium (assembly GCA_947593615.1). Taxonomy (GTDB): domain Bacteria; phylum Bacillota; class Clostridia; order Oscillospirales; family Acutalibacteraceae; genus Ruminococcoides. The sequence goes on from CANQDR010000022.1 coordinate 38,604, forward strand.
CAGGGAGTGTCGCCGCCCCACTCTTCGGGGATAAGCTCATATTCCGTAAGCTGCTGTTTTACTGCTTCGGGATTTGCCCCCACCTTATCCATTTTGTTAATGGCAACAATAACCGAAACTCCCGCTGCCTTTGCGTGGTGAATAGCCTCAACGGTCTGCGGCATAATGCCGTCGTCTGCCGCTACAACAAGTATTGCAATATCAGTTACCTGTGCACCTCTTGCACGCATAGTGGTAAACGCCTCGTGACCGGGTGTATCGAGGAAAGTAATCGGCTTGCCGTCTATTTCTACTCTGTATGCACCGATATGCTGTGTAATGCCGCCTGCTTCGCCTGCGGTTACGTTAGAATGGCGGATAGCGTCAAGAATTGAAGTCTTGCCGTGGTCAACGTGACCCATAACAACTACTACCGGAGCTCTGCCGACGAGATTTGCATCGTCGTCCTCGCTGTCGTCAATAATCATTTCTTCAATTGTCACTACAACCTCTTTTTCAACCTTTGCGTGGAATTCCATAGCAATAAGCGACGCTGTATCAAAATCTATCGTATCTGTCGCCGTAATCATTGTTCCCATAAGGAACGCCTTTTTTACCACCTCTGCGACTGTAGCCTTAAGGCGGAGAGCAAGCTCGGAAACGACGATCTCGTCGGGAATATGAACAGTAATCGGCTTTTGCTTGCGCTCAAGCGCAATACGCTTCAAACGCTCTGCCTCTGTCTCTCTCTTTCCCTGACGTCTGCCCTTCTGCCGCTGAGAGCGGTTCGAAAATTTCTGCTTTTTAACTGTGTTATCCGTGCTGCGCATTTTAGAACTTGCGCTTGCAAGGTCGTCGTATTTTGAGTTGTAACGCTCTACATCAACATTTATTGCACGGGTGTCAATTACTCTGCGCTTGCGTGTTGATGTTTCTTCTGCATTAACTGTTTCGGCATTATGTTTGGCAGTCTTTTCCGTTTGTTTCGTACTGTCATTATTATTAGTCTTTTCGGACTTTTTATCAGTCTTAGTTTTTTCTTTATTTTTAATGCCTGATTTTTTATCTTTCTTTTTATTTTCAGAATCTTCTGGCTGTGTCTGTTCAGACTCGCTGTCAAACTTTTTGTTGCGTGCTGAAAAATAAGAGTCCAGGCTTTCTACCTTGTTTTCCTGAGTAATCACGTCAAAAATAACGTCAAGCTCACTTTCTTCAAGAGAAGCCATTGTCTTTTTTGTTACACCGCAATATTTCTCGAGAATTTCGGTAATTTTCTTGTTAGTAACACCTAAATCATTCGCTACGTCTTTAACCTTATATTTTATCATATAATTCTCCTCTCTGTTCGTTTTCAATCAGCTGAGTCAGCTTATCGGCAAAGCCTTTATCTTCAACCGATAAAACTCCGCATAACTTGCCAAGTGCGAAACTCATTTCTTCTTTGCTTCTGTTTATAGTAAATGTTTTAACATTATTCCTATGTGCCGCTGCAAGTACTGGTTTACTGCTTTTTTGCGAAAAGTCGGCGGCAAAAATCAACATTCTTGATTTATGCTTGTTTATTGAGTCAACCGACGGGTCAGCTCCGATGACAAGCTTTCCCGCTCGTCTGCAAATTCCGAGGAGCGACAGGATTTTGTCATTCATTCGAAACACCCTTTCTGTTTTCATCAGGCTTACCAAACGCTTTAAGCTCATTTTGCATTTGTTCATAAACCTCTTCGGGAATTCTACAGCTTAAAGAACGCTCAAACCTTCTTGCCTTTCGGGCTTTTTCAAAACATTCGGGGTTCTTGCACACATATGCGCCTCTGCCGGGCTTTTTTCCTGTTAGGTCAAGCGATATGCCTCCGTCTGAAATCACGATTCCGTCGTCGCTTTTAACGTCCGGTGCCTTGACAACACGTATAAGCTCACGCTTTTCTTTCATTTCACCGCAGCCCGTGCATTTTCTCAGAGGTATCTTCTTTTGCTTCATGTAAACCTCCCTTTTTAATCGTGGTTATGGTTATAGGTGCAAAAATAAAAACAGAATTTCAGGTTATCTCACATAATTATTCTTTTTCTTCCGTTTCCTCGATTATGTCGTCGTCAACAGAATCAGCAACATCCGTATCAGCGGTTTCTTCATCTTCATCCTCACCGTAGAAGCCGCTTTCGGGACGTATATCAATTCTCCAGCCCGTCAGTCTTGCGGCAAGACGTGCATTCTGTCCCTTGTTGCCAATTGCGAGAGAGAGCTGTCCGTCCGGAACCGTTGCCTTGCAGCTTTTTGTATCTTCATCAATAATCTCAACCTTGCACACTGTTGCAGGAGAAAGTGCCGCAGAAATGTACTTTTCAGGTTCTTCGCTGTACTCAATTATATCAATTTTTTCTCCGCCGAGCTCTTCAACAATGTTGTTTACTCTCGCTCCCTTGGGTCCTATACATGCGCCGATTGCGTCAATATCGGGATTAGTGCTTAAAACAGCCATTTTAGTACGTGAGCCTGCTTCGCGAGAAACAGATTTTATTTCTACAATACCGTCGAAAATCTCGGGAACCTCCTGCTCGAACATACGCTTGACAAAACCGGGATGTGTTCTTGAAATAATTGCGTGAGGGCCTCTTTCGTTATCCTTTACATCAGCAATATAAACCTTGATGTGGTCGCCCTCTTTGAGATTTTCATATCCGAGCTGCTCACTCTTGGGAAGCATTGCTTCGCTTTTGCCGATTCTGATTGTAGCAATTCCGTTTTTGGGGTCAATTCTTTCAACCTGAGCTGTAACAATCTCTCCGAGCTTGCTCTGGAACTCAATAAGCGACTGACCCTTTTCCCCAGCGCGGATACCCTGACGGATTACGTTTCTTGCAGAAGAAACCGCAATCCTGCCGAGACGTTTGGGGTCAAGGGGGACCTCGACCTCATCCTCTAAATTCAAATTCTTTTTCTTACTTATTTTTTGTGCGTCTTCAAGTGTAATTTCAAAATTCGGGTCATCAACCTCTTCAACAATTGTTTTTACAAGTCTTACATCAAAAGAGTTTTTATCGGGGTCAATCTTGAATACAACATTCTCGTTTCCGCCGTAATAGTTCTTGCAGGCAATAACTATTGCTTTCTGAATTTGCTGAAGCATAAATTCCATCGGTATGTCTTTTTCTGTTTCAAACATTCTTAGTGCTTCAAATAAATCTTTATTAGTCATTTTCCAAATCATCCTTTTCTAAATTTTATCAGTCGAAATCGTCAAGTTTAATCCAAGCAGCGTCTTTTTTGCTGATTGTAACTTCGTTTTCATTACTGTGGTCGGAAATGGTAACCATTCCGCCGTCATAGCCCCTTAAAACTCCTTTAAAGTCTTTGCCTATGCCCTCAAGAGGACGACGCATTCTCACCATAACGTCCGCGCCGATAAACTGCTCAAAATGCTCGTCGCGGATAAGCTCGCGCTCAATTCCGGGCGAACAAACCTCAAGACAATAGGCATTTTCTATTGGGTCAAGTTCATCAAGAGGTGTGTTTATCGCGCGCGAAACCTTTTCGCAGTCTGTAATATCAACTCCTTCGGGTTTGTCAATAAACACTCTGAGATACCAGTCCGCACCCTCTTTGACATAACGAACATCCCAAAGCGATAGCCCGAAATCTTTAACAATAGGTTCGCAAAGCTCCCATACCTTTGAAACGGTAACGCCGCCTTTGCTTTTTGCCATACAATACCTCCCGATTTTTAACGTTATGATATATAATATCGGAATATCAGAATTCGCCTTCTTAAATACAAAGGAGCGGGTTTGCAACCCACTCCTTAATCTTCTGATATTTAACACTATGATTATAACACCGTTTTCCAGATTTATCAAGTGTTTTTTTTATTTTATTTTTTATTAATTTGTAGGTTTGTCAATGATGTGTTACAAAATTAGAAAACTTGGCCGGTTGATAAAAAAGCATTGATATAGTCGG
>CANQDR010000023.1 GCA_947593615.1 uncultured Clostridia bacterium
TCAAAGCCTGCATTTTCAAGCATATTATAGCCGTTGGCTACTCCGTATTCTTCAAGCTGTATCCCGTCAAAATATGCTGTGCCTGTTGATTTTCTGAGTGCAAGGTTGATTCTTGTTTTGGATGAGTTTTCGGGAATTGTAAATGTTGTGCTTACTCTGTGCCATCCGCCGTCAACTGTTGATGTTGTATTATTATCAACATAGTCAGAGTGGAAAGTTTTTGACGTTCCGTCTGAATTGAACGACTCGGCACACAAAAAGGCTCCGCTTGTGTTTACTGTACCGTTTGTTAAGCCTGTTGTCTTAATGTAGCCTGACAGTGTGTATGTGTGTCCCGGCAAAAGAACAGAATTACTGAAATCCTGATATACTCTGCCTCTTGAGTCATCAGTGTATGAGGTAACGTTAATTTTCATAGATTTCTTGCCGAAATACTTTTGTGAGCTGTCAAATGACGTTGTAAAATTATTTGTGCCGCACCATGCCGCAGCAGTCCAGTTTGCGGTTGCCTCCATACTGGAGTTTTTAATTAAGTTTACAGGGTTTGAGCCTGTTGAATATTCCGTGCTGACACGGTTTAGCTGTTTGATGTTTTCTGCTGTTGAGTTCTTAACTCCATCGGTATATTTATATACAGAAGCTCCCAAATCGCGGTTGGTCGTATTGCTTTTTACTGAAACAGTTCTGCCGAACTCATCAAACTGGTAGGTGGATGTAAGGTCATCAGAGTTGCCTCCGATTCCGTCTGCTCCGTAAGTTTTTATTACTGTTGTATTATACTTAGTTCTGTCAAATGTTATTTTCTGTCCTTTTGTACCGCTTGTTCCATATTCCTGAATGGAGCTTACTTTTTTGCCTGATGTTGATGACGTGTAAGCAAATTCAACCTTATATCCGTCAACATCTTTAACGGTTTTCAGCGAGCCCTCAGAATCATATGTGAATTCAATATGTGTTCCGTTGGGATAATTGATTCTGATTAATTTTCCGTTATCCTCATATTTGTATTCGGTTTTGCGTCCCGCAGGATCAATTATGTAGCGTAAATACTGACTGGTACTTCCGGGCGTCGTCTGGAATAAGATTTTATTGCCGCTTCCGTCTGTAACAGATTGTATTGTATTTGTTCCTGTGTAGTTGAGCTTTACTTTATTCCCATTGGAATCTACTGTACTGTCTAATCTGCCGGTATAAATGAAATTGAGTTTATTACCCTTATCATCACTTATTACATATCTTTCATAGGTACTACTGCTGTTTATAGTCAGCTCAAGCCCTAATCCGTCTTCATCGAGATACTTGGTTTTACCGTTTTCAGTCTTTTTATAAAAGTAATGGTCTGTTCCGTCTTCATCAGTATATACATAAGGATAATTTGTTTTTGCATCACCCGTCAATCCAAATTGGTCAGATGTAAGCAAATTTTGATGAATATTTAAACGCCATCCCCGACCTACATACGGGGTTGCAAAATTAAATTTTACATCTGCCATATATCCATTGTAAACATGCTGAATTGACGCCGGTGCATATCCGCTTGCAGTCGCCGCGTCCGAAGCGGCAAACACAAGGTTGCCGGAGTAATCATTGATATATGCAGTTCCTGCCGTGCCTACGGAAAAACTTGAATATGTCCAGTAGTCCTCAAGACCTTTGTTGTTTCTGTAAACAATTGAAAATAACGGTCTTGGGGTTGTTGATTCAGGATAGTTTGCTGATGCAAAGGTGGCACATTGCGCTGCGTCAGCTTCATTTTCAACTTTGAGCATAATTCCATTGTTGCTTTCACCGTTGTACCAGCGTTTCATACATGATGTAATATCCCAGTCATACCATCCGCGTTTAGTATTTTCATCAAATGTTTCATAATCAACTACATTTGAATTGTAAGAAGGCTGTTTGTTCCATGTAATTGAACTTTGTGACCAACTACTGTTGATATAGTATGCACTTATATTCATATCATCATAGAAATTTTCGTTGCAAAGTCCCATATTAAGGTATGCTTTGACTATCATATCACCTTTATTTAATGCCGGAAGTGACTTGATTTTATAATATGTACGATATGTACCCAGACCAAAGGTTCCAACATTTACTGTGCCAGTGTATCCCGTATTACTGCCGAAACCATATGATGTATTTGGATTAGATGAGTCAACAAAAGAACATTCTGCCTGCTGCCAATTTTGGCTTGTGGTAAATGTTGGATCTATTTTAACAGGGAATGTTCTCTCTGAAGAATCAATCCACTCTTTATCTGCCGTTAGTTTTACAGTAAGCTTGCCGTTCTTTTGACTTACTATTTCTAAGGACAACTGCAGGCTTGTCATTCCTTTTGCATCTGTCATATATGGTGCTTCAATGGCATAAACAACGTCATTATCTTTATTTACAAGCTCTATTACTTTATCATTTTTTTGAACAGCTTTTAGATTGCTGAATTTGTATTGAATTTCATATTCTGAATTTGCATTTTTATTCTTCAAAATAATATTTTCTTTTATTCCCAAAGGAGTAACTAAGCATTGTAAATCAGTATTGTTGTATATTTCTTCATACAATGTTTCTGAAATCAGGTTTTTTCTCGCGAGGAACTTATCGTCACCGGTTAGTTCCTCATTATTTTCAATAATTTTAGCTGTACTTTTGTTTGTTTTATCGTAACCCCAACTAACCTGATAATTTTCAAACTTAATTTTTATCATATTGTTAAGTTTTGATTTTTTTGAAAGCTTAACATCGATATTACTGTTTTTGTTTTCATACTCCGGCTCTGTTATTTCTGCTTCATCGGGAGAAGATACCGAGGATTCGGATTCTGTAAGAGTCATAGTATTATCATAGTCCTCCCATTCATTATCCGCATTTTTATAATGAACGGGATATTCATACTGAGCTGCCACAGTACTTCCATCACTCATCCTGAAATACTTAGTATATTCTTCTCTTGATGATGTAATTTCACTTAAAATAACTGCCTCAGCTTCATCTTCCACATAGTCATATATTCCTTCTGATGACTCAGAAGAAATATTAATTGCAGAAGCTTGAATTGGATAGGTAAATGTAATGCTGACAGCTAAAACCATAGCTATAAAAGCCATCATTATTTTTGATATGTTCTTCATAGTTCCACCTCATAATTTTTATTTGTTTAGCAAAATAGTAGATAGTACTTTAATTGTACATTGGAATTACCCCCTTTTTTTGCGCACTCGCCGTTTGTAAATTATATGAAATTTCTTTCAAGCCTATCGGCATGGCAAAATATATAACAAATGTTCTATGAAATTTAAAAAGCATTTTTCGGCAAACATAAAAAATCTTTGCAAATGTCTTTGAACAAAGTATCATAAACAATTTTAGGGAAATTTGTTAAAAGATAATAGAAGAATAATTGGAGTGATTTTTATAAGTTACATAAATTATTATAAAAAACAAATAAAATAATTGCGAAAAATATGAAATTTTGCGTTATATTAAATAAATATACCTTTATGTGACATATTGTAACATTATATTGTATTAAAATCAAGAGAGGGAAAAGCAATTAACAGTAATTCTGAAGTAGATCATAGCAAATAAAGTGGACATAAAAACAAGGAAAATCAGATAAAATAAAGCTGTTCAGCTTGATTAGGATACAAGCCGTTATTATGAGAATTAGGTCTAAAAGAGTTGCAGAAACCATTTATATATTCAAAAAGGCTGATGTTTAATTCCTGAAAAGAAAAATAAGATTTTCTTTCAGCTTCTTCCTTTTTTAATACTTGAAAAAGTACTCCATAACAGCGTTGTCAGGGCTTTTGGCGCTCTCATTGTTACCTTTCGCGCAAAAACATTGCTTTTATAAAAGTCATATGCTAAAATAGCCAATTGAGATAGGATTAATTGGATAAGTTATCTTTTTATAACTTTTCATTAATAATCTATAAATTAATTGTATAAGGAGAGACGCTATGAAAAACAAGTTTTTACAAATGTCTGTAAGTGTGTTGATCGTGCTGCTCATGACATTCTATCCGTTATCAGGATTTGCAGCAGCGTACAATAGTGACAGTGTTCAAAATGACACTAATCCGGTGGCATTGAAGATCTCAATAATGACTATGACGACCTGATAGCACCAATCAATGAGGAATACCTTGAATATGTTGATAATCCGGAAAAGTATGACGGAGCTGTTCCGTCAATGCTTGATTTAAGCCATCTTGACAAGAACTACGCAGACAGCATTGCGGCTGATGTGACTGCGCTGCCGGAAAGCTATGACCTGCGTGATTACGGCAAAGCGCCGGCAGTAAGAGATCAGGGGGTTTATGGAACCTGCTGGGCATTTGCTTCCACATCTTCAACTGCCTCAGGGCTTTTGAAGCAATTTCCTACAATTTCTTTCTCACCTGCTCATCTCAATTGGTTTACCTATAGCGGAAATATAGAATCGGAGATATATGGAGATATATAATTATTAAATTGATGATTTTGAACAGAGAGATAGTAATATATTTAATATGGGAGGAAATGATTACTTTTCTACTGCCTGTATGGCAGCATGGAAAGGTCCTGTTTTGTCCGAAAAGCTTCCGTACAGTTATATTAAGGAATATAATAAAGATTTTTCATCCTTTGAAAGTATGCGTTATAATTCCGACTATCATTTTCAGGATGCCTTATTTTTACCGGCTTCTACAGGCAATAATGACGGCGGCTCAAATCGGGACATAATAAAAAGCGTTTTGCTTGATTACGGTTGTTTGACAATAAACTTTAATAGTTCAGACGAATATTATAATAACGAAACAAATTCGCATTATTGTCCTATTGAAAGTGAAAGTGATCATGGAGTATTGATTGTGGGCTGGGATGATAATTATCCGAAAGAAAATTTTAAAGAAGACAACCGTCCCCAAAATGACGGTGCATGGCTCATACAGAACAGCTGGGGAACAAGATATTGCGACGGAGGTTATTTCTGGCTGTCATATGAAGATAAAAGTATACACTATATCTCCTCCTTTCAGCTTGAAGCGGCTGACAATTATACCAAAAACTATCAGTATGATATAACGGGCTGGAACACATCTATATCTGCTGACAGTTTTTATAGTTCGGACCAGGCAAGCAAAACAGCCTATGAGGCAAATATTTTTACTTCAGAGGGCGATGAACAGCTTGAAGCGGTTTCGTTTTACACAACAGATGTCGATACTCAGTATCAAATAAGTGTTTATACGGATTCATCAGCTGAAAATCCTTGTTCAGGTAAGTTGGCTTATTCGGGTAGAACTGGATATGAACCTTATGCAGGATACCATACAATAGAGCTTGAAAGTCCGGTTAAGTTAAAGAAGGATACAACCTTTACGGTTGTTGTAAAACTGACAAATTCCGAATATGCTTATCCTGTAGCTGTCAGTGCTTCAATTACTGATGTAAAAAAAGAAAATCTTAAATATTCGGGCTTTGGCAAAGAAAGTTTTGTAAGTGCAGATGGAAAAAACTGGACTGATGTTGTTGACTATTCTTCTTATTTAGATGATAATAGCGATTATAGTCATCTTATTGTAAGCAACGTTTGTATAAAAGCATTTACTAATCCTTTGGCACCTGATGGAGAAGCGGTTTCAAATGTACGGTTTTCGTTGCTTGAAGGACCTGTTGCGCTTGGCTCAGAGCTTAATCTTGAGGGCGTACAGACAATTAATTATCAGATTGACGGCGGTGCAGTTCAGACCTACAATGGCGCGATCACTATTGACAGACCCTGCACAATTACCGCATGGGGAGTTGAAAACGGCAAGCTTGGCAATAAGGTGAGCCGTACATATACAGCTGCCTCGGCTCAGCTAAATGAGTTGATAGTTGACGACGGCAATTCCAAGAGCAATGTTGAAATAAGCTCCGATAAAACAGGCGAAATTAGTGTTGTCAAACCGGCTTCAATAAGATTATGCCCGCGCAGTTCAGATACAATAAAGATTGACGGCAAAACGATTGCGTCTGATGAATGGTCGGAAGAGTTTACTTTATCGGAGAATGAAGAAAGCAAGGAAATAAAAATTGAAGTTTCGGGTGAAGGAAAAACTTCTTCAACATATGTTATAAAAATTGTCGGCAATAAAGGCAAACTTAAAGAAATAAATTTTGATTATGACACTGAAACTATCAAATTTGATGAAAATCTTTATCAGGTATTTGATAAAGCTGGAAATGAAATATTCAGCGACGGCTCTGTATCGGATTATTCGGTGACAGATGATTTTTATTCGGATCCGGAGCAATTTAGTGTTAGGGATAAGAAAACCGGCAGTCTGCTTGGATATGTCAATGTTCCAATGAGACAAAGCGCCCCTGTTTTGAGCATGGTTTTTAACGATGAGACAAGCTATGAATCATTTGACAGCAGCACCGTATGGAGCAGCAGCAAAGACGGTTTTAAGGAGATACACATCTGCACGGGTGAACAACTTAAACTTGAAGCAGGTATAACATATCGTTTATGGAAACCGGCAAATAAAGATTACGGCTTTGCTTCCGAAATATCTATCACTGATGTTGCAGAAAGGCCCCAGGCGCCTAAGCCTGAGGCGGAGATTATCAAAGCTAACTATGTAAAGCAAAGAGATAAAAGGCTGTGAGTACAGTATTGCAGGAGAAGATCAGTGGCAGGACAATTCTGATTTCTATGATCTGGACATTAATACTGAGTACACATTTGAAGTTAGGGTTAAAGGTGATTATGATGACACTGAAGGCGAAACAGATCCACTTTATACAAAGCTGCATTTTGCTTCAGAAACTGCCACTATCACATTAACTACTACGGAAGGAATTATAGTTCCCTGTAAATATAGATATCACGGACAGGAATTTATTGAATTTAATGGTTTCATATCATTGCAAGAAGGAAAAAATGAAATCAATATAATAAACGATCTTCCTATGTTAAACGGATGTGTTCTGGCTGACCGTCAGGAAGAGGTTATCACCGTAAACGTATCGGAAGTAAACGGTGAGCTTGTACCTGACAAGGAAATTGTTATTGATGTAGAAATGGTTAATTATGACGATGACGGCAATGAAATACCGGTATTTGCTGAAGATTATAAATATACGGTAACCTATTGGAATGCCGATGATCTTACCCAGATGATTGACAGACAAAAGTGTTCGTTTTCTGTTCCTTTCCAAGTGGACAACGATGACTTATCAATACCCGAGGGCTATGTTTTAGTCGATGAAATCGATCCGCAATTCGGCTTTGGTCCGTTGTTGATTTCTTATGATGGAGTTTGGAGGGCTTATAACAATAAAATAAGTCTGGCGGTTCGCAAAGCTGAGGAGCCGTCAACTGAGCCGTCGACAGAGAATCCGACAGCGCCTTCGACTGATCCCTCAACTGAGCCGTCGACAGAGAATCCGACAGCGCCTTCGACTGATCCCTCAACCGAGCCATCGACAGAAAATCCGACAGAGCCTTCGATAGATACATCAGCAGATGGTTCTGCAACCGCGCCTACAGAGATGAATAACGGAGAGTCAAACAAACCGACAGATGCAACAAGTTCGACGGCAGTTTCAGAAACTCAAAACAAGACAAATGCGGCAAAAGACAGCGGCGGAAGTGTTCAGACAGGTGATTCTTCTATGGCGATTGCGGTACTCATCATTCTTATATCAGCGGCTACCGTATATTGTGCTTACAGACGCAGGACATAATTGATTTAATCGTGCGGCACATTAAAATTAAATTACATTCAATTAAAACAATAACCGGGTAATCCACTCGGGTTACCCGGTTATTTTAGGGACTTTAAGCAACAGTCCTGCATATTCTAAAGAATTATATAGCTTTATACAATAAGACATTATCAATCATTTTGAAATATTTATTCCAAAGTGATTTTAATGTTTTTACACTTGATACATAATCAACATTTGGTTTTGAACCTTCTCATAAACAGAAAATATGCTATTACAAGCACGGCTGCGGTTATTGCCCAGCTTACAGGATAAACTATCATTAAAGTCAAAAATGTTGGTGATATTTGAAATGCAGTATAAACCCATGTTATGCGGATACCGCAAACACCTGCAAATGTAATTATGGCAGGTACAAGGGAATATCCGTAACCTCTCATCGAACCCGACATAATTTCCATTACTGCATTTATTGCCTCGGGAGCAAGAATGAAAAACAATCTTATAATTCCTACTGCGGCAATCTTTGGGTCATTGTTAAAAATACCCAACAATGGTTTACCGAATAAAAGAATCAAAGCAGATATAACAACAGTTATTCCAATATTCACAATAAGACTGATTTTTGTAATTTTACGGCATCTTTTAATATTTCCCGCACCATAGTTTTGTCCCACAAATGTCGTGCAGGCCTGACCAAATGAATTTATAAGGTAATAAGCTAATATTTCAATATTAAATGCAGCGGATGATGCTGCCATAACTTCTTCACCAAGACTGTTGATTGCCGATTGAATACAAATATTTGAAAGAGAAAATACCATGGTTTGCAGTCCGGCAGGCAGACCGATTTTAATAATGGTCTTTAATACAGCGGTGTGAATTTTAATACTTGATATTTCCAATTTAATGGCGTCACTGCGGCGCATCAGCATTATAAAAAGCAGTATGGAACTTGTTAAATTGGATAGTACAGTTGCAAGGGCAACGCCATCTGCATCCATTCCGATAACACATACAAAGAGTAAATTCAAAGCCACATTCAGTATGCCTGAAATAATCAGACACATTAACGGGGTACGGGTATCGCCCTGACTTCGAAATATTGCAGATTCAAAGTTGTACAGAAAAATCACTGGCATACCCAAAAGGTATATTTGCAGATATGCAAGAGCCATAGGGAATACATTATCAGGAACAGACAATAAATGTAACAGCGAAGGAGCGATAAGCTCGCCCAAAATGGTAATGCCTATTCCTCCAATCAGCGAAAATAATATGGATGTGTGAACTACCTTTTTAATTCCCGTTATATTTTGCTGACCTGTATAGTTAGATATGACTACATTTGCTCCCAATGCAATGCCGACAAATCCGTTTACCAGTAAACCGATGATAGGACTGTTGCTGCCAACTGCTGCCATTGCGTTTGCGCCCACATATTGACCGACCACCGCAATGTCGGCAGCATTAAAAAGCTGCTGCAACATTCCTGTAGCAGCTAACGGCAGAGCAAACAACAGAAGCTTACTTGCAATACTGCCATTTAGCATATCTATATTTTTTTGTTTCATTTTCTCATCTTCTTCAACAATAACTTATATATAAATTATAATTACATTTTAACACAATTTTTTTGGTTTTACAATTATTACAAATATTCAACATTGTTTTTTACTTACAGGAATAATGTATATGACAAGGAGAAACCGGCACTTAATAGAAATGCCGCATGATTAAATTCAGTCTGCGACGTAATAAATTACTTGCAAAATGCAAAATATAGTGTAAAATATATTATATAGGAGGTATTTTATGGACATACAATATTTATTGTTTTTACAGGATGTAAGAGAAGCTATAGGCGGAGTATTTAATGATTTTTTTCTGCAAATAAGCGATTTATCATACGGTATCTTTATTTGGATGCTTGCCTGTATAATGTTTTGGGCGGTTGACAAAAAAAGCGGAAGTTTTTTGTTTCTTAACATTGGATTTTCAAGGTTTTTTATGCAGGTGTTAAAGCTGACATTTTGTGTATACAGACCTTGGGTGCGCGCAGATAAGATTGTACCTGTCGAAAAGGCTTCGGGTTATTCATTCCCAAGCGGACACAGTGTAACTGCTGCCGCTAATTACGGAACAGTAATTGAACGGTATAGAAAATATAAGCCGTTATGTATTTTTATGGGACTTATGATATTACTCACTATGTTTTCGAGGAATTACATAGGTGTTCATACTCCGCAGGATGTATTAGTCGGTACATTACTTGGCATAATTGTAGTCATCATAGGCTCAAAGGTCTGGGAGTGGATTGATAAAAACCCAAAAAGAGATTACATCATACCTTGTGTCGGCATAATTTTTACAGCTTTATTCTTAGCTTATATTTCTTTTAAATCCTATCCAATGGATTATGTTGACGGTAATCTTTTAGTTGACCCTAATAAGATGATGAAAGACGGTTTTAAAGACGCAGGCAGATTTCTTGGAGTAACATTAGGATGGTTTTTGGAAAGAAGATTCGTAAAGTTTTCGCTTGATGTATCTACGATACAGAAAGTTACAAGATGTTGCTTTGGAGTGTTTTTAATCATACTCTATGAAAATGCTTTAATGCCTGCGGTAACAGGATTAATCAGCTCTTCTTGGATCAGCTTTTTATTAATATTTTTAGAATTAATACTGCTTATAGTAATTTATCCGTTATGTTTTTCAAAGCTTGAATCATTTAAGCGCGTAAAACAAAGCTAAACATTTTTTCTTTTATTTTAGTTGATAATAGATAAGAAATATTTATATAGCCAATCGTTTTCAGAGTTTATCCAAACGGTTGGCTTTTTATTTTCTGAATAAACCACCGCAGGGCAGAACAATGTGGAATTAAATATAATCTTATAAAATTATTTATGGTGTTCTTTGGCTGCGGCGATAATATATTAGCACTTGACAAACTCATTAATATGGTATATTCTATATACATATAATATCTATGTATATAGAATTGCTATGTATTAGGAGAAAGTTATGGAAAATAAATATCTTAAATCAGTATCGTCGCTTATACAAAACAAAAATGCAAGGCATATGATAAATTATGAACTTGAAAGCCATATTCTTGATAAGACTGATTATTACATTGAAATCGGGTACAGTTATGATGAAGCAATACGTAGAGCAACAGAAGAAATGGGAAACCCTGATGATACAGCAGTTCCTCTGAATGTTCTGCACAGTGACAAGCGATATAAAAATGTTTGGAACATTATTACTGTGTTATTTACAGTTTTCATCATACTTTTAAGCGCAAATATAATTCCTGTTGAACACAACTTTAATTATGCTGCTTATTATTACTGCATAGTACATAGAATCTTATTTGATTTTCTGTCACTTTTAATTTTTTCAATGTATATTATTTTACTTTATAAATCGCACAGACAAAAAAACAGTTTTATTTCAGCTATGATCATTCTTTCGCTTGTGTTCATGATAGCATTTAATTTGTTTAATTTGAATGGTTATACATTGGATTTTGCTCTGTTTCAGCCTTTGATTTTCTCTGTTGTTACTATAGCAAGCGGAGGAGTAAAAATATATGCAGACAGTATTTTTAGTTACAGTTACATACCTGATAATTTAAAAGATTTTTATGTTATCGGAGCAAACCTGTTATTTATCATTCTGCTTGTATTGTCGGTACTTTTGTTTGTGAGTATTATCCGTCAGCAGCGGTTAAAGACAGTTCGTATTCCGTGGAAAATTTTAAAGATAGTCGAGAGAGTGATTTTAATTATGTTTGCAACAAATTTTGCCGTTATGTTTTGCGCTACAGTTTCAGCACTTATAAATTTTGATACTAAAAATGCTGAAATACAAACGATAAAAGAATCCCAGATAAATTATGTAATTAATGCAGATTTATCGCTTGGCAGTGAAGAGCATATAAACAGATTGATAAAGTTAGGTTATGAAAAGTATTTTAATGATGACAACATTTGGCAGAGCGGACAAGCGACGCTTCATTACGGCAATGACAGCAATATTATAATTTTGCCGTATAAGAATTCTCCGAATTCTTTATCGGAAAATTATATCAGTTACGGTACGACCACAATTGGCAGTCCGTTCGTTGCGGTAAAAGATAACCTATATCTGACAAATGAAGAAATGGCATGGATAAAAGCCAATATGACGCTCGATGAATTTTTACAACTTGGCTGGTACAATAAGGCAATATTTGTCAGCCATTACAAATACGATTCTGTTTCACAAGAATCTGTTGATTTTATGTTTGCACTTAATACTCATAGTGATTATAAGAGCATATTTTATACTTTTACAAATATGAACGGTGTATATACACTGACCGGTCAGAGTCAGTCAGACTTTGCAAATTCCGATGAAAAGAGCAATACAAATGAAAATAGTCTATTATCATATATTTATGATATAATAAATGAAACGGAGTGATATACTATGAAGTTTAGCAAGGAACTTATCAAAGGAAGCACATCAATGCTTGTTATGAGCGTTCTCAAGGGCAAGGATTTGTACGGATACAAAATTATAAAAGAAATAGAAATGCTCAGTGAAAATGTTTTTGAATTAAAGGAGGGCACACTCTATCCAATTCTTCACGCACTCGAAGAAGAAAATTATCTTGAAAGTTACTGGGAAGAATATGACGGAAGAAAGCGCAAGTATTATCACCTGACGCGCAAGGGTGTAAAACAGCTTAATGATAAACAGAATGAATGGCGTGTGTTCTCAAAGTCGATAGACAAAGTGCTATCTTATAATGGCACAACAACTTCTTGCGTCATACAATAATACATTTGTCATTTATTCTTTAAATCATAGTTTAAACTATCTTTTTAATTCTAATAACATAATATGATTAACATAATATGATATTAAAGAGGTGATATGTTGAACGCTTGTGAATTAACTGCGTATGTCACAGCGGTTGCAAACACGCTGTCGTGTAACTTATCTGTAGATGAATTAGAGCTTGTTAGCGCTGTATTTTTGCAGCTTGGTGAAACTCTTGATACAATCGTAATACAAAAACGTATATGCAGCAACAATTCCGCTTCTTGATTTTCAACAAGGGGCGGTTTATTTTTTATTTATCTTTTCTTGTTTAATAATATCATTATCCCATTTCATAAGAATTTCAAAATACTCGTGATATTTATGCGGCCTTATCGGTCTTTCAAAAGGTGGTGTTTTAAAATGCAGCAGCAAGCATTCGCCTATATTTTTGTAGCTTTTTACATAGTCATATCCTACAAGCTCGCCGTTTTTAATTCGTTTTTTAATGGTGTTGTGATATGAGTACATTATTTTCTCCTGATTAAAGTGTATAATATTCATTCTATATTATCATAACTTATTCAGTCGAGTTAATTCTGATTTGCAACAAGTATAATTTATTGGCGGTAGTTTATTTGACTTTTTATATGTATAATGTTAATATTTCTATGAAAAACAGGCTAAAATTTAAATCGTGTTTTGTAAAAGTCAGGAAAGATATAACAGTATAAAATATAAGCGAAAATAAATATATTTACTGATATTACAGGGAGCTGGCAAAGTGGGCAGAGAGCTTGAAAAATATGAACTTGTTGAGCGAAGTATCATCAAAAAATACAGAAAAGAAATATGGAATCCGTTTATAATTGCAATTAAGAATTATAAACTAATTAACGCAGGAGATAAAATTGCCGTGTGCATTTCTGGAGGCAAGGATTCAATGCTCATGGCAAAGCTGTTGCAGGAGCTTCATAAGTACAGTGAAGTTCCGTTTGAGCTTGTTTACCTTGTTATGGATCCGGGATATAATGAAATAAACAGACAGAAAATCGAAAGTAATGCCAAACTGCTGCATATACCGATTACTGTTTTTGAAACAAATATTTTTAAGGTAGCAAACAAAACAGATAAGTCACCGTGTTATCTCTGCGCCCGAATGAGAAGGGGACATTTGTATAAAAAAGCTCAGGATTTAGGATGTAATAAAATTGCTCTGGGCCATCATTTCAGCGACGTTATAGAAACGACCCTTATAGGAATGTTTTACGGCTCTCAGCTTCAGTCAATGCCGCCAAAGCTGCACAGCACAAATTTTGAGGGAATGGAGCTTATTCGTCCTATGTATTGTATTCACGAGGAATCAATACTTGCGTGGAAGCGGTATAATAACCTTGAATTTATTGAGTGTGCCTGCCGATTTACAGAAAACAGTGCAAACTGCGGCGACTCGGCAGAAATCTCAAAGCGGCAGGAAATCAAAAAACTGATAAAAAAACTAAAGCGTGATAATCCAAATATAGAAAAAAGCATTTTTAACAGTATTCATTCTGTCTGTCTTGATACAATGGTAGGATATAAATCCGACGGTGTAAAACATTCATTTTTAGAAAAATACTAATACTGATGTTTAGGTTGGGATAAGTGGTATGCGAAAAGTATATGATACGCTTTAGTATAAAACAACGGAGGCTGTAGATGGAAAAAAGCAGAATTGATAAGCAGTTTGAATTTTGCCTTGAAGCTGACAAAGAGAAATTTATCAAACGCCAAACGTATTTGTCTGACGGAATAAATAAAGAAAATGACGCCGAGCATGCTTGGCATATGGCGGTGATGTGTATTCTGTTGAGTGAATATGCCAATGATAAGATAGATTTGCTTAAAACGGTTTCAATGATACTGATTCACGATATTGTTGAGATAGACGCCGGAGACACATATGCGTATGACGATGAAGGTAAAAAAACACAGCGTATGCGCGAAGAAAGAGCTGCTGACCGAATTTTCGGCTTGCTCCCCGATGACCAGAAAGATAAGCTCAGAGCCTTATGGGAGGAGTTTGAAGCGGGGCAGACTCCCGAAGCAAAATTTGCCCGTACCATTGACAATATTCAGCCTACTATGCTTAACTCTGCAACAGACGGAAAAATGTGGAGTGAGCGAAATATAAAACTCAGACAGATACTTAGCAGAAACAAGAATACCTCTGACGGTTCAAAAAAGCTTTGGGATTATTCATACCATAATTTTATTTTGCCGAATATTGTCAAAGGGAGAATAAAAGATGAATAGTTATAATTACAATATCAATTTATCAGAAAATATTAAATTTTAGTTGAATATTATTTTAGACTTTGTTATAATAAGACCATAATTAAAAATTTATGGAGGTGTATTTATGAAATATGTATGCGATGTATGCGGTTGGGAATATGATGAAGCTGTAGGAGATCCCGATAATGGAATTGCTCCGGGCACAAAATTTGAGGATTTGCCTGATGATTTTGAGTGCCCTCTCTGCGGAGTAGGCAAGGATCAGTTTTCGAAGGCTGAATAAAATAATATTTAATTAAAGATTTTAAGCATCAGAACTGACATCACACATAGAGATGTCAGTTTTGTTTTTATTTGTCCGATATATGGGCAAAATTAATTGAATGAACATCAATTGTGTTCATAGATTAGTATTAGTTTTCAAAAATATATATTATGTTTCCATTCACGCTCATATAATGACCGTTTGCGACAAAACGTAGATTTAACTTGAAAGATGTATTATAATATTAGGAAAGTGTTTTTATTATGGAGAGGATGAATATTTTTGTGAAAAAGGCAGCGTCATTGTTTTTAAGTATTCTTATGATTTTATCAAGCTCAATCTATGTGTTTGCGGCAGAGGATACGTCGGTAGAATTTTCAGTAAAGATTGTTCATACCAATGATATTCATGCCAGAGTTCAGGAAAATGCGTCAAGCGGCATTATCGGTATGCCTAAGCTGAAAAGCATAATTGACGATTATACAGACGGAGCAGATATGGATCTTGTGTTGGATTCAGGCGATTTATTCCACGGTCAGTCAATAGCAACGCTTGTACAGGGCGAATCGGTTGCCGAGCTTGTAAAAGAATGCGGTTATGATGCAATGACAGCAGGAAATCATGACTGGAACTACGGCAAGGACAGACTTAAAGAGCTTGCTGAAATTGCCGGTCTTGAAATGCTTACAGGTAATGTTGTTGATGAAAACGGCAATCAATTTTTTAACAACTCATATTATATTGAAACTGCCGAAAAAGACGGACAAGAGTTTAAAGTCGGTATTTTCGGAGTAATTGACCCGTCAATTTACAGCGATACTGCTCCGACAAATGTTGCAGGTCTGACATTTACAGATCCTGTTGAATATGCAAACACGGCGGCACTGGAACTTGAGGCAATGGATTGTGATGTTGTGATCGGACTTACACATACATATGATCCTGCTGCACTGGCGTCAAATGTCAACGGAGTTGATTTATGGCTTGCGGGTCACGAACATACGGATATTGATACTTCTGTAACAACACCCGACGGTTCAACAGCATACGTGATTGAAAACGGATATTATTTGTATGAGGCAGGACTGATAGATCTTAATTGCACACTTGATTTGAACGGCAATATAACAGACATAGAGTGTAATGCAGACAATGCGTATTATTCAGATGTTTCAGCATATGAGGACGATCAGGATGTGAAGGCAGTATTAGATAAAATTATTGCAGATGAAAGTGTGATCTTAAATCAGGTTGTAGGATCGTCTCCTGCTGACCTTGACGGCGTTTGGGAACATCTCAGAGTGGACGAAACCAATATGGGCAGGGCCGTTACCGACGCTTATCTGCTTGAAACAGGAGCAGATATTGCTTTTGAAAATGCAGGCGGCATACGTGCATCGGTTAGTAAAGGCAATGTTACTTACAGTGATATAATCGGAATAAGCCCGTACGGAAATTATATTGTAACAAAACAGATTACGGGCAATCAGCTTAAAGAAGTGCTTGAAACATCCATTGATATTCAGACAAAGAGTATTTATGCCTATGAAACCGGAGATAACAGCATATGGCCCGAAAACAGCGGCAGTTATCTCCAGGTTGGAGGCGTGACTGTTGAATATAATCCAAGCCTTGAATATGGAAATAGAGTTTTATCGGTAAAAGTAGGCGGAGAACCGCTCAAAGGGGATAAACTATATACAATTGCAACTAATAATTTTGTTGCCGTGTCATCGTATTATCCTCAAATTGCAAATGCTGAGGAAACAGGTGAATATTCTGCCTGTGATGAGGCGCTGATAAATTATTTTAAGCAGGACGAGAACACCATATTATCAAGCGTTACAACAGCCCGAATGATTCAGACTGACGTTGTTCCGACTACAGTGCCTGAAACTACAGTTGATATTACTACAACACCTACAGGCACATCATCAGCCGACGCTACATCGGCAACTGAAACACAGGCGGCTACTGCCGAATCTGTGAAAACCGCTACACCCGACAGCGCGGCATCAAATAATTCAGGCGCTGTTCAAACCGGCGGAACTGTTGCGGCTTCAATAGTTTTGGTATGCTTATTGTCAGCGGCTGCTGTTTATACTTTTTATAAACGCAGATTAGACTAATAAAAATTAAACAATGTTTTCTGTGATGAAGTTTTTGTAACAGAAATACTTGCGGCAGCATATGCAGAAACAATATTCCGATATATTGAAAGTGATTTCATGGTATATTGAATGAACGCTATGTTGCCGTTTCATTTTATAAAAATAAAAAATTTGTAAAAAAAGGAATAGATTATTAATTGAAAATGAATTACTAATATTATATAATAAATATAATTATTGACAGGGAGTTGTATATATTGCTGATTTTACGACAGATATGTGGTTTTTCGGTACAAATCTTACCTTGCGCAATTTTATGTATATATCCCTTTTATAATAAGTTTAAAGCAGGTAAAAACAATCTTTTTTTGGGTGTTTTTGCGGCTGTATTTGTTGTTATGGCGTCAATATTTACCTTTTTGCTGTATGTCCGCTGCCGGAAGCACTCGAGCAATATCGTACAGGGTTTCAGGATGTCGTTTTTTACATAACACTTGTGTTTCTGCTGGTTCTTTATATTTTTTATATTGATGCTTACATATATAAAAAAATATTTGTGTTTTTTATAATAATGAACTATGGTTTTTTAATTACTGTTTTACTAAGTATCATAAGGGACATATTTAGAATACAGCTGGTCGGAGACAAATATTTATATTATCCGATTGTGATTTTGATTAATTTTTTAGGAAATGTAGTGTTTTTCCCCCAAATGTTTTTTTTAATGAGATACGTTAAAAGAGCTATGGAAAGCCCTATAGAAAGAAAGCAGTGGAAGCTTTTGTGGATAGTACCGGCTGCCTTTATCTTTATATTGACATTTTGTTATGAGCTGCCCAAACAGTTTGGTATGGCGGAAGAAACAATAAATGAAATTTTTATGCTTTCTGTTATATTAATTGCTTTTTTCATTTATATATGGATTTTCTATATAATAAGAACCTTTCAAAGACAGGCTGAAGAAAAAGCGCGTCTTGAACGTGTTGCAGAAAACTATCTTAAGGTTTCCGAAAATAACGCTAAAATTAAGGAAATTTCCCATGAGATTAAGCATCATCTTAAAGCAGTTTCACTTTTTCTTAATAATAATGACTATACAGGCGCACAGAAATATATTAATACGGTTACGGAAGAAATATCTGAATTAGGCGTCGTAGAATATACGCCTCATCCGCTAATAAATTCTATTCTTACCGATTATAAGAATCGGGCACAGAAGCTTGATATTAAAGTAAATTATTCAGTTATTGTTTCAGAAGAACTTAATATTGATAATGCCGATATTTGCTGTTTGCTTACAAATATGCTTGAGAATGCCATTGAATCATGTATAAATGATAAAAATTCATCATCATTTATTAATTTAAAAATACGAAGAAATGGGCAATTCCTTTTTGTCGGCTGTGAAAATTCCTTTGATGCAAGTAAGCTTAAGTATTCAAACGGCAGACTGATTTCTTCAAAAGATAACAGCAGCTTACACGGATACGGTTTGAATATTATGTCTAAAATTGCCGCGAAGTACAATGGTCTATTCAGTACAGAAATTAAAGACGACACATTTTGTGCATTTGCAAATTTGTGTCTGTTTAATGAAAATAAATATTAGTATTAGGGAGTAATAAGCAATGTACAGGATTGCTGTTTGTGATGATGAAAGTATATTTCTTGACTCAATAAGTGAAATGATAAGTTATATTATGAGTTCTAATAAAATTTCATATACTATTGATAAATACAACAGCGGTAAACAGCTTATTGATGATTTGCAAATTCAGCCTAACAGATACGACCTTCTTTTAATTGATATAATTCTTCAAAATGAAAACGGCGTTGATATTGCAAAGCAGTTAAGAGAGTTGAAAAATAATATCACTATTATTTTTGTGACAAGTTCTGAGGATTATCTTCTTGAAGGTTATGAGGCTGAGCCTTTGGGATATATTGTTAAACCGCCCGATATCAATAAGCTTGAGCAGACAGTAATGAAAGCATACCGCAGGCTGATGCATGATTCGTTGTTAATATGCACGACCGATGGAATTTCAAAGTTTTCGTTTGATGAAATTATGTATATTGAAGTGTTGAATAAAAAGCTTATAATGTATCTTTCAAGCAATAGAAGCATTGAATTTCAAATGCCATTAAATCAAATGCTTCCCAAGCTTCCGCCGGACAGATTTATACAATGTCACCGAAGCTATATTGTGTCTATTTCCGCAATATTTTCAATTAAGCGCTATGAAATAATATTGAATAATTATCAAAAAATCCCTGTGAGCAAGAGAAAATATAAAGGTATTCAGGAAGCACTGCTTCATTATGCTGTAAGATTATAAAATAAAATATTTTTATAATCAAAAAATCTAAAATGAAGGAGGATAATTTTATGTATAAGAAAATTATATCATCCGTTATTTGCACTGTATTTATTTTTACAACATTTACAGCAGGAGTATCGGCAAAAAATATTACCGATAAAGCTGTTGGAGCAGCCGCATCATATTCAGATAATATTACACCTGATTTTAATACTGATACTGATAGTTTACTGCTGGTTGACACGGAAACTGATGAGGTTGTCTATTCAAAAAATTCCGATACTGCAAGGCCAATCGGCTCTACAACAAAGATCATGACCTACATAGTTGTTGCAGATGCAATAGATGACCTTAAAAATACTGAAATGGTAATAGAGCCCAAACCGATTGAGGACATTAAAGGACTGGATGCGTCGGTTGCAGGACTTGAAAATCATATGGGGGAAAGCTTTTCTGTGCTTGATATACTTTACGGAATGATGGTTCCGTCCGGCTGTGACGCTGCGCAGGAGCTGGCATATTTTGTAGGAAACGGTGATGCAGGCAGCTTTATTGAGATGATGAATAAGAAAGCTGAAGAGCTTGGCTGTACCAATACGCATTTTAATGATGCTTCGGGACTGTCGTATGAGAATCATTACTCCACCGCCGAAGATATGTATAAAATTACAAAATATGCGCTTACTTTGCCGTATTTTACCGACGTAGTAAGTACAGAATTCTATACCTTAAAGGGTGATACGGCACCGCTTATTAATACGAACTATCTGATTGATTACGTAAACGGCGGAAGCTATTATTATCAGTATGCCACAGGAGTAAAGACAGGATATACCGACGCTGCCGGAAAATGCCTTGTATCAACCGCAAAAAAAGGAGATACAGAGCTTATGTGTGTAGCGTTGGGCGCAAAATATGGTGCGGAATCAAATTATGTAAACTATGCAATGACAGATTCCAAAAAACTGTATGAATGGGCATTTGATACCTTTACTGAAAATATTAATATAAAGGTTGATAAGAGATTTAAGTCCGTACAGCTCGGCTCGCAAGTGCAGATTAACGCTGAAATTACAGACAGCAATATTGACGCTGTTCCTGAAATCACATGGACATCGTCAAATACTGATGTTGCAACAGTTGACGAAAACGGGGTTGTAACTGCTCATTCAATGGGTGAGGCACAGATTAAAGCGGAAACACAGACAGGCAACTTTGATGTATGCAGTGTAGCCTGCGGTTATTATAACGGCATTGATGTGACATCACGCTGCGGCGACTATACAAGCGGAGAGAAAGAACCCGTTGACTGGGCGGCGGTTAAAGGATACGGAATGGATTTTGCAATTATTCGTGCAGGATGGGGTTCAGAGGATTATCCGAACCAGAATGATGCAAGTTTCGTTGAAAATGTAAAGGGTGCAGTTGAAAACGGTATTCCGTTCGGACTTAATTTTGTTGCATATGCTGTCGATAAAGAAACTGCAAAACTTGAAGCAGAATATCTGCTCAGAGAAATTGAGGACTATATTCCCGAATATTCCGATTTTATGGCCTTGCCGATTTCGTATAATATGAGTGACAGCCAATATGCTGAGCTTACAGCGGAGCAGACAACTGAAATAGCGCTTGAATTCAATCGTGTGATGAATGAACACGGATATAAAACTATGTGTTATGCAAATAAGACTGTATTTAATAATATTGATATAGCGGCGCTGAAAAATTCAGGAATGAAACTTTGGTATGCCTATTATCCATATGAGTTTAATTTTTCACAGTCAATAAAGATAAACGATGTATATACGCCCGATGTATGGCAGTACAGAACCGACGGATATATTCCCGAGGCCTCAGAGGACAGCAGAACAAGACAGAGTATTATTTATATGCTGAGTTCTGAGCTTGACCGTTTTGCCGCTCCTGAAATTTCTGCTGAACAGCTTAACGGTGAGAAGGCTGTTAAGATTTCTTGGTCACAGGTCGATTATGAAACATCAGGTTATGCAATATACAGAAAATCCGCTAACAATGAGGAGCTTGAAAAAATTGCGGAGGTAAGTTCATCAGAATCGAATTATACAGATACTGACCTTAATTGGAACGATTGTTATACATACTATGTTGCGGCAAAAGCAACAGATTTTCTTGATAAAACATATGAGAAAGAAATACTTGGTGTGTGTGATTATGAGGTTACCGTTATAAACCCAGAACTGACTATTGTTTATGGTGACGTGGATACAGATGGCAGAATTACAGTGATGGACGCTACTTTAATTCAGAAAGCAGGAGTTGACATTGAAACTTTCAACAATACTCAGGCAATTCTTGCTGATGTGAATCAGGACGGCATTGTTTCAATTTTAGACGCTACATTGATTCAGAAATATCTTGCAGAAATAGCTTACGGTGAGGGTGTTGTCGGTCAGCCGTATTCTGTAAATTCTTAGATAAATATTTATGTTAATTTATAGGGGCGGATATTAAATTCGCCCCTAAAATAATATTACAGCCGGCAAAAAAGGCACCGCAGAATTCTGCGGTGCCTGAGATTGTATATAGCCTTAAGTTTTAATAAAGAATTTTATTTTCGGTTCTTTGCATTAATTATTTGCTGTTGAAGTCTGAGCTGCCGTTGAGCTTTCCTTTGCGCACATTTTACCCTGAACATCGGTATAGTAATCGCCCTTTAACAGAATTTGGGAAATAGGGACTATTTCGTAACCCTTTTCTTTTATACCTTCAATTACCATTGGAAGCGCCTCCGGAGTGTTTGTAGCACCGTTGTGCATAAGAATAATACTGCCGTCCTTAATTTTGTTAACGACATTTTTTGTAATCTGCTCAGGTGTCGGGTCTTTCCAGTCAAGAGAATCAACGTCCCACTGAACGCAATACATATTACAGCCGTTTACCGATTTTACAACATCGTTATTGTAATCGCCGTACGGTGCACGGAACAGCGTCGGAGTTTTTCCCGTGATCTTCTTTATTTTCTCATTGCACGCCTGAATTTGTCCTGACATATCGCTTGTGGACATCTGCGTCATATGGGGATGAGTATTGCTGTGATTTCCTATGTCGTGACCTTTTGCGGCGATTTGTTTTACGCTGTCGGGAAATTTCTCAACCCAGTCGCCGACGAGAAAAAATGTACATTTTACTTTGTATTTATCAAGAGTTTCAAGCAAACCCTCCGTCTGTTCGTTTCCCCAAGCGGCGTCAAATGAAAGCGCGACCTGTTTTTTAGAGGTATCAACGCAGTATATGGGGATTTCACGAGGCGTATTTGCCGTCTGAACTGCCTTTACAGTTGATGTTATGGCAATCGTGCCTGCCAGAATTCCTATTAAAAGACAAAAACCAATTGATATAAGATTACGTTTTGTTAGTATTAATAAACGCATAAAATCCCCTCCACTTGATTATATGAAGGGGATTGATTTATATGACCTGAAGCAAAAATTTAATTATTTTCAAAGTGCCATTTAATGCCGTCCTTTGTATCCTCCAGCACGACATTCATTTCCTTTAGCTTATCTCTGATTGCGTCGGCCGTTGCCCAGTCCTTTTCCGAGCGGGCTTTTGCGCGCTTTTCAATCAGTTCTTCAATCTCTGAGCTTATCTCATTTTCTGCGCTGTCGGCTTCTTTGGCACAAGGCTCATTACCTATAAGATTAAGTGAAAGCACTTTGTCAAGTTCACCGATTACATATAGCTTTGTTGCGTCATCTGCATCTGCTTTGAGCACGTCATAAACACATGTAAGACCGAGCGAGGTGTTAAGGTCATTATCAAGTGCAGATTTGAACGTGTCTATCAGCGTCTGAGCCTTTTTCAAATCGGGAGTACCGTCATTTGATAAAGCCGAAATCCTTTTAATTAGCTTGTCATAAGCCTTTGCTGTATTGTCAAGGCTGTCATAAGTGAAAGTAAGCGGCTTGCGGTAATGGCTTTGCAGACAGAACATTCTGTAAACTATCGGATTATAGCCTTTGCTTTCAAGAAGAGAAACCGTAAGAAAATCTCCTTTTGATTTGCTCATTTTTCCTCTTGCATCATTAAGATGAAGAACGTGGAACCAGTATTTGCACCACTTATGACCGAGATATGCTTCACTTTGTGCAATTTCATTGGTATGATGGGGGAAAGCGTTGTCAATTCCTCCGCAGTGAATGTCAAGATATTCGCCGTTGTGTTTGCAACTTATTGCAGAACATTCAATGTGCCAGCCCGGATATCCAAGTCCCCAGGGACTTTCCCATTTAAGCTCCTGAGAGTCGAACTTTGATTTTGTAAACCAGAGAACAAAATCTGCCTTGTTGCGTTTGTTTTCATCCTCTTCAACGCTGTCACGGACACCTACGGCAAGGTCGTCTTCATTCATATTTCCGAATACATAGTAGCTGTCAAGCTTTGAAGTGTCAAAATACACGTTTCCGCCTGCAATATACGCATAACCCTTCTCAAGAAGTACAGAAACCATTTCAATAAACTCATCAATACAGTTTGTGGCAGGCTCAACAACGTCGGGACATTTTATATTAAGTTTTTCGCAGTCTGAGAAAAAAGCGTCAGTATAAAATTTTGCAATTTCAAGAACGGTTTTGTGTTCCCGCCTTGCGCCTGCAAGCATTTTGTCCTCACCTGTATCGGCATCGCTTGTAAGGTGGCCCACGTCGGTAATATTCATTACACGCTTTACGTCATAGCCTGCAAAGCGAAGATACTTTTCAAGAACATCCTCCATAATATATGTGCGGAGGTTGCCGATATGGGCATAATGATAAACAGTAGGGCCGCAGGTGTACATATTCACTTTGCCCTCTGTGTGGGGAATAAATTCCTGCCTTGTCTGTCCGAGAGAGTTATATAAAATCATTTTGGTTACTCCTTATTGTCAGCGTTTTTAAGCTCATCAATTTCTTTTTTGAGAACAAATATTTTGTGCTCAAGGTTGCAAAGCGCGAGAGCAACAGGGTCAGAAACGTGAATCTGGTCAAGTGTTTCACTTCTTATTCCGTTTACCTTTACAACTCTTGCCGGAACGCCTACCGCCGTAGCGTTAGGGGGAACTTCGCTTAAAACGACCGCTCCTGCGGCAATTCTTGCATTATCACCGACTGTAAACGGACCGAGTACCTTTGCGCCTGCTCCTACAAGCACATTGTTGCCAAGAGTAGGGTGGCGCTTTCCTGTGTCTTTTCCCGTACCGCCGAGCGTTACATTTTGATATATTGTGCAGTTATCACCTATAACGGTGGTTTCTCCGATGACAACACCCATACCGTGGTCAATGAACAGTCCTTTGCCTATTGTAGCGCCGGGATGGATTTCAATTCCGGTTTTATGTCGGCTCCTTTGTGAAATCCAGCGTGCGATAAATTTATGATTGTGTTTATAAAACCAGCTGGCTTTTCTATGCGACCTTACTGCCTTAAAGCCCGAATATAGGAAAAAAACCTCTGTTTTGCTTCTGGCAGCGGGGTCACGTTCAAGCACAGCGTTAATATCAGCTTTTAATGTGTCAAACAAATTATCACTTCCGAACAGTGAATATTTTTATTTTCATTATTTTTCTAAAATAAAATGCTTGTTTTGCATAATATAAATAATACCTGAAATGACGGCAAGCAATGCTGAAATCCATATCAAAATCTCGCCGGTAATTGCGAATACAAAATTGAGAATACCATAAAATTCAGAAGAAAAAGTAATTCCGATATCAGGCAAATCAAGAATAAACTGCATAAATAAAATTGCAATTATTGCAATCATCTGGGAAACAGTTTTAATTTTTCCCCATATATTGGCGGCGACAACTTTACCTTTAGATGCGGCAACAAGCCGAACCGAAGTTACCGTGAATTCTCTGAACAGAACTATTATTACGGCTACACAGTCGCAGTAGCCGTTTTGAACAAAACAGAGAAGCGCTGCAAGAACAAGAATTTTGTCAGCGAGCGGGTCTGCAAATTTACCGAAGTCAGTCACAAGATTTCTTTTCCTTGCAATTTTACCGTCGAACATATCGGTAACAGATGCGATAGCAAATATTATCAAAGCCACTATGTGATTCAGCGGAAAATCAATCAGTATTGCGGCTATAAAAAGAGGTACAAGGGCAATACGCCCTATTGTCAGTTTATTAGGTAAATTCATTTTGTTGCCTTCCGAATATATTAAAATCTAACGCGATTTATGTCAGTCAGTTTTGCCGACAGGGTCGCAGCCCATATAGTCGGTGATTTTAACCGTAACAAAATCTCCTGCTTTTGGTTTTTTACCGTTGCAGGTAAAAAATACACAGCCGTCTACTTCGGGAGAATCGGCATAGCTTCTTCCGAAAAAGCATTCTGCGAGCTTATCGTATCCTTCAACAAGAACCTCAAGAGATTTGCCGATCAAGCTTTCGCAATACTCAGACATTACTTTTTGTTGATGCTCCATAATAATGTCGGCGCGTTTTTGTTTGATCTCATCGTCAAGCTGCTCGGGCATAAGCGCCGCTTTGGTGTTTTCTTCCTGTGAATAGGCAAAGCAGCCGAGCCTTTGAAATTTCATCTCAGCGGCAAACTCCGCAAGCTCTTCAAACTGCTCATCGGTTTCGCCGGGAAAGCCTGTAATAAAGGTTGAGCGGAATATTACGTCGGGTATCTTCGCCCTGATTTTATTCAGAAGCGCAGTAAGACTTTCCCTGTCGCCGCGGCGGTTCATTCTTTTGAGGACTTCACCGTTGCAGTGCTGAAGCGGAATGTCAATATATTTTACGATTTTTTCTTCGTCTGCAATTGTGTCTATGAGTTCGTCTGTAATTCTGTCGGGATAACAATACAAAACCCTTATCCACTTAAAGCCGTCAATTTTACACAGCATTTTGAGAAGCTTTGCAAGATAGGGTTCACCGAATAAATCCTCACCGTATCGAGTGGTATCCTGTGCAATTACATTAAGCTCTTTAACTCCGTTTTCGGCAAGCGTTTCAGCCTCTTTTACAATATCTTCGGGACGGCGGCTGCGAAAGCGGCCTCTGATAAGAGGAATTGCACAGTATGTACAGCAGTTGTCACAGCCTTCCGCGATTTTAATGTACGCCGTATAGGGAGGAGTTGACTGAATTCGTCCGCCCTCGAGAGGAAGGCATAAATTATCAGGGAAAATTTCTGATTTTTTGCCGTCAAGCGCTTTCAGAACTACATCTGCAATCTGTTCGTTTGCACCGATACCGATTGCGGCGTCAACCTCATAAAGCTGCTTCGTTATTTCATTTTTATATCTTTCTGCAAGGCATCCTGTTACAATAATAGCTTTTATTGTGCCTTCGCGCTTCAGCTTTCCAAGCTCGATAATTTCATCAATGCTTTCCTGTTTTGCCGATTCAATAAATCCGCAGGTATTAACGATTACGGCATCAGCGTCGGCAGGGTCATTTACAATTGTAAATCCCTTATTTTTCAGTGTAAACAAAAGCATTTCAGCATCGACCTGATTTTTTGCACAGCCAAGCGATACAATGCCAGCCTTATAATTCATATGCAGTCTTCCTCTGTGTATTCTTCAAAAACGGCCCGTATTTCATCCCATCCGTAACCGAGCCGCTGAAGCGCAGCAACAGCTCTGCGCTTTATTTTTTCATCATTAATGTTTTTGTATTTTCTTTCTATGACCGCCCTGATTTGTTCATGACTGTCAACCGTAATTTCGTCGAGAATTTCAGAAGCGAGTTCTTTTTCAATTCCCTTTTGAGCAAGCTCATAAACGGCAGCTCTTTTTGACATATGTTTTGTAAACAGCAGTTTTCGGGCATAGCGTTCGGCAAAGCTCTCGTCATTTACAAGACCGAGCTCTTCCATACGTTCAACGGCCTTTTCTGCGGATTCTTCATCACAGGTGCGCTTTATTTTATCTTTAAGCTCTTTTTTAGAGTGGTCACGGTATGAAATAAGCCACAGCGCCTTTTCTTTTGCGCGCCTTTCGTTGCTTAAGGCAATTATCCCGTGAAGTTCATCATCGTCAATTTCTCTGCCGACGTCAAATCTGTTCTCAATAAGAGTTTGAGTGTCAAGATTCATAACGAACTCACCGTCAATATACAGTGCACTCATAGCCTTTTTTCTCGGCTCAATTGCAGTAATAAGCATCAGTCGTCAACGAGAACATCTATTTTAGCACTGCTTTTAGCCGGCTTAACAGCGGGTGCAGAAGCAGCAGACGGTTCTGCGGCGGGAATTTCCGTGATTTTAGCTTTCGGGGTCGCTTTTTTTCGTGCATAAAGTTTATCAATATTCGCCCAGAGCTTGTCTTCAATCTCTTTAGCAAGCGAGGTGTCTGTCTTTAAAAGTTCCTTGACTTTGTCACGCCCCTGGCCGAGTCGGTTACCGTTGTAGCTGAACCATGCACCTGATTTCTGTACGATCTCAGCCTTTACTGCAAGGTCGAGCAGTTCGCCCTCACGTGAGATACCCTCGCCATACATAATGTCAAACTCTGCTTCTCTGAATGGCGGAGCGATCTTATTCTTAACAACCTTTGCTCTTGTGTGCGAGCCTATCATTTCTCCGTTAACTTTTATGGTTTCTACACGTCTTATGTCTATGCGGACAGAGCTGTAAAATTTAAGCGCACGTCCTCCTGTTGTGACCTCGGGATTTCCGTAAACTACGCCGACTTTTTCACGAAGCTGATTTATGAAAATTGCAACACAGTTTGATTTTGAAATTGCACCTGCGAGCTTTCTTAATGCCTGTGACATAAGTCTTGCGTGCAGACCAACGTGACTGTCACCCATTTCGCCCTCAATTTCAGCCTTAGGAACAAGAGCGGCAACGGAGTCAATTACAATTACGTCAATTGCTCCGCTTCGTATGAGGGCTTCTGCAATTTCAAGAGCGTCCTCGCCTGTGTCGGGCTGAGAAACAAGAAGCGAATCAACATCAACGCCGAGCGCAGCGGCATAGGTAGGATCAAGTGCGTGTTCGACATCAATAAATGCAACATTACCGCCGTTTTTCTGTCCCTCTGCAATACAGTGGAGAGAAAGCGTAGTTTTACCCGATGATTCGGGACCGTATATTTCAACAATTCTTCCTCTTGGAAGTCCTCCGATACCGAGTGCAACGTCAAGTGAGAGGGAACCCGTTGATATGTGGTCAATGCTCATATGTTTGTTTTCGCCAAGTCGCATAACTGCACCCTTGCCAAACTGCTTTTCAATTTGTGAAAGTGCGGTTTCAAGTGCTTTTGTCTTATCTACTGCCATTTCAGATTCCTCCGTAGCATCCCGTAATTAAACAGGAAATTATATTTCATTGATAATTATAAAATATGCGAACTTAAATTGCAATAAAAACAGCTCAAAATAATCGAACAAAATTTCTATTTTATATGCAGAGTCCCAATTATCGCCCTCTGCACGCCGCCTAAATCAAATTCTGTTTGTATATTATCGAAGCCTTTTTCCTTCATAAGTGAGGAAACATAATCAGCTTGCCCCTCGCCGAGTTCAAAGGCAAGCGCTCCTCCGTTTTTCAGCTTTTTACTCCAACATTTAATTATTGCTTCATAAAAATCAAATCCGTTTTCTCCGCCGTCAAGCGCCATGGCAGGCTCATACTGAACCTCGGCTTGAAGTGTCGGCATATCATTGCTTTTTATATACGGCGGATTTGAAACTATTAAATCATACTCTCTGTCGGCAAAATCAGAATGACATTTGAAAATATCACCTTTAAAGGTTGTGACGCAGGCATTGTTTTCTTTTACATTCTTTTCAAGATATCTAAATGCCTCATTACTAAGCTCAACTGCCGTAACATCAGCATTTGCAAGTTTTGAGAGAGCAACCGAAATTGCACCGCTTCCTGCACACAAATCAATTGTTTTTTTGGCGGGCTTGTCTTTTAGAAAGTTAAGACACAAATTGACCGCAACTTCGGTGTCGTCGCGCGGAATCAGTACACCTTTTCCGACGGAAAATTCAAATCCGCAAAAGCTCCAGCTTCCCAAAATATATTGCAAAGGCTCATGGTTTGTCCGTCTTTTTGCAAGAGAAAAAAGCAAATTTGCTTTGCAGTCATCAAGATTGTTATTGCCGTCAGTAATCAATGCAAGTCGGTCATAGCCCGTTGCCTTTTTTAAAAGACACATTGCTTCAAAACCAGGGTCGTCCGTGCCGAATTCTGCGAGCAGATTTTTGCATTTTACGTAAGCGTCTTTAACAGTCATCACTTGCACACAATATCTGAACCGTCTTCGGGAATAACTGCCTTGATTGCCTCAATTGCAACCTCAATCATTTTTTCGTCGGGTTCTTTTGTTGTAATTCTCTGTGCCCAGAGTCCCGGAGCGGCAATAATTCGTGTAAGAAGATTATCGTGCTTTCCGCAGATTTTAATTAATTCATATCCTACTCCGCAGGAAATAGGGAGAAGAAGTATTTTGAAAACAGGTCTTAAAAATCCTATGCCAAACGGAGCAACCGGAACAAACAGTCCCACAATAATTCCGATGATCAGCATAAGCACCATAAAGCTGGTACCGCAGCGAGGGTGAAAACGCGACTGCTTTTTTACATTCGCAACAGTAAGCTCTTCTTCATTTTCATAGCAGAAAATCGTTTTGTGTTCTGCACCGTGATACATAAACACACGCTTCATTTCTGTCATTTGCGAGCATAGGACTATGTAAAGCAGGAATATTACTATTTTGAGAACTCCCTCAAAAACCGATTTCCAGAAAACTGCGGTTTCTCCTTCGCCCTTAAATGCAGGTACAAAGTTAGCGGTAAAGTCAAAAAGAAAAGAGGGTACAAAGAAAAACAAACCTACAGCCAGAGCAACTCCTAAAATGGACGCAAACACCATAAGTATTTTTACAAGCTTGTCGCCGAACTTTTCATCAAGCCATTTTTCAAACTTTGAGGGTTCTTCCTCCTCGATTTCTCCTGCTTCAATTGCTTTGTCGGCAGAAAGCATGAGAGACTTGTAGGATAAATGCATTGAATCAATAAGTCCAGCAATTCCTCGTAAAAACGGAAGTTTAAATATTTTTACTTTTGAGGGAATGGTATTAATGCTGATGTCCTCGCTGTAAATTTCATTTTCGCCTGTTCTCACGCAAACCGTAGTGCGTTTCGGTCCGCGCATCATTATGCCTTCAATCAATGCGCTTCCGCCGATTGAAGTTATTTTTTTAGTAGTATTCTTAGCCATTAAAGATTCCTTTCGTATTTTTATATATAACCCAATATACGTTTAAAGTTTTATGTTTTCGGGCATAGTCTGTTCTTCGCCCTCTTTAAAAACAGGGAATGTAAGAGTTACTGTTGTGCCTACGCCCTCGCCGCTTTCTATGTCAAGCGAACCGTTGTGCAAATTCATTATTTCGTCGGCAACGGCAAGACCTATGCCGGATCCCCGTACAGTCTGATTTGCCTTATAAAATTTTTCTTTTACTTTCGGCAGGTCGTCAGCGGAAATTCCGCATCCCGTGTCGGTAACTACAATTTTTATAATGTCGGGCTCGTCTTTATTGTAAATAACCTGAGCGGCAACAACTCCGCCCTTAGGCGTATATTTAAGTGCATTGTCAAGAATGTTTATGAAAACCTGTTTTAATCTGTTTCGATCGCCGTAAACAGGGGGATAAACAGCTTCAGGCTCGTCATAGAGCAAATGCTTGCCCTCTTTGACTGCACGTTCTTTCAGCATATATACGGTTTCATCAAACTCTGCAAGAATGTCGAGCTTTTCATTCATAAGCACCATTCTGCCGCTTTGAATACGGCTAAAATCCAAAAGTTCCTCAACAATACTTGTCAGTCTTGAGCTTTCTTTAATAATTACGCCCATACCTCTGTCAAAAGTACGTCGGTCAAGTTTTCCACGCTCGGAAAGCTGCATTGTTTCCGCCCATCCCTTTATTGCTGTAAGTGGAGTTCGAAGCTCGTGTGATACCCTTGAAATAAAGTCATTTTTCATTTGCTCGGTTGTCTGCAAATCTTTAGCCATATCGCTGACGGCGTCGCACAGGTCACCGATTTCATCATCGTATTTATGTTCAATTTTTTCAGACGCCGAAAAATCTCCGTGAGCGATTTTATCTGCGGTTACGGACAGCCTTCGTATGGGTTTAACAATGGAGCGGATAAATAACAGCCCTGAAATGATTACAAGTGCAATTATCACGATTCCAAGTGCAATAATCATTGCTGAAATAAGCATTATACGGTTATTTACGGGATCCATAGATACAATATATCTGATTGCACCCACGACGGTATCGCTGTCATTGGTAATAATTCTGGTCTCACTCATAGCGCTTTCGCCTGAATCAAGTGTTCCGCTCCAAAAAGCAAATCCTTCGTCGTTATTTTTGGCATCTTCAAAATCGGTGATTTTGGGGCTTGCTGACGGTATAAAGCCGGTTGAAGTCATGACAACTCTGCCTGAGGAATTGATTACCATAACCTCCATTTGTTCTTTTTTATCAAAATTTTCAACATAATCGCGTGCTGAAGATGTGAATCCCATTGAACTGTCGCTGGTGTAACCGGAAAAAACAAGTGAAAGTTCACTGCTTGTAGAAGCAAGGCTTTGTTCTACACTGCGGTGGCAAAGATATGTAACAACAAAAATAAGGCTGACAACAATTAGAATGATGATTGTAAGAATAACGCTCAGCGTATTAAGCATCCAGCGCTTTGTAATGCCCTTAAACATCCTGTTGCAGCCCTCCTTATAATTTATAAATCAACCTTGATACAGAAATTTTAAAATCAGGGCGCATTAACGCATCAAAAAATATCAATGCTTTTCAGCTGCACCCTGAAACCGGGGATGGGAAAGATTATGTTCCCGAATCCCACTTGTAGCCAAGTCCCCATACGGTGATAATATGCTTTGGATTTGACGGTTCGTCTTCTACTTTCATTCTTAATCTTCTTATGTTTACGTCAACTATTTTGTCCTCGCCTACATAAGCATTGCCCCAAACGTGGTTGAGAATGTCTATTCTGTCAAGCGCAACTCCCGGATTGGAGAAGAAATACTCCATAATCTGAAATTCCACCTGAGTAAGCTCAATCATCTTATCGTTTTTGAGCAAAGCGCGGTTGCGAAGATTAAGAGTGAATTCTCCCGACTTGAGCTCTTCCTTAAAGTTGTTTTCTGCGTGTGCCTGAGCAAGTGTCACACGCCTGTAAAGGGAATCGACTCTTGCCAAAAGCTCGCTTGGAGAAAATGGTTTGGTAACATAATCATCTGCACCGAGCATAAGACCAGTAACCTTATCCATTTCCTGAGTTTTTGCCGAAAGCATAATAATTCCAATGCCTCCATTGCGGTTTCTCAGTTCCTTACATACCTGAAATCCGTCGATTCCCGGCATCATTACATCAAGAATAGCAACATCAAAATCTCCGTCGCATTCATCGTATTTCTGTAATGCTGTTTCACCGCAGTCGGCTTCAACAACATCATAACCTGCACGTGTTAGGTTAATTACGACAAAATCGCGAATAGCAGCTTCGTCTTCACAAACAAGTATTTTTTTCATATCAAAACCTCCTTAGTATATTGAAAGATTAAACCACAGTTTCGGTGAGAATTGAAAAAGCGGTTTTAATTTCGTCATCAGTAAGTGAATATTGACTGTCAGTGTTTAAATTTATAAAAGTATATGCATACCTGTTATCTTTATATATCAGGGTGTATTCATCAGTGTTTTTGCCTTTGTCCCAATCTTCGACATCAAAAACCTTTATTTCAAAAAGCTTGCTGCCAAGAGTGGTTTTTTTCCATTCATAAAATACGGTTGAATTATCCTGAGTGTTGTAAAGTGCAGTTACCGTGTCCGAAAGCCAGCTCTCAGGCATTTTAATCGTGTAGCTGAAGTTGTAGTTTGCAATCATACTGCATTTAAATTCTGTGGATTCATTCTGCATTAAAAACGTATTCCATGTGATTTTGTCTGCCACTGTTTCTTCGGACTCATTTTTCGAGTGGGGCAGTTTTGATGCTGAGGGAATTTCAATAACCGAGTCATTGTCAATGTCGGCTGAAATTACCGAACAGCTTCGCTGTGTAAAATTCTTTTTCTTATCTTTAAAGAGCGGATTTCTCAAAAGTAAAAGTTCTTTATTATAATATATAATCTGAGTGTTAAGCTCATCGCTTGCAAATGCGCCGTCAATTATAATTCCCTTGGTGTTTTCTCCTATATTGGAAATAGACACGTTTTTAAATCTTACGACATTGGGGTCCATGGGTACTGACGCTTTTGCATAAAGGGCCTTTTTATCCTCATTATAGTCGAGCATAGTTGCGCCGGCTTCATTTTCGGTTGTATAAAGAGAGAGAGTCATTACCTCGTTTTTTCCGTCTGAATTAAAATCACCGCAGTAAAAACCGGAATAATTTTGTCCTGCCTGAATTTCCTCTGTTGTGCCGTTTGAATATGTATAGCACGAAAGTTTGTTAATGTTGGGCGTGTAAGTGGTATAACCCACAAGAATTTCAAGCGTTTTGCTGCCGCCGACATCTGCGAAATCAACGCTGTCAATGTCAGTGGTTTCCGTTACGCTGTCAGAGGATAATTTCCATTCTCCGTCTGCTGAGTACATAACAAGCATATGTATTCTTGTTATGTCATCTCTCTCTCGGTAAAAGGCAACGGCTTCATCTGTTTTGTCGCCGTCAAGGTCAGACATGATAATTGCGCTTCGGTAATTTCCGCTTTTGGGATATTTAAGCGTGTATTCGTCTTTTGCGGTATCGGCAATAAGCTGTTCTATTTCTGCTTCATCACCCATTGTTTTGGGAGGCCTGAGCAGATTTTCGGAGCTAAAATCAGTTATATTGCATCCGCCTGCCGACGATATAAATATTGCGCCGAGCGTTACGGCTGATAAAACCGTTTTAAGCTTCAATCTGTTCACCTCCTGTTAATATGTGCTGAACGTTATGTTTAATTAACTTTTTGCCTTGCTATACAGTATTTTATTTTTATTCCTTCGTCAGAAAACATCTTTTCGTGCTCGGTTATTATATTGTCCTTGACATCGCTTGAATGTAAATCCCGCGTGAGATATGTTATTTCATATCCGCTTTGTTTAAAATATTCAAGACTTTCTTCAAACAGCTCGTCATCATCTGTCTTAAATCTTATTTCTGCGTCCTTTTTTAAAAATGTTTTATACATTTCAAGCTTTTTATAGTATGTAAGCCTGCGTTTCTTATGTTTTGCACGCGGCCAAGGATTGCAAAAATTAATAAACAGTCTGTCTATTTTATCGTTTTCGGTAATAATTTTATCAAGCTGTTCTACATTATAATTTACAAGCAAAAGGTTTGTAATATCTTCCGCACTTTTGCCGTTTTCTTCAAATAATTTTACAATATTGCGTCTGCCCACACCGAGCATATCAATTTTAATGTCAACTGCTATAATGTTTTTGTCAGGATTTTTAAGTGCAAGCTGTCCTGCAAATCCGCATTTTCCGCAGCCAATTTCGAGATAAAGCGGAAGCTCCTTGTTAAATGCTCTTTTCCAGTTCCCTGCATATTCTTCAGGATCCTTTACAAAGAAGTCGCACACCGCAAGTTCGGGTTCAGCCCATTTCTTTTTTCTTATTCTCATAATGCCTCGTTTGTGATGCCGAAATCGGGTACACTACCACATATAGTTATTTACCGTATCATTATATCAAATTGTAACAAATTATGCAATAAATATTTTGCTAAAATGCTGATAATATTAAATAAATTTAATATTATCGCTGTAAGATTCGGACTTTGTAAAATTTATGTCTTTAAAACTTTCAGAAAGTTTATTAATTAACGGCAAGATTACAATGTCTTCACTTTTAAAATGACCTGCGTCAACAATATCAATTCCCAGTTCGTTCGCGGCGTTTATTTCGTGGTGCTTGATTTCACCGGTGACAAGTACGTCTGCGCCGATTTTAGCGGCGTCAAAAATATCTGAGCCGCCGGCGCCTGATGATACGGCAATCGTTTTTACTGTTTTTTTGATGTCTGTGTATCGCAGTCCGCTGCAATTTAGAGCTTTCTTTACAGATTCGGCAAAAGCGGAAATGTCGGTTTCCGTTTCGAGACTGCCGATAAAAAGACATTCGCCCGAGTCGGCACGAACAGCATTTTTCACACCGATTGCTTTTGCAAGGCAGGTGTTTACTCCGAAGATTTCGCTTAAATCAAGGTTTGTGTGCATACATAGCGCAGAGATTTTTCTTGAAATAAGCATATAGGAGACTGAGTTGGAATCAAGCCTTTTTATTGGATTAAAAATTACGGGATGATGACTGATGATCAGTTCACATCCCATTTTTTCAGCTTCAAGCACAACATCCTTTGTTATGTCAAGCGATACCAAAACTTTTGTTACTGCGGTGTTTTTATCTCCTACAAGCAGACCGACGTTGTCAAAGTCCATTGCACTTTCCTGAGGAGCAAATGTTTCAAAAAAATTTATAATTTCATTAATCGTTGTCATTAATAATCTCCTTGAGTCTGTTTGCAAGCACTGAAAAATGCACATCGCCGTTTGACTGTTTAATAAGTCTTTCAATGTGACCTTTTACAAAACGATGATGTGTTTCGTTGTTTTGCGGAGAAAGCCTTGCAAGGTAATAAAAGATTTCATCTCTTGCTGTTATTTCTCCGGTATATTTAACAAGTAGCACCGTGTAACACTTTTTGGCGGCAACACAGCAGTCCTGTTTTATTATTTCGTAACCGTTATCGCAAAGCCATTTTATCAGAAATTCGCTTTTTGTCATTGGCTGTAAAATAAAATGCTTTGAGCTATTTTTTGCAAAGTCACATTCTTCGAGTATATTTGCAATGAGCTCGCCGCCCATACCTGCTATTACAATATCGTCTGCCTCATCAGACTCTATTTTTTTAAGTCCGTCACTAAGACGGGTTTGTACACGATCGCTCATATCTGCGTCTATTATTGTGTTCATTCCCATTTTAAGCGGTTTGGGATTTATGTCAGCGGCAATTGCAGACGGGCATTTGCCAATACGGCACAGCCATACGGGTAAATACGCATGGTCTGTGCCGATATCCGCAAGCTTTGCTCCGTCACGGACAAAGTCTGCACAAAGTCTTAAACGATTGTCAAGCTGAAAATTTAAGCCTGTGCTCATTTGCCGATTTTTTCATTCAGCGAAGCGATAAGAGCGTCAACGTCTGCTCCGTGAACCATACAAGCCTCTTCTATAGTTTCGCCTCTTGATGCAGGACATCCAAGGCAGTGCATACCTATGCTTAAAAAAAGTTCTGCTGTTTCGGGGTAATTGTCAAGAACATCGCCGATAATATCATTTTTTGTAATTTCCATTATTATAACCTCCTGATTATTTTTACTTATCACGCTGATGTGCCAGCGCTATATATTAGTATAACACATAATATTTTTATTTAAAAGATATATTTTAATTATGAGATCACTTTTCCGATGACCAATACTTTCTGTCAAGACTTCGGTACTGTACGGCTTCAAGAACGTGTTCAGAGTGGATTACCTCCGATTGTTCAAGGTCTGCAATCGTGCGTGCAACCTTCAGAACTCTGTCATACGCCCTTGCAGTAAGTCCAAGGTTTTCAAATGCCCTTTTAAGTGTGTTTTCAGCTTCTTTATCAATCACACATGCTTTTTCAAACTGTTCGGAATTAATTTTTGCATTGCATAATGTTTCGGTTCCTTTAAAGCGTTCGCGCTGAACTTCACGTGCCGCGTCAACACGCTTTTTTATTTCGGCGGAGGATTCCGTCTGTTCGGTGTTTCTAAGCTCCTCAAATTTTACGGGAGGCACTTCAACGTGAATATCAAATCTGTCAAGCAGCGGGCCTGAAATTCTGTTGAGATAGCGTTTGATTTTTACATCTGAACAGCTGCATTTATGGGTAGGGTCGTTGTAATATCCGCAGGGACATGGATTCATTGCGGCAACCACCATAATTGAGCAGGGGTATGTACAGTTTTGCCCTGACCTTGAAATTGTGATTTTTGCATCCTCAATCGGCTGTCTGAGGACTTCAAGGGCATAACGGGAAAACTCAGGAAGCTCGTCCAGAAACAAAACACCGTTGTGCGCAAGAGATACTTCTCCGGGCTTTATGCTGCCTGTTCCGCCTCCTCCGAGACCTACAGCGGTTACCGTGTGATGAGGTGAGCGGAAAGGACGCGTGCTAACAAGTCCGTCATTATGGAGAATTCCTGCTATTGAATGAATTTTAGTGGTTTCTATCATTTCTTCAAATGTCATATCGGGAAGAATAGAAGGAAGCCGTTTTGCAAGCATACTTTTTCCCGAACCGGGAGGCCCGATAAGCAGAATATTA
Source organism: uncultured Clostridia bacterium (assembly GCA_947593615.1). Classification (GTDB taxonomy): domain Bacteria; phylum Bacillota; class Clostridia; order Oscillospirales; family Acutalibacteraceae; genus Ruminococcoides. The sequence goes on from CANQDR010000023.1 coordinate 37,871, forward strand.
TGTCCGCCGGCAGCGGCAATTTCAAGCGCGCGCTTTGCCTCAAACTGTCCTTTCACCTGAGAAAAGTCAGGAGTAAATTCCGAATTTACATTTTGATGACTTTTAACGGGGACGGCAGGGGAGAGCTGTTCCGTATGATTAAGAAGATTTTTTAACTGAACAATGTCTTTTACGGGATAAACCTCTATTCCGTCTACAACAGCAGCCTCGCTTGCATTGAGAAACGGCACATAAATTTTTGTCAGACCGCATTGCCTTGCTTTTATTACCATTGGCAGAACGCCGTTAATTCCTCTGACTTCGCCGCTGAGTGACAACTCGCCGATAAAAGCGCAGTCCGAGGTATCATTATGAATATGACCTGTTAGTTTGAGCAGAGCAACAATAATGGGCAAATCATAAATCGGACCTTCCTTTTTTATGTCGGCAGGTGCAAGATTCAAGGTTATGTGAGCAGACGGAAATTTAAAACCGCAGTTGTTCAGCGCACTTTTTACACGGTCGCGGCTTTCTTTTACCGCTGCGTCAGGCAGACCGACCAAATCAAACGCAGGCAGTCCTTTTTGCATTGAAGCCTCTATCTCAACATTGTACCCGTCCATTCCGTTTATGCCGAAGCTGTTGCACTTAACAACCATATTATCAACCTCCGCTTGCCAAGATAATACAGCAAATTTATAAATTCAATAAAATTATAGCATTATTAGTATTTTTTTACAATATACATTTTAGTTGCAAATCTGACTTTTTGTTATATATTTTGCACAATTTTTGTTAATATTATAATGCATTTTTACAGAAAATATAAAACTATTGTTGACATTTAAAGGATTATATTATATCATATTCTTATATAAAATATTGTTTTGGGGTGAGAAAATGAGTGAATGTAGAAACTCGTGTAATTCACTCCCTGACAATGTTCTTGTGCAGCTTGCGAATGAAGGAAATGACAATGCTTTTAACGAGCTTGCAATGAGATATCTCAGCACAATAAACTTCATTGCCCGCCGATTTTCTGCAGAGGGATATGAGCAAAATGATTTTGTTCAGGAGGGACTTTTGGGATTGCTGTATTCCTGCAAAACCTTTGATGAAAATGAATCGGCTTCGTTTAAGGTCTATATGTCGGTAATCGTAGAGCGCAGGTTTATTTCCATTATACGCAAATCAAATGCACAAAAAGCTGTTCCGAAATCTGTTATGGTTCAGATGGAGGACATCAGCGAAACGGTAAAGGATACTGCGCAGAACCCGGAAGAACTTATTATGTGCAAAGAGCATTTGAAAATGGTACTTGAAAAGCTTAAATCAATGCTTTCAAAAACGGAATATGATGTTCTTACCCTTTACGGAAGCGGATTTAGCTACAAGCAGATTGCACAAAAGCTTTTGATTTCCGAAAAATCTGCCGATAATGCCTTGCAGAGGGCACGCAGAAAAATCTGCTTAAGTGATATGTCCTGAAAAGTTTCGGCGGTGCAATTCCGCACAGGGCAAAATATTTTAATTATACCAAAGAGAGAGGTAAAAACCAATGTACGAAGACAAGACACTCATTTGCAAAGAATGTGGAAATGAATTCGTTTTCACTGCAGGCGAGCAGGAGTTTTACGCTGAAAAGGGTTTTGTAAATGAGCCGCAGCGTTGTAAAGAATGCAGACAGGCACGTAAAAACGCTATAAAAGCAGGTCGTGAATTCCATGAAACCATATGTGCTGATTGCGGAGGCCCAGCAAAAATTCCGTTTAAGCCTATGGAAGGCAAAAGCTACTATTGCAGCGATTGCTTTGCAAAAAGAAAAGAAGCTGCTGAATAATATATTTTACTTATATAATATTTTTATTTTTGCACTTTGCACGGTGAGCATTTTTGCTCGCCGTGTTTTATTAGAAAAACTCCTATGGTATAGGGCCATAGGAGTTTTTACTTTTACTTTTAATTTTTACATATATAACTATTTATTAAAGGAATTGGCGGATATCTATTGTTAGTTTTTCCTCAAGATTTATTAAGCGCTTTGCAATATCTTTTGATACTTCATCAGCCGCTTTATATTGATTTAAATATTTGTTGAGAGATTTTACACCCATATTGCATCCGTCTGTGATTAAATCTGCAATTGTACTGTCGGACTCTTTCATAACAAGCATCATATTTGTTTTTACCCACGACATTCCTTTAGCCATGGGATTAGGCTCTTTGCCGTCGTCTTTATATTTGTCCAGCAGGCTTTGAATTTCAACACTCAGTTTATCGTGCTCATCTTTGCACGCGTTAAGATGTTGTTTTAAAGTATCGGATTTAACATAGTCCAAAACCTCGTCAATTGATTTTACTCCCATTTTAACTCCCGCATCACATTCACGAAGTAATTTTATTGTATCAGGTTCTATCATATTTGATTCTCCATTCTGTTTAATTATAGTATAAGTATTTCCCATATATTTGTTTTTATTACTGTATTTTATAAACAAAAAGATATTGACTTTTATTATGCTCCATGTTAAAATATATCACATAATAAGATTATACATATAAAATAAACTGAAAAATCGCTAAAATTTTTCCTCAAGTAAGCTACTTATGTTTTATCACCGCGAAAATCCGCATTTAATCGGACTTTCGCGGTTTTTTGACTTACTGTTTGACGATTTTTGATACCATAATTAATTTAATTTTTCCATTTGTTTTCGCTTTTGTTCTATACTGCTGTGTACATATCTTTGTAGTGTTATCTGTATATCTGTGTGCCCCAATATTTCGCTCAAACTTTTTACGTCAAATCCGCTTTCTATTGCTCTTGTTGCAAATGTGTGTCTTAATGCATGAAAATTAATTTGTTCTATTCCTGCTTCTTCCAAATATTTTTTGAATTTGTATCTGTAATTTCTCGGTTCTAAGCATTTATAATTTCCTGTTAAAAAATATCCGCTTGATTTATGTTTTTCTAACAATTTTATCATTTTGTCCGACAACGGTATTATTCTATCTGAATTTTCTGTTTTGGGTGTGCTGATTATTAATTTGCTTTTTGTTAAATTGTTTTTATCTGTGTTATATATTCTTAGCATTGTTTTGTTTACTCT
>CANQDR010000024.1 GCA_947593615.1 uncultured Clostridia bacterium
AAAAAATAATATAATCTGCACTATTTTATGGGCAAAAAACTGAAAAATCCTTGTAAATTAATTATCTTACTTGAGGAATTTTTGTGTCATTTTTAAATCAAAGTCATAGTTTTTACATATTCCTTCATCTATACCTATAAAAACTAAAAAATTGTATTATAATACGCAATTTTTCCAAAATTTTTATTTTTCATATCTTTTACGCATAAAAGCGACATGATGTTGCTTACAATTCGAGCAGAAAGGTTCGACAAATTAGAAACCTTTTTGCACGAGCTTTACCGAGTAATTTCCCATACACCAAAAAAACACCGCAGAGAGTTCTGCGGTGTCTCATGTTTTCCTTTATTAAAACAGTTCGCTGTTCGGTGATTCGCTGTCATCTGCTGCATCATCTTCGGCGTCGTCAGTAAAGCTTTCCTCGGTTTCTTCTGCTTCCTCTTTTACCTCTGCGGAAACATTCTCCTCTGACGGCTTTTCAGCGCTGTCAAACGGTGAGGATTCGTACTCATTTTCATTTGAGCATGCAACCGTAATATCAACAACGTCGGTTGTCTTGTAATCGCTGTTTTCAGGCACGCCGTAAATAAAATCATTCTGACTGTCAACAATCTTTCTGTAGCAGTCACGCGCCTTTGCAATTTTTGCCTTTGATTTTTCAATAACCTCAAAAAGCTGCTGCTGATTTTCATCAGGCTTAGCCTCGCCTTTCTTCTGCATTTCATAATAATGCTTTCCAAGCGCAATGTAAGCTCTGTTCATTAATTCGCTCTCGCTTTTCATAACAAGTCTTAATCTGTTGAGCTTAGCATTTGTTCTGTTTTTTTCCACAATAGTCTGCGCAACTGCCGAAATAGTATCGACAGCAGTATTTACGGTTCCTTTTACGGACTCGAATAATGTCATAGCAATTCTCCTTAATTTTTTAATTCAAAAAAGTCGGGTGCAATACTAATTTAAGCGTTAAAATCCAAAGATTTTCATTCTTTGAATTGGTATCAGTATAAAATTGATACCGACAGCCCGACCTGATACTCGGTGTTATAATCCTGAGCGGACACAACCAAATTGCTTTATCATCGTTTTTGCAATCATATTTACTCTTGTTATTATTATGACAGATATTTTTGATAAAATCAATATTTTTTTTAAATTTACTTGTGAAAGCTGACTTGAATTGCTATAATATTTCTAAAGAGGTGTTATTTATGCCTGATAATAAGGTTACTAAGGCTATAGTTTGCCCGATGTGCGGCGAGCTGAGCAAAGCTGAAATATATACAAGCGTAAATCCAACCGTAAACAAAAGCATAAGAGATAAAGTGCTTGGCGGCGAGCTGTTTGCGTGGTCGTGCCCGTCATGCAGTCACAGCGCGCGTCTGACATATCCTATTCTTTACAACGATATGAAGAACAGGTTTATGATTTACCTTATTCCAAAAATAGAACGTTTTCAATTATGCGACAATGAACTTGAGAACGAGTACAGCAATTTAAGAAATATCAGAAAACGAGTTGTACCTACGTTCAACTCATTTAAGGAAAAGATTTTTATTTTTGAGTCGGGACTTGACGATATGGCGATTGAGCTTACAAAGCTCGCAATCGGACAAACTGTTTCAAAAAAGCTTGACGGAGCAGAAATTTATGACGGTTATTTGTCTATGTATGACCGTGAAAGCAACACTATGGGATTTACATATTTTGCAGGCGGCGACCGAATTCCGTATGTTCAGACGGCACGTCTTGAAATTTACGGAAAATCTAAGGATATTATTGACAGAATTGCGATAAAGGACAAAAAGCTGAAAGGTTTTATAAAGATCGATGAAGAGTGGGCGGAAAATATTCTTTATCGCTATAAGCGAGCAAAGCATATTGAAAAGCTCAATAAATTAAAGGAAGATTAAAAATTACAAACAAAAATAAATCGGTATAAACTTTAAGCCGCAGGAAAATTTTAACCTGCGGCTTTACTTTTTATATTGTTATAAAATTTTATATTTTTCTAAACTTGTCTTTATTGACGGCTGATTTTATGTTAAACTCAATCAGTCTTAAGTATAAAATCAAAGAAAGTATAATAGGAATCATACAAACCCATATACTTGCTAATCCCATAAATACGCTTGCCGCACAGGATACTGCGGCGCCTGAATAAAAGCTTAAAAGCGTGGTCCAGTAAAACTTAGATTTATCAAGCTGTTTTTTATCTCTGTCCATTATATATTTTATCAGTGATATTACCGCCTGACACAGATTGTTTGTTGAAAAGATTGAAGAACATACATATTCGCCTGTAATTCTGTATGCGTACCATTGAACAGGCATTGCGAAAAATACCGGTAAGATTGCAATATAATCATTTGTGACATCAGGATTTACCCCAATAAGCACAATTGCCGTCAAACTTATTGCCAGACTGATTATACGCAAGTCAGCTTTTATGTATTTATCTGCTATAGCACAAAAAGCAATTCCTGCTACATAAATTAACAATGCCGCTGCAAGAAAAATCAGACCGGAAAAATCTGCGCTGAAAATTTTACAAATTATTTGCATTAAATTACTTGTCTGCGCATTTGCAAAAATACCACCGTGGTTGAATACGGCATAACATCCCATAAAACCGCCAATTGAACTTACCGCAAAATGAAGCTGTCTTTGCCTTTTTACTTCCTTATCCATTAAAAAACTTCCTTAAATACTTATTTAAGCGCTATTTTTATCGTTACTTATTATATCACATTGATTTAACATAATAAAATACGTATAATATATGAATTTTGTTCTGCATATTTTTGATTTTTTATTTAAGGAAGATAAACCCCCCTTGCTTTTCAAAAATGAAAGCAAGGAGGGGAGTTTTAACCGACATAATATTATGATAAATTATATATCTGTCAGTCTGTGTGACTACAGTCACAGTATTATAAAAATTAATTTATATAATTACCTGTCTTCAAGCGGAACATAATTTTTCTCTTCTGAAATGCTCATATAAGCCGGTCGGATAATTTTTCCTGCATTTACAAGCTCCTCCATACGGTGTGCGCCCCAACCTGCAATACGGGCTGTGGCGAACAGAGGTGTATATAGCTCACACGGAATATCCAGCATACTGTAGAGCAATCCGCTGTAGAAATCCACATTTGCCGCAACACCTTTATAAATTTTACGTTTGCGACCGATAACTTTTGGCGCAAGGCGCTCAACCTTTTCATAGAGTTTGAAATCATCTTCATAGCCCTCTGCCTCAGCAAGCTTCTGAACCGAACCCTTAAGAATTTGCTGGCGCGGGTCGGAAATTGTATAAACCGCATGACCCATACCGTATATAAGTCCTTTTTGGTCAAACACCTGCTTGTCGAGCAGTTTTTCAAGATAATCCGTAACCGCCTCGTCATCTGTCCAGTCGCTGACGTGCTTTTTCAAATCCTCAAACATATAATAAACCTTTACATTTGCACCGCCGTGCTTTGGACCTTTGAGCGATGCAAGTGCAGCAGCCATCGTGGAATATGTATCTGTACCCGATGAGGTTACAACATGAGTGGTAAAAGTTGAATTGTTACCGCCGCCGTGCTCCATATGAAGAATTAAAGCCATATCAAGCACTTTAGCCTCAAGAGGAGTATATTTTCGGTCAGGTCTGAGCAGAGAAAGTATTACCTCTGCTGTTGACATCGACGGGTCTGCACGGTGAATATAAAGACTTTTATCGCGCAGATAGTGATTATATGAATGGTAACCGTAAACCGATAAGAGCGGAAATACTGAAACCAGCTGTATGCACTGTCTTAAAACATTGTTAATCGACGTATCGTTAGGATTTTTATCATAGCAGAACAATGTAAGCACACTTCTTGCAATTGAATTCATCATATCTTCACTCGGAGCCTTAAGAATAACGTCACGAACAAAATTTTGCGGAAGAGTTCTGTACTGAACAATCAGTTCTTTAAAGCTGTTAAGCTCTTGCGCATTTGGTATTTCGCCAAAGAAAAGAAGATAAACGACCTCTTCAAATCCAAAACGATTGTCCCGGCTTATGCCTTTTATAATATCTTTTACATTATAACCTCTATAATACAATTCACCTTCGCACGGAACAAGCTTGCCGTCGACCATTTTATTCTGTTTAATTGTAGAGATGTCGGTCAGTCCTGTAAGAACACCCTTGCCGTCAAGGTCGCGCAGACCTCTTTTTACATCATATTTACTGTAAAGCTCTGTATCTATGTGGGAGTTAGCCGCCATCTTTTGGGCGAGAACTTCAATCTCCTGTGTAATATCTGAATAGTCCCCGTTCATATGCGTCATAAAATCACTCCTTTTTTATATTTGAATTATATTATAACATATTTACATAAAAAAGAAAAGATACAATAAAGCAATTAATGTCATTGTTTGTATAGTAAAATTCAATTATTATATACATTTTTCATAACAAATCTATTTTATTTATACAAATCTGCGTTTTTCTTTCTATATATGCAAATAAACACGAACCGGGCAACCTGTAAGGTCACCCGGTCCCTTTAGAGCCTTTAATGTAACGGCTATTCAGTTGTAAAATTATTTTTTAAGATATGTACCGTTTGTTCCAATCTGACCGTTGATTCCGGTATATCCCTGAGCACAGCATACATACACTCTCATATTTGCAGTACCGATTGATGGTACCGTAAGAGTTCCGTTTGAAACTTCCTTAATATCGCCTGTAACAGCGTCAATATACTTTCCGTTTGGAATTCCCTTAAATGTTGCACCGCCTGAAATTGCAACGCAGGCAAGGCTGTCAACACCCTCAGCTGTATAACGGCGGATAAACGCCATATTGCCGTTTGTTACGTAGTTGCTTGATGTTGTATATTGACCCTTTTGGAGAGCAGGAATAGCTCTTCTTATCTGATTGAGCTGCTGTAAGTGAACCGCAAGAGGCTTGTTAAGAGTTTGCTGAACCTTACCGCTTGCAGTATATTTACCGAAATCAGTTGCGTTTACAATACCCTCAATGTTATCGCCGTAGTAAGCGCGTCCTGTTGTTGAAAGCGGAGCCTTAGGACCTACATCCATAGGAACGCCCTTCTGGAATTCAATTTCACTGCCGTAGTAGAGGCAAGGAATTCCGCGGAACGTAAATAATAAATCGAGGTTTTCTGCCCAAGCCTGAGTACCGCCTGTGTAACGGTTATCCATATTTGGACCATAGTCATGTGAATCAACATACGTTACATTCCATGTAGAATCGTTATAATACTTGTCTTCTTCCAAAGCGCGCTGATAAGCATTACCTGCATTACCAAAGTTCCAGTGCATTGGAAAGTCAATAACGCCTGTTCCGTTTGACTTGCTGTAGTCAGGTGTATGATATGTGATTCCGTTTAAGTAAACATTATTTGATGTAGGCTGCTCGTTTGTTTTTTCATTGCTTGCATAATGCTTGAGTGTAATATCTACGTTAGCAAATGGATCATCGCCTAAAGCATTAATATACTGACTGTCTGTTTCAGCCCAAGTATAGAACGGAGCTGAAATTGCGGGAATGTTATGATTCCAGAATTCACTTACACGGGTACAAACCTCACCGAATACATAGAAGTTCTTTCCACCTGCATTAAGCCATGACGGGAAGAAGAACTGATTGAGAGTAAGTCTTGAAACGTGCTTCTCAGTATCCATTCTGAAAGCGTCAACACCCATATTAATATAGCTGTTGTATGAGTTATTGAGATATTCAGCTACAATGGGATTTTCAGTGTTAATGTCAACGCAGTCGCCGTCAATCTGACCTGTCTGTACGGTCGGACTTTCCCAGCTTAAATCTTTATAATGGTGGTAATAGTTATTTGTATCGTGTGCAGATGAATCAAGCACTTGGGTATCCTTCATTATGTTAAGTCTTGCCTGATACTGAGTATCAGCATCCATACTATAATAATTCGGGAAAGTTTTAGCAAAATCGGAATCGGGGATCGGCACCATACAATCAACTGAAGCCAAATCCTGAATTGTATTATATTCCTTTGTAAACATTGGAGCAAGGAACGATTCGCCAAAGTTACCTGAGTGGTTAATAACAACATCCTGAATAATTTTCAGTCCCTTGTCGTGTGCAGCATCGATAAGGTCTTGGAATGTTGTGTCAGAGCTTTCATATCGGGGATCAACGGTTGAAAAGTCAAATGCGTGATATCCGTGATAGTCATAACCTGACGCATTTGTAACAACAGGTGTTATCCAGATTGCCGAAAATCCGAGTGCTTTTATGTAGTCAAGCTTTTCGATAAGGCCCTTGAAGTCACCGCGCCATGCAGGGTCCTCATCGGGGTTATTTGCATTCTTGTCGTCCCAGCAATGCACGTTATTGCCCTTGTCGCCGTCATAAAAACGTGTTGTGATTACAAAATAGATTGAATCCTCGCGCAAATCTGTTCTTGTCCAGTCATCAACCTCTGACGGATCTTTACTGTACCATCTCTTGTTTTTGTACCACCACTCACCTGTGTTTCTTGTGAGCTCGGCAGACTGTTCACCGTTTGTAACAAACAACATATTGATTTTTGTCACATCGTTGAAAGTATAGCCGTAGTAGTTATTACCTTCGGAATTCATTGGTTCGCCGGGATAATCCTTTTTGCAAACAATGTTTTTCGGAAGGCTGTTCCAGTAGTAAATTGTCGGTACACCCTCTTCACAATAATAATGTACCTTAATGCCGCTTGATGCCGCTGTGTTGCTGTCGGCGTCAGTTGATACTGCACTTACTGACACGATTCCAACAGTGCATACAACACATACCGCTAAAATCAAAGCAAGAATTTTCTTGATTTTTGCCATAGATTCTCCTCCTAATGACATATAATTATACAATATATATTATAAAATAGGGCGTAAAATATATTTTTCTTTTGCAGAATAATTTTTTCAAAGCCGCATACAAATATTTATCACTTTATTTATATATTATCTACAAAAACAGCTGTGTTTTCCTAATAAATACAAAATCAGGACAATAAACACAGCTTGTTTTTAATTATCTTAATATAAATTTTTCAATAGTCTTTGCAATTCCGTCATTATCATTTGACTCGCAAATGTAATCTGCAATTTTTTTAATATCATTTTCAGCGTTATACATTGCAACGCCAAAGCCTGCATATCCAATCATAGTCATATCATTGTAATGGTCGCCGAATGCGGCAAGTTCTTCGCGCTTCATATTAAGCTTACGCAGCAAAAGAGGCAGCATTGAACCCTTTGTCACTCCAAAAGGCATAATTTCGAGAAAATACGGCGCACTCTTATAAACATCAAGCAAGCCGTCATAACGATGTGACAATATGGTCTGATATTTATCGATTTCATCAGGCTCACCGGCAAGCAAAATTTTATTTATATCAAATTTTACTGCCGAAACAAAGTCATCAACAACCGTCATATCTGTTTTGATTATATCTCTCTCCACATAGGTATAGTCATTTACTTTGTTGTCAGCTATAATTCTTTTGTCGTCATATGTGTTTATTGTTATATTTGACTCCTTTAACACACCGACTATATCCGGAAGGTACTCAAGCGGAAAATCTCTGCTGACAATAGTTTCGCCGGTTTCGCAGCTTATGATTTTTCCTCCATTAAATGCCATAATATACCCGCCGTAGCGGTCAAGCATTAAATCCCTTGCAATCGGAAAAATTCCGACAGGGTGTCTGCCTGACGCAAGAATAACTTTTTTTCCCTGATTTTGTGCCTCAAGCAGGGCATACCTTGTACGGGGCGTTATCTCTTTTTTAGAGTTTGTAAGCGTCCCGTCAATGTCAAGCGCTATTAACTTGTAATCCATAAAATTTCACCTTAATTTTCTATTGTGCTTTTTATGCACTTACTCCAAAACTTCCATCAGAACTATATCATATTTGCATAAAATTTGCAACATCCGTGCAACTATATTATCATAAAATTTTCGGTTATTTATTATCTCATTTGGTATTCTTCAAGGTCAACCATATTGTCCTTTACTATAACTCCCTCTGATTCAAGCATCTGCTTCTGCACATTGACTCCGCCAAATGCAAAATTAGGCGCAAGTCTGCCCTTTGCGTTTACTACTCTGTGACACGGAATGACTCCGGGCGCCGGATTTTTATGAAGTGCATTGCCTACAATTCTTGCGTAGTTTCTGTTACCTGACATTACGGCAATCTGTCCGTATGTTGCCACCTTGCCCTTTGGAATTTGCAATACCGAATCATAAATTTTTTCATACAATGTTTTTTCAGTCATAAATCGTTCTCAACCGTTTTTCTCATTATTCTTGTCAGCGTTTTCTGTAATTTTGTTGTATTTTTCAGATTGCAGTCTGTCTATAATTTCGTTAATATCTTCTGCATCTTTTTCTGTTTTATCATTATTAGTAAGAATTCTGACTATAGTAATAATTTCGTCAATGAATATCAGCACCAGCAATACAATAAATATGAGAAGTCCCCATGGTGACAAAAATACATTATATACTACGTCAAGCACAGGTATTTCGCAGACCATAACTGCTTTAACGCTGTCTGCGGAAATCTCTTTGTCTGGCACTTCATTTGCTATGCCCTTTGTCTGAAGCATAACTACGCCGTTTTCATTGGTATAGGGAGCTTTTATAATCTTGTGAGTAATTAACATTCCAGAAAGTGAGCCGCTTCCCTTATAGGTTACAATATCACCAACCTTTAATTCTTCGGGATTTGTCACTTCTTTATCAAGTATTACATCGCCTACCATAAGCTCCGGCTCCATACTTCCGCTTGAAACCCTGTATATTGAATACCCGAACACCGATGGTACGCTGCCGTTTACTCTCGAAACAAGGAAAACAAGTACCACGCTTACAAGACAGATAATCAATGTCCAGCATATAACGTTTTTTATAATATTTAAAATTTTGAAAACTTTCTCGCGTTTCACTGAGTGTATCTCCTGACTAATGCTGCTGTAATGCTTCTGCTTTAGTATATTTAGTATAATAAAAAAGGGTTGCAAAAACAACCCTTTTAATATTTTATTTTAAATTACAAAGTGAGATAAACATCCGAAATTGTGTACTTCAATCCGCTTGTATTAGAATCATTTTTAATATACCAGTAAACGGATTCGGTTGTAGAACCGTCTTCTGTACCTGCGCCTGCAGCAACCTTTAGATTTGTCACAATTGGAACGTCAGTCAAAGAATCTTTACTCTCCTCATAAACAGTTACAGTGCAGGTTGACTTTATGGTATCACCATATACGCCCGTTGAAGTAACTGTAATTGTTGCAGTACCTGCCTTTACTCCTTTTACACTGCCTGTATTTGTAACTGATGCTACTCCTGTATTTGAAGAACTATAAGTTATTGTTCCCTGACCAGTCGCAGCTAAACTGATTGAATTGCCTACCTTGACATTTGCAGAGGAATAAAATGTATTAAGTCCTGCCGCTTTGCTCGACTGAACATAATCCACATGATAATTATTTTCCCAATGATACATATAAAATGCATTATATGTATTTATGTCCTCATTATCTCCTGCATAATCCCAATAGTTACTGCCCGGATTCCACATTTTGCCCTTTGTTGCATCCCAGTTTATTGTAGAATAAGTCATCTTATAATTTGAGTTATTGTAGCTAACATCACTTCTATTTAGTGTACTATAGGGTTCAAGGTCTGAATCGCCAACACTTCCTTGATCATTCCACCAATGTATCTTATAATCAGAAGGATTATATGTCTGATTAGTATTAAATCCTACATAAATATTTTTGAGTTTAACATTTGATGACACTTTTACATCTTGCATTGAAGAAGGAGTATAATTTTTATACGTTTTCAGAGGACTATTTACACCTAAATAGAAATTACCCTGAACAGGTGCCGAAAATGAAAGATTTGACAAATATAATGAAACACTCTGATCATAATTTCCTTTATTCGTTATATCCGTACGATAATATTTACGCTGGCCTTTTGCAATGCCAGATGTGTTCGAAAAACTCGTAACGGGAGTATCGCTAAAGGTTTTTCCGTCATCAGTTGACTCATATGTAAGCATGGAAATTCCGCTTCCGTTTGAAGCATCATAGGACACATTAGTCCATTTGAGCGAGTCGCCTTTTTGTGAACGCGGACGTGTAAACCACGAAAAAGTCGTGGTAGATACACACAAAAGGCACAGAACTAACGAAAGTGATGCAACAAGTATCATTTTTGATTTTTTCATGGTTTCACCTCCCCGAATTTATCCGGAATATTTGGCATAGCCTACTGTATAGTTACTACCACTCTGACCAGTTATATAACAGCCATTATTACCATTTGCTAAAATGTCAGATACTTTAATATCAACTGTTTGATAGCTGCCATTATTAAAGATTACTCTATCATATTTTGAATCAAGTGTAATTTTATAAACAGCTTGACCATAACCGTTATTGCCGACATATGTCATTGCAACACCGGACCATGTGTTATTATCGCTTTCATTTGTCGAGACCCAAGTATAACATTTAATTGTGCCGCTCCAACTATAACTGTTACAGAAATAAATAGTATTAGTTGATGTAGTAAATCTTGCATATACATTGCGATCTGTTGTGATATTGGTTAACGTATAAGATGAATTAGATGAAATTCTGCTGCCGCCGGTAGCTGAATCATACCAACCATCAAATTTAAAGCCGGATTTTACAGTTGCTGTAAGGGTCACACTTGAACCGTAATTTACGGTTGCTGACGAAGTGGAACCTGCCGCACCGCTGCCGCATTTTACTGTACCTCCCGTTGAACTGTTTGAGGTTCCGTCTGTAACAGCATGAGCAGTTACGGTTAGTGTTTTAGTTTTAAATTTAGCATATAAAGTTTTATTAGCATTTGCAGTATAGGCGTAATTGTTTGAATGTTTAGTGCCGGTACCGCCCGAACTTTCATACCAACCGTCAAATTCATATCCGCTTGATGGAGTTGCAGTATATGTAACAGATGTTCCCTTTGTTACCTTTACTGAAGTCGCTCCCGATTTGCCGCCTGATACGCTGATTGTACCCATTGTAGCACTTGAGCCGCTTGCATATGCTGCTGTTACAGTAACGGGCGGATCCCAATAGCCTGTGCTTGCAGATGTAACAACAAATTTTTGTGAAGTATTGCGGTTAGAGGCGTTAATTGTATGACTGCCAAAGCTGAACCTTAGATTTGTTGAAGCAGAAGCAGGAACAAAGCCTTTCCAGTTCGTCGCATTTTCCTGACTGTTATAGTTCATTTCACAAACTACAGATGAATTAGATGTAGAGCTTAGAGTAACATTTGTAGCATTATTTGCGTTTGAAGGCTTAGACAAAGTGCTTGTGTCTTCAGTGTCAAGCTGAATTTCAACGACCTCGCCCCAAGTACCGTAGCCGACTTTGTCGCTTGAATCCGTAGCACCGTATGCCGTAAATGTTGAGGATTTCTCCGTAATAGCCTGAGATACCGGAAGCTGCCAATAATTCCAAACATTGCTGTCAGTCAAGCTGGAAATAGACTGCACGCCCGAAGCACATCTGCAAACATAAAGTGTTTTAGATGTATCATCCATTAATGACTGAGGTATTTGAACCGTCCAAGTTTTGTTTGTAGCGAAATCAGCATCCTTAGTCATTGTATATGACGTCCTGTTTTCGCTGTCATATAATAACAATGCGGGACTGTAATTGTCAATCCAATGCCAACCGTTTGTTGTTGAAGTATCATCTGAACCGTTAAAGCCTGTTGTCCTGTCAACAAACTTAATTTTTGCAGCTCCGGTTACTAATGCAAAATCTTCAACCGTTACCGTTTTTCCTGCATATTCGGACTTAGCGGTTGTGTCTGTACTCTGTAGCCAAAGTGTAACAGTAACAGTTTCCGTAGCACCTCTTGAAACAGAAAATACTTTCGTCTTGTCATCCTCGTTAATATAATCTTTAAAAGCTTTAACGGAAGTTAATGACGTCGCTCCGCTCACATTTGCAACAACCGATTCGCTCGCACTTGCATTGTTAGAGAAAATAGTTGTTGTATTGGAAGCAGTAATTGCAATTCTAATATCGTTATTAGTTACTTTTTCATCTCCGATTTTTATTGTCGGTACTTTATTAAAATAGAAATTACAGGTTGATGTTGCCGCTTTAACCTTAAATGAAAAACTTATATAGTTAACATTTTTGTCGTTGATATTACTTTTTCTGTATGTGGAAGCAGACGTTCCTGCTTGTGTAACCTTAGGGAAATATATATCTTTTCCGTTTGCACTTGAAGCAGCCGCAAGATGAACATTTCCCGCATTTCGGAAATAATTTGAAAGTTCTATCGGCTTGTTGTTGTAGTCGCTTCCCGAACCGACTTCCGCGGTTGTGTAAGTATATGTATCAATATCGCCTGTACCTTTTATCTGAAGTGAAGTAGTGGTTTCTATCCACGCAACAGTAGATACTATCATAATCAGAATTACTTCAACAAGTGCCACAACAGACAGAAGAAAATTTTTGCGTGAAGATTTTTTGTTTTTTAATGCAATATTTAATAAATCCATCTTCTTTCTCATTGTGACACCTCCTTTAGTTTGTTCTGCTTATCTTATCATCATTGTTCATTTCAAAGGACATATTAGGGTTATTTTCTATGGTTTGAGCTACAGTAAGAGTCAACGTCTTAGTATCGCTTGAACTTCTCATCACAAATCCGGTAATCTTCGTTCCTATTTTAGCTGTTATACCGGCTGAAAATCTGTTCGTCGGTACTGTTTGCATTGCAATCTCCTGGCCATCATCAAGTATAACGTACATTTTGTAGCCATCCGATACGCAGTTACTGTACACCCAGCTTTTAGTATTTAAATAAATATTAAATGAAACTGTACCGCCTTGAGCGGAAGTTGTGCCCTGAGTAGCAGATGTTGGGGTAGTTGCAGACGAAGTAGTTACTTGTGTATCATCTACCAATACAGATTCAGAAGTGTAACGCCAATAACCCTCGCATGGATACATACGTGTTGCTTCATCAGTTCCGGAACCGTTACCGCGTGTTGCTTCGTAAACAAGGCTTCTGTAGCTTCTGCCATCATTGCCTGTTACTATACGTGTTGTCTGAAGTCCCGTACGTATCTGTCCCGGGAACATACTGTTTACATTCGCCTGCGTGTACCACGCATTCCATACCTCTTGTTTTGCAGGATTATATCTGTTAAATGTTATATTTGTTATAACTCCCTGTGGTATTGCAGCAGTCCAAGTATAATCAGTGTCATAGTTCTTGGATTTTCTCATTTCAACATACTTGCTCTGTCCGTCCGTATCAACATATGACATTGTTACAATACAACCGTCATCATTGACCCAATGCATCAATCCCTCATTACCGTCTCCGGACGTCATGTCAATAAACTTAACTGTTTCCATATAATCCCAGTTACTTTCAAGCTGGATATTCACTTCTAAGGTGGCACCTGCAAATTTATCGCAGTTGTTCGTTCCGTCTGTAGTGTCTCCGCCCTCAAGCCATATGACCATTGTAAGATTCAAATCATTATTATCCCTAAGTGTAAATAAAGGGTCATGTCCGAAGTAGTATTCCATAAAAGAATGAGAGTCAGACTCCGAAATTGTCGGGACTCCCGCACTGTCTGTTGACGAAACCGACTTGTATGTTATTGCATACTCACTAAGAAGAGCCGTGGGGTCAATAACCTTCGGAGTATCGCTGCTGTCCTGAAGAAAAGCGATTCTCAACGGACATTTTTCGGTTGTCTGCTTCTCTGAACCGTCATATATATACTGCTTCTTGTCTGTAGTAGTAACCTTAACTTCATAACTCTTTACATAAACATCGGTATCGCCCGAGTCTGAATTAAGGGAAAAGTCATTGTAAAAATAATGTACATTCTTATCGCCTACATTGCCCTCACGGAAAACCATATTATCCGTTTCGTCCTCAAAAGTTCCCGTAGTCGGAAAATACATATTTCTTCCGTCAACGCTTGACGCCTCTGCAAGCTTAACATTTTTGGCAAGCTGCACAACACCTGAAAAATCCTCACCGTTATTTACACGCAAACCTGATGAAGCTGATAGTGATACAGCGCTTGTGTCTATGCTTGCAGTATCTTTAGATGTAAACCACGAAAATGTTGCGGTCATTAATATGCAAAAAATAAGGAACAGGGAAACATAAGAGGTAAGCAACTGCTTTTTGCTGACAACACGTTTATTTGCTGCATTTACAAGCAATTTTTTAACCGTGTTTTTAATATACATATGTTTCACCGTCCTTGCTTTAATTTTAATTTAATTATTTTCTGATGAAAGGTCTAAATTGATTTTAAATTTGCCGTCCGAGAGAGCTAATCTTGCTTCGCTGTCCTCTCCCTCTATCCACGTATTATAAACTACGTGAATATACCAATAGCCATTTTTATATACAGCTCCGTCATTATCGCTATCAAAACTCGTAATCGGAATCTTTTGACCGAGTGTAACGGAATTGCCCTCTACAACAGACGCTATAGCATTTTTATACTCCTTATTCTCTTTGTCGGAGTTCCAATAATAGTGACTGTATGAGCCGTAAGCTTCTGGATCCGTAATTCCTGTTATCAGTGTATAAATATCGCCTGACTGGCGTAAGTAGATATCCGGTCTTGTAATCCACAAAAGCCTGTTGTCTGTATATTTTTTGCTTGAATTATCATAGCCGACTATTGAAACTCTGCTTGCGCCGACAAGAGCATCTCTTGAAAAATCTCCATATGTACTTGCATTATCGCTGCCGAAAGGAGTATAACTGCTACCCCACGAAAGTCTGCTTGCATTTGGCAAAAAGCTTGACGTTGAGCTGAGAAAAATCTCTTTGGGAGTTTTTGTACGCATATACAGGTCGAAACATATGTAATCCTCTCCGGGCGTAGCCTCACGCCAATCGGCATCTGGCCTGGGAGTGGCATGACCATTCTCCTGTGAAAGCGCAGGTCTGAAAAAAGTTACTCCGTCGCCTGTAATCTCCGTCAGAAGAAGTTTTGAAAGAATAATACCCTTGTCGTCAAGTGTGATTGAAGTTGAATAATCGCTGTCCTTAGGTTCAGGGGCGTCGTGCTCAACAATGGCAATTTCAACACCGTCAGGGGCTTCGCATTTAACCTCAATACCGTTTGCGTCCGCCTGTGTACTGTTTGTAAACCACGCCCACATACCAATAAATGCGACAATCGCAAGAGTGAGCAGAATTATTAAGTTTTTAGCCATCATTCTGCCCAGTTTTCTGTTGGGCGCAATAGTTTTTTTCATCTTTGCCTCTCTTAATTTTACTCCTTGCAGAAGTAAATTGCAATAAAGCCGTCAGTTTTTAAGGACTTGTTATGTAAAAGCGATACATTTTGATTTACAGCGGATTTTACTGCATTTGCAAATGTATCGGCGTATGCTTTCTCAACGCCTGAGAAAGTGACGCAAACGGGAACATCTGAAATTCCCCTGAGCTGTTCTGCCAAATCGTTTACTGCAACACTTAAATCAGCTGTTTTTTTATACAGTTTTACAACCTTGACGCCTGACGGCGAATAAAGGCTGAGCGCAATATCTTTTTTGCTTCTTGAAATTGTAAGCGATTTTATCTGTTTTGATGTGCCGGAAAGTACAGATGCAAGATTATTTGCTCTTTCAGTTACAAGCTTTTCAGCATACTCTGAAATTACATTTACGCTTCCGAAAGAGTAGTCGCGGCTGAACAAATCTACAGAACCTTTTATTGCTCTTGCTTCTTCACGAACTGCCGCAGCTTTTTCGTTTGCCTTTTTCTCTGCCTTGCGGATTTCACTCTGTGCGTCTTTCTTTATCTCATTAACTTTAGCCTGCATACGTTTTTCAGCTGCTTTTTCTGCCGCTTCAACACGCTTATCAACAGATTTCTGAACTTTTTTGATTTCAGAAGCGTGTTTAGCGTTTACTGCTGCCGAAGCGTCGGCATTAGCCTGTTTAACTTTTGCAAGCTGATTTTCAAATTCTGCTTGTTTATCTGCAAGCTCTTGAATTCTCTTTTGCTCTGCAATATTGGTCTTTTCTGCAAATTCCGCATTGAGCTGTGCGACATATTTTGTATGTGCAGCGTCTGCATCGTCAATCGTTTGCTGCAAGGACTTAACCTCAGCATTATGCTTTTCTTCAGATGCTTTCGTTTGAGCGGCAAAATCTGCGTTCATCTTTGCTATGCGCTCTTGAGATTGCTTGCGTTCAAGCTGAAGATTATTGGTGAGAGTTTCGTTTTGGTTTGTGAGCTCGGTAATTTTTTTGTTATTCTCTTGAATCTCTGCTTCGCATTTTACAAGGTTTTCCGTCAATGCAGCAATCTTTGCAAGCTGCTCAGCTGTTTGAATTTCAAGTTCGTTGATTCTTGCAGTCTGCTCCTCAATCTGCTTTTTCTGTTCCTCAATTTTAGTTTGCTGACGGGCATTTTCCTGCATCAGAACCTGAATACGGTCATTGAGGACAACGATTTGTTTGTTAAGACTGTCGATTTTTTCATTGAGCTCTTCAATTGTTTTGTTGAGCTCTTCAATTTTATCTTTAAGCTGTTGATTTTCTTCTTTAAGCCTTTTGATTTCGTTTTCAGCCTCAAGAAGCTTAAGCTTTGTAATTTTAAGCTCTTCCTTAAGAGCAGCAATTTCATCCTCTAAGGCTGAAATCTTACCCTTTAATGTCAAAATCTGCTGTTCCTTTTGGTCGAGCGTAACTTTTAAATTCTTAATTTCATTGCTGAGGTCAAGGATTTTTTTCTCGCGCTCACGAATTTCCTTGAGGCGGATTTCCATTTCCTCTTTACGTACTGCCTCAATCTGAGCCTTCATTACGGCTTCGCGCGTCTTTTCAGGTCTTGCAGATTCTTCGGCTATACGTGCGTTTTCTTCCTCATACTTCTGCTGCAGCATATTGCGAAGTCCGGGGTTGGTTGCTATTGACATCATAAAATGCTGAAAGCCCATTGCAAAATAAACGTCCTGCTGAACACTTTCATCCATTTTTCCCTGATATTCTTCACCGACGATTTCAAAGCCCTCGCGCTTGTAACTATCAAGGAAATTCCATAAATCCATGGCTTTTTTGAAGTTTGGATTTTTCTTTAACAGGTTGGTCTGCGTAATGGGCGGATGTACCTCAGGCTCTTTTGCGATTTCACGCATAAGCTGTGTGTTCAGAAATTCGTTAAGAGTTGTTCTGATACGGCGGATACGGTCAAAGTCAGACAATGCCGAAACATCAAGTACATCAAGGTCATCTGCGAGTGTTTCATGGGATTCGTTAACATAATTGACGGTAAAGTCAACTACTTTTTCATTGAGTTCCATATGACGCGTCATAAAAATTTTGTTGTAGCTGTCATTTGGAACATCTTTCATTTTTGAATATTTATCGTCAACAAAGCGCAGCGCTTTGCGAATGAGCGTCATAAGCACACGGTTTTCGTAGATAGCAAAGCTTTCTTCACGCTCAACCGTGAGAATTTTGTTGGGAGTTACCATATCGTCTTCAACTTTGGCAATAAAGTTGGTATGCTGAGAAAGGTGTTTTACGGAATCGGGCCCGACCTTTTTTGCAAGCTCAATTCTGACAACATTTTCAACCTGTTTAATAAAACGGCGCTGTTCGTCAATTGCCTTTTGAATATAGGGCAGAGTTTCTTCAATGGCTATAACCCAGTCCATATCAATGACTTTTTCATTGGTTTTACCGTCAAGAGAGTCGTTGCCTTTATCGCCGTCTTTAAAACTCTCGTTTATGTAATTGTAAGTAAAGTCACTTTTCAGAAGCTCCTGCATATACATATAAGCTCTGTAATATTTGCCAAAATCAGCCATTGGTTTTGTACTCCTCACCTTATTGAACACAATATAATATTGTTAACAAGCTATATACTCCGCACACTTGCAAAGACCTACTAAAGGGCGAACAGGGTTCGCCCTTATATTGCTGAATTATACAAGCTTTTTGAGCATATGCAAATAATCTTTACATTCATTCATATTCTCTTCGCCGAAAAGCTCATCAATATAAGCACACAAACCGTCGATTTCGTCACGGATATATGAAAGGTTGAGTGATTCAAATTTTCTGAATACCTTTCTTGCCAAAACGTAATCAAGTCCGTCAATCTCTGTTCCGCCGCAGCCTACATATGCAGGAACAAAGTCACGAAGCTGTTTTACAATACGGTTACCGAAAGCTATGCGGAAATGCTCGATAACATAGTCGTCCAAAAGATTAATTTTCTTAAGGTTATCTTCCGAAACTACATTGTTTGCCTTAGCTTCATTAAGCAGACTTTCAAAGTGCTTGTAGTTAATGAAAATTGACTCAGTAAACGGTGCCTCGAAAGCAACACCCTTTGTATTGATTTCAATCGGCATTGCACGGTCGTAAACCTTATCGGTAATTGCAAATGTCGAGTCGTCGTTGTTTGCTGTACCGATGTACCACATATTCGGCGGGATTTTCAACTGACCGTTAACAATATGTTTAGGGTCAGACGGCCAAGCATTCGGAATAACATCAACAATCCACTCATCTCTTGACGGCATTTCAAGAATTGAGAGCATTTCTGCAAAGTAGTACTCAACACGTGCGATATTCATTTCATCGAGGATTACTGCGTAAATGTTTTCGTTATAAGAAGCCTCGTACATTGCACGGAGAAGTTCTGTTTCATTGTATTTCTTGGTAAATTCGTTGAAATAACCGAACAGCTCACTTCTGTCACGCCATGACGGCTGAACAGACGCGATAACAGCAGGGTTATTTATAAACTTACCAAAAGCATAAGGCAGTGATGTTTTACCTGTACCTGAAATACCTTGTAAGATAATAAGACGAGTTGAAGCAAATGATGCAACAAAAAGTCTGATGATTTTAATATCATAATAAAGTCCGAGCTGTGAGCAGGCAAACAATCTGAAACGGTCGCAGAATTCGGGTAACGTAATTGTATTGTCATAAACAGGGGGCTCATAGTCTGCCCAAAGTTCATCAATTTCTGCAAGTTTGTAGAATCTCTTGTCTGATGAAACCTCTTCTTCGCCTTCACCGTTAAGAGACTCTATCTCTTCGCCGGTAAGCTCTGAAATCTCATTAGGATTAAGACCAATCTGCGAAACCTTCATAGAAAGTATTTTATCTTTTTCAAGGTTTAAACGCATAACCTCTTTATTGAGCGCCTGCACCTCTTTTATAAGCGAGTCGGTATCTTTTCTTCTGCGGTGCGAACGAATAAACTTTTTTACGGCGACGATTATAAGCCATACAATCAAGCCAAGTACAGCAACAAGAAGTACAATTGCAAGAATGGCAATACCCCAGGCGAGTCCGCCTAACTCGGTAGTGTAGCCGTTTATTATATTGATATAGGCAGGAAAGTTAAATGCCTCTCCTATTCCTTTAAACAAGCCTGTTATTATTGACCACAATGAGCCAAAAAACTGACCGAGAAATTCAAACAGAAATTTAAATACTGTATCCACGGTACTTCGTCTCCTTAAAAAAATCTATTGTTTGTAAATAGATTAATATACTTAATTTTGTAATGTAAACCCTTCATTTTTCAAGACGGTTTTGTCTTGTTTTAAGCGTTTTTTCAGCCGCATAAATGACTGAAATTTTATAAATTAATATTTTGTAGCGTAACTTAAATATTACGGATAATAGTCTGATGAAAGTGTAACTATATATTTCTTTTCCGCTGGTACGCGGAAAAGAAATATTTACGTTACTTTAAAACTGCACCCAAGTGCTTAGGGACAAATTAAAATTTTATAAAACAGCTTTAATCTTCAGTTTCGGAGTTGTTGCTTTCGGCAGGTGTTTGTACCGTTGGCTCATTTTCCGTAACAACGCTCTGCTTTTCTCCGATTGACGCAAGGTATTCTTCAATTGCCCTTTGCTTCTGTTCTTCAGTAAGTTCAGAATTGCTGACAACCGCCTTAGCTTCTTCAACCGCTTTTTCCTTGTTGTAGGCAATGACATTAATAATTACTCTGACCGCCTCATAAATGAAGAAAATAATCATTGGAAGCAGAACGCAAAGGAAAAATCCGAGCTGAGTTCTGATAAAGCTGAATATATATCCCACTCCCGGAATTTTTGTGCCTGTATATTTGGCAACAATTTGTGAAGAAGTCTGAAGCTCCTTGTCAGGTGCGGGATTTGTTTGTTTGTTATCTCCCTGCGTTCTGTAGTAGGTGATGTTTTCGTCTTCAATCACTTCAACAATGCGGTGAGTATTAAGACGGTTTTCACCGTTTATCTCAATGGGAAAAGTAACAATCTCGCCTTTTTCATATTCATAAGACGGGTCATTCGTAACCGTACAAAATATGAGGTCGTTTACATTAATTGTATCTTCCATTGAGTTTGACTGAACGCTGAGGGGAGCAACTCCGAAAATATTGGGGACCCCTGATGATTTGCTTGTTAAAGACAGTGTTACAACAAGAACTGAAACTGCCAAAATCAATACAACAATTACATCAATAATTATATTGAATATTCTTTTTAACGCTTTTTTCATAAGGGGTCTCCAACTTGATTTAGATTTTCGCGATTTTCACTTTTAATAAAGACTTATTATACCTGATCTGCTGTGTCACCTGTTACAGTAAATGTGATATCAGATACAACTGCACCGGCATTGCTGTCAATACACTGTTCATCCTGACCCTCAAACCATACATAGAGGTTATAATATTTTGCATCGTCCTTTGATAATGTGCCAAGATTAATTTTGCAATCAGTTTCTGGTGTAATTGCAGTAGTTTCAGGAGTTGTTGATTTGTAAGCATTATATAAAACACCGTCAGCATCGTAAACGCTGTCTGTAAATGTGCCTGTATCAGCAACATCAGCACCCTTTGCTGATGTTTCTACAAGAGCAACTCTGAGATAATTATTAGGAACTGAGAAAGAAATTGTTACGTTTTCAACGTCTGCATCGCCGTTATTTCTAACATTGAGCTGATCCTTGAAGTAATAGTTAGTAGATTCAGAAGATGAAACTGACGCAACGGTTTCTGTATCTGCAGCAAAATTAGCTTTATCGGCTGCGTTAGCTTTAAACCAAGCAGTACCGTTATCTGTTGAAGCAGGAAGCAATACTTTGTTTTTTACACCGTAGTCAATTTTTGTACCCCAATCAACATTTACACTTGAAATCTGGAGTTCAGATGCCTTAACTGTTTGAACGTTAATACCGTTTGCAGTAGCAGTTGTGCTTGATGTGAACCAAGCGAATGTTGCTGTTCCAAGAGCAACCATAGCAACTAAAAGCATTGCTATTGAAGAGATTAATAATCTCTTTCTTGATGATTTTTTCATTGAGAAATTCCTCCTAAAATAATTTTTTGTCCCTAAAACACCATAGGGATTTTTTGTTTTATATCAGTGCTTGCGCACGTAATACCGATTTTAATATTCTTTATCAACCGTCTGACAGTTACTCTGCTGGCGCAGTGGTTTCGTCGTCACGCACGCTGAACAACATTCTCATTCTGACGTGACCGTTGCGGATGTCATCAATACATTCAGGGTCATTGCCCTCGACCCATATAACAATTGTATATTTATCAACATCATTTACCTTGAAATTTTCGGTTGACGTTGACATGACCTGTGTGTCGGTTTCAAACTTTGTGCAGTCTGTTTCGGCGGTATTGCGGTCATCGTATTTGCCCTTGCCGTATATTGACGGCTCACCGTTCTTATAAACCATAATGCGTGTTGCTTCATCGGCCGACTTTGCAACGCCCGTAATTTCAAGCATTGCATCATAGTCAAGAGTAACCTGACCGTTATTTTTACAATAGAATGTGTAGGCTACATAATTGTCGCCGTTGTGTTCGCCGTTCTTGCTTGTGTCAAGGTCGTTGGGAAGCCACGAATATGTAATGTTAGTAACGTCGTCAACCTGCTTTGCTGAAAGTGAAGCACCCTGTGTTTTGAACTCGGGGTCTTCGCTGAGCACAATGCCTTTCTTTACCGCAGGAGAATCAACGCTTATGATTAAGTCGCCCCATTGGGTTAAAAGCATTGAAACAATAAACAGAATCAACAAAATAATAAGACAAATTGCAAGAATCAGACTTAAGATTTTTCTGCGTTTTTTGTATTTTACAATATCAATTGAATCATTCTTTACATGAAAATGCTCAATTTCCGCGTCTGCCATCTTCTTATCATTAAGACGACTAAGCTCCTCCGGAGTAATCGGCTGTTCAATTTTAGCTTTCTTTTTTCCGAACAATTTTATCACTCCGCTTTATTGTAGTTTTTCAATAGATTTTAATCAGTTAAGGTTTAGTTAATCAATGTTATTTAGTGTGTTTTGATTTGTTTTAAGATATAGGCTGGTTATTTTCATCGCAGCCGATAAAGCCAAGCTGGACTGAAAGCTGTGCGTCCTGAACATCGTCGTCGCACTGAGGATCTTCACCGTCGATCCAAAGCCTTATTGTTACTTTTGTGGGGGTGAGTTCTTCCAGGTGAAAAATTCTTGTATTGTCGGAATATTGCATTGTTCCCGACGGCAAATCAAAAGTACTCTGTCCGTTTACGGGTGTTCCGCGGTTAGGCTCGTAAATAGCGGTTCCGTTTGTTTCTGTTGAGAAATCAACTCTTGTGCAGTTTACTACGTCTGCCTTTGCTCCGGTCGACGTTGTTGTAACCTTGGTTCCGTCGTCATTTCCCTGCTCGGTACTCTCGGTAGTGAGGTGAACCCACATCTCTTCGGTAGCAATGAAATAACACTCAAACTCAAGATAAGAACGGTCGTTTGCTTCTCTAACCGTTCCGCGCTGATTGGTAAAACGCGTGCCGTTGGACGTGGTAACAGGGTCAAGCAACATACCTTCAAGTCTTTTGTTATCTCTTGCAAGATAACTGTCGATCATTTCATTGGTGATTACCTTTGTATATCTGTCGAGGTCTCTGCCGTAATTTTCCATTCCGACTTTCAGCTGTGCGCTGACGCTAATGTGCAGGTCAAGGTTGTCAACGCCTGCAAACGTATTGACCGTAAACCATGCCACGGTTGCCGTTGTCATGGAAAGGAGCGTTATTATGGCAATAAACACTATTAACCGCTTACGTCTTTTTTGGGGAACTTTTTCGTTGACCATATTATCAACGATTTTGTTGAAAAAGCTCATTGCCCAACACTCCTAATCATTTAAAATATACCTTTATATAACTCTTCTAACTCTTTCGACAAAGTTATAATAAAAAATACAAAATTCGCAGAAATACTATTTTTATTTTATACTGAATTTCAATGAAAATCAATAATATAACAACTTTATCTGAAAATTTCGTATATTTCGACAAGATATTTAATCTTCTTTTGTGCACAATGTATTGATACGGTTACAAAATTCAAAAAAATATGTCATTTTTGTAAAACGATGTTTTTGTCCATAATTTTTTATAAAAAAACAATATTGCCTATTAAATATCAAAAAACCCCCTTGAAACAAAAGGGGGCAGAGTTATAATAATAAAAAAGAATATTTTGATGTTGTTACTTTTGAAAATTTTATTTTTAATATTCTATTTTATCTATTTTAAATTTTTATTTCTGTTTTTCTGCAATCTTATATTCGTCATAAAGCTGAAAATAATGACATTGAGTTACATTTTGTGTAAGAAATCGCTCCATTTCATCTTCATCAAGGTTTATACTGCAATAATCTCCGAATTCTTCATCAGCAACATAATGAGCGCATAATTCGCAGTTGTCAGCCATTTTTATCATCCCTACCAGAACCTTGAACATCATACTTATTATAAGAATACGGCTTATAATTTTCAATCTGGCTGAAAACTTCATCCTCACTGTAAGCTATGGTATACAATTTATTGCAGTCCTCACTCATAAAACTCTCTTTTACCGCATTTTCCATCATTGCCATTAACGAATTATAATAATCGTTTACATTATATATAATTATCGGCTTTGTATGACGGTGAAGCTGTTTAAGGGTGAGTACCTCAAAAAATTCTTCAAACGTTCCCATTCCTCCCGCGCAAATTACAAAAGCATCTGCTTTCTCCTCCATAACGGCTTTGCGCTCGCGCATTGTTTCGGTGTATATCATTTCGGTGCACTTGTCATATAATACGTCCGTTTCAATGAAGAATTTTGGGCTTACTCCTATTAATTTGCCGCCAGCTGAATATACTCCCCGTGCTGCCGCACCCATAACTCCGTATTTTCCTGCTCCGAAAATTACTCCGTACCCTTTTTTAGCAATTGAGTTTCCAAGATGTTCGGCTGTCCTGAGGTATTCTTTATCTATTTGTTCGCTTGAAGAACCGAATATACATATATTCATAAAATTATCCTTTCATATTTATAGGTTTTTTATAGGTTTGCGTATGAGATATAACATTATATACATTAGATTATACAACTCATATTAATTTCGGTCAATAACAGATTACACTGTACAGGAGCGGATCTTATGTCTGAAACATCACTTAAAAAACAATCCGATAAAGTTGTAAACCGCAGCGTTTTCAGCCTTGCATGGCCCATTTTCTTTCAGTCATTGCTCGGCGTATCGCTTGGATATGCCGACACGGTAATGCTCTCTAATTACTCGGACACCGCTGTAGGCGCCGTAGGCAATGCAAACTCGGTACTTGGATTTCTTGCGCTTGCCTTTACCGTTATCTCCAGCGCCACAGGCATAATGGTAAGCCAGTATCTGGGCGCAGAGAAAAAAGAGGAAATGAACCGTATTTATACGGTTGCACTAAGCTTTAACCTTGTTCTGAGCATAATAATCAGCCTGATAGTATTTTTGTTCAGCCGACCCTTGCTGATAGCTATGCAGGTACCTGACGGAATGCTTAACGACGCTGATATGTATATGAAAATTGTCGGCGGAACAATCTTTACTCAAGCGGTAATCAATGCTTTCAGCCAGATCTTCGACAGCAACGGCAAAACTATTTTCGGTATGATTATTGCATTCGGTATGAATGTTTTAAACATTATTGGTAATTATCTGTTTTTATACGGTCCGCTAAGGGATTTGGGTTTCGGAATTTCAGGCGCGGCAGTTTCTACCTGCATAAGCAGAGTTCTTGCAGTTGCCGCTGCGATTATATACTTTGCTTTGGTTATCAAAGGAAGCTTCGGCATAAAATATCTTAAGCCCTTTCCACGCAGTATTTTAAAAAATCTTTTGCGGCTTGGTATTCCCACGGCAGGCGAGAATATATCTTATAATTTTTCTCAGCTTATCATCACCGCCTTAGTAAATACTATGGGTATTGTTGCAATAAATACTAAAATATATGCAAATATGCTTTCGGTTTTTACTTATATGATCGCCTTTTCAGCAGCAATGGCTACTCAGATCATCGTCGGTCACAGCGTCGGCGCAGGAGATTATGATTTTGCATATAAACGACTGCTTAGAACTTTAAGATTCGGGCTTATTGTATCAATATCGGCGGCAATAATCAACTGGATTGCCTCTCCCCTTACATTTTCAATGTTTTCTGATGACCCAAAGGTTATAGAGCTTGGTTCGGTTATTCTTTTTATTTCTGTTATACTTGAATTCGGACGTACTACAAATATCGTCGTAATAAACAGCATGAAGTCCGCCGGAGATGTGAAATTTCCTACTATGCTTGCAATTTTTTCAATGTGGGGAATCAGCGTTCTGCTTGCCTATATTCTCGGCGTCGTGCTTGAAATGGGTCTTGTCGGCGTATGGATAGGCATGGCTGCAGACGAAATATTCAGAGGAGTCGTCGTACTTATCAGATGGATAAGAGGAAGCTGGCGCGGAAAACGAATAATAACCGATGGTTAAAAATGATTTCCGCTAATTTTGAACACAATTATTTCCTTATTATATATATTAATGTAAACATACAAAAAGGTATGCGAATTTTTACCGCATACCTTTGCTTTAAAATATAATATATCTAAGGCATTTCCTTGAGGCAACGCCCCATGAAACGCCGACCTATAAGTGCATAACAAGCTGAAACAGTTTGATGTAAATTACTCCATATATCTTATTACAGAGATAACTTTGCCCAGAAGCACAACTTCATCGGCAATGATCGGCTCAAAACTGTCGTTTTCAGGCTGTAGTCTGAAATGACCGTCCTCTTTATAAAATCTCTTTACGGTTGCTTCATCTCCCACCAATGCAACCACAATTTCTCCATTTTCTGCAACAGGAGTACGGTTCACTACTACTATATCGTCGTCCAATATTCCGGCATTGATCATACTTTCGCCTTGAACTCTGAGCGCAAAAAGCTCTCTGCCGCGTTTAAGACTTTCCGGTACGGGAACATAACACTCAATATCTTCAACAGCAAGTATCGGATAGCCTGCGGCTACACGGCCAAGCACGGGAACTTCTGCCGACTTTTCTTCACCGCTGATTTGAATACATCTGTTAACTCCGTGTTCACGGGTTATAAAACCCTTTTCCTCAAGCGCATTAAGGTGATGATGTACCGTTGAGGTAGAGCTGAGCCCTGTTTCGGCGCAGATTTCACGTACAGAGGGAACTCTGCCGTCAGAGGAACATTTCTTGAGATAATCTAAAATTTTCTGCTGGCTTTTACTTAAAGGCTTCATACCGTCACACACCTTTCAAGCAAAGTATATCATATAAATTTTTAAAAATCAAACATTTGTTTTTATTTTTGCATAATTTTTTTAATTTACTATAAAAACAGATATTTTTCAATACACTTTCAGCTTAATTTCACGCAGTTTTCAAAAAAGTGGTATTTAATATAACTGTACTCATAAGACGGAACCGCAACCGTCCGAGTATAATTGTTCTACCCTCCTCAAAGCGAACCAACTTAGAGGTTCGCACTTGTACCCCTCATTTTTTAAGAACAAGAAAACGCCAAACCTTCCGCAATGGGTTTGGCGTTTTCATTTTTAACCGATTTTTAGCTGATCTTCATCTGGTTATTTATTTCTGTACAAACTTAATACCATTTTCTTTTGCATAGCTTTCAGCTGTCGAACCTTTTTTGCCGTAAATTACAGCATCGTTGTCGGCACCTGTATATTCATAGTCTTCAACCTCTAAACCAAAGCCGCAGTCATCCATCATTGTAACTGACTCCGGAATTGTAATCTTTTCAAGGTCTTCGCAGCCTTTGAAGGCGTCCGGTTCAATTGTGGTTAAGCCGTCTTCTATTACAACCTCGTTAATATCTTCACAAAAGCTCATGGCATAACTGTCAATTACCTTTACCGTTCCGGGAATTATTATCTTAATATATCCGTTTTCCGTACTGTCATTATCGTAAACCCAAAGTTCTTCAATTTCTACAACGTCTTTTCCGTCAATTTGTGAAGGTATATTAACTGTAATTTTCGCAGTCTCATAGTCGTAGTAGTTGTCATAAGCCGTGATTTTTACGCCGCCATCGGTTTCCTCATAATAACAGTGTGAAACAGGGTCAAGCTTTTCCGTATTATCTTCAGAACTGCTGTCATCTTCAAAAAGGTCACTGTAATCATCAAGTACGCTGTCGTCCAAAATACTGCTGTAATTACTGTATTCAGAAATTGAACTGTTTATTATATCAGTTCCGCCCTTAACAATATTGCATGCAATAATACCGATTATAATGCCGAGAATGAGAATAAGGCCGACTACAATACTGATGATGATTGCCGCAAGCTTGCCTCCGCTCATCGGTTTTTTGCCATTAGACATGTTTTGCTGCGGTTGATTTGTAAACTGCTGTCCCGTGTATCCGGCTTTCGGCTGATTTGTAAACTGCTGACCGTAGCTTGTCTGATTAGGCTGCGTCTGATCATATTGCACGGGCTGTGAATCATTTTTCGTATTATCAAATTGTGACGGATCGTACTGCACAGGTTCAACATCATTTTGAGATGTCTGCTCGGTCTGAGTCCCTGACGTGCTGTCAAAATCAGACGATTGCGTCTGAGTCGCTTCCGTCGTTATGGGATTTCCCTGCAATGCAGGAGTACCGCATTTTGTGCAAAACTTACCCGTAAGCTCTGCTCCGCATTTTGAACAAACCGGATTTTCAGGTGCAGGCGCACCACAGTTGGTACAGAACTTACCCGTTAGCTCTGCTCCGCATTTTGAACATTTCATAGTCTATGTATCTCTCCTTACAAATTATATATGTAGCGCCTCTCGGCGTATATCAAGACAGAATTTTCTCAAGCTCTTCGACAGCACCGTCAAAATAATTTCCCTCAAAAAGCTCGACTTTGCCGCTGTCAACACTTTTTGCAAGTTCGGGGTCAATCGGAAGCCTTGCAAGTACTTTTGTATTGTACTTTTCCGCAATTTGCTCTATATGGCTCTCGCCGAACAATGAATATCTCTTTCCGCAGTCAGGGCATGTAAAATAACTCATATTTTCGACAAGTCCTAACAACGGTACATTCATCATATTTGCCATTTTTACAGCCTTTTCAACTATCATTGAAACAAGCTCCTGCGGTGACGCTACTACAACAATGCCGTCAATCGGAATACTCTGGAACACAGTGAGAGGTACGTCGCCTGTTCCCGGAGGCATATCTACAAACATATAGTCAATGTCCTGCCATATAACGTCGCTCCAAAACTGCTTGACCGTTCCCGTAATCATCGGAGAACGCCATACAACAGGATCAGTTTCGTTTTCAAGCAGAAGATTTATTGATATTATATCAATACCTGTTTCGGTCGTTACGGGTAAAATCCCCTCATCACTTCCCATACATCTCTCTTTAATTCCAAACGCCTTTGGAATTGACGGTCCGGTTATATCCGCATCAAGAACAGCTGTTTTTTTGCCCATTCTGTTAAAGGTTACCGCAAGCATTGAAGTGACAAGACTTTTTCCTACTCCACCTTTGCCCGAAACAATACCTATTACCTTTTTTACACTGCTGTACTTGTTAAGCTTTTCATGCAGATCAGCCGGTTGCCTGTCCTTACAGTCTGATGTACAAGAAGAACAATTATGATTGCAGCTCATTAATTCATCCTCATTTCATAATTTTACATTTCAATATTTTAAATGATGTCATGTTGCTCTGCCGCAACATTATAATTATACCACAAAACATATTAAAAATATATTATATTTGATATTATTCAGGATACACCTCTTCAACAATAGGATTTTCCTCATTCTCATCTGTATCTGTATTATCGTTGTCGGTGTCATTGTCAGTGTCAGAATTGTCATCTCCTGCAACTGTCTGCGCAGGCTCTTCAGTTTGAGCAGGAGCCTCCGTAACCGTAGGAACAGGCTCTGTTTCAACAGGCTGTGGCTCAGTTACCGCCTCTGTCGGTGCTTCGGTTTCAGCAGCCGCCTCGGTTTCAACCTGCACAAACTCCGTTTCTGTCTGCTGCTCGGTAACTTGTTGGGCTGTTTTCTTTGTTGCTTTTACAGATGACGAGGATACAGTCGTCGCAGTTTTTCTTGCAGTTCCGTCAGAACATTGTGTAAGCACAAGGATAATAGCCGCAATAATACATATGACCGCTGCGCAAACAAATATAATAGCAGCAGTTCTTTTATTTCTTTTTGCAGGTCTTCTTTTGCCCGTCTTTTTTCTTTCTGACGTATAATTATTTATGTAATATTCATCTAAGCTGTCATCAAGATTATATGTGCGGTCGGCTGAATTTTCTCCAGTCTGTGAATTAAAATTATCTCCGTAATCGGAATTATCGTCTTTGCTTATACTGCTGTGTGCAGAAGGCAAAAAATCTGAAATTCCGTCAGTATCAAAATTATCCAGGTCATAATCTTTTAAGTTTTTATCGCTGAGCTCATCATTATAATTATCGGCATAATTGTCTTTTTTCGTATCCATATTTTGCTCCTTAAGAAGTTAAATAAACAATAACCTTTAATCTTAATGCAATGATAAATCAGCATAACATATTTGTCAAGGCGTTTTATTTTTTTATTTGTACTATTGTAAAAGCTGACAATATTATAAAATGACATAAAAAAAAACTGTCCCGCACATAAGTGCAGGACAGCCATTTTACGCCTTTACCTAAATCAAACCGGATGAAACTATGATTTGTAAGTAAAAACGCATAAATGATTAATAATATCCGGCAAAATAAAAGGTTGAAAACTTATAGGGTGTTTGCCGGATAATATAAAACCTTGTAGATTTTAATTTATATTAATTATATTATAATATTAATTTATAAAAATAAAAAAACTTGTCCTCGAAAATATATTATTTTGTCCGTGAATTCTTAATGTAAGAGGACTTACGAAATGTTTCGTAAGCCCTCTTGCAAGTTCATTCATCTTTGTCTTCAATAAGACAGGAAGGTGTCTTTGGCTGAAATGAACAGCCTGTTGATACAGTGCCTGCGCCAAACTTTGCAACCTTTTCTACCGTCTTGGCAATAATTTTAAGAATGCCCATTTTTCTACCTCCAATTTACTTTTTCTGTTATCATAAGCACAGCGACCACAACAAGTGCAGCCGATATTGCCGTAAAATATGAAAATGCAACCGAATATCTGAAAAATATAAATCCTACAAACAAAACTGATACAAAAA
The DNA here is from genome assembly GCA_947593615.1 of uncultured Clostridia bacterium. GTDB lineage: Bacteria > Bacillota > Clostridia > Oscillospirales > Acutalibacteraceae > Ruminococcoides. Next base: position 30,647 of record CANQDR010000024.1, read on the forward strand.
TAACCGTCAAAACACGTGAAATACGTCTGTTTTTAAGTCTTTTCCTGTCATTTAAGGGATTGTTTAAATTTTCAATTGGAGAATTAATATAAATATATATTGCTGCGGCGACACCAAAACAAAGAACAAATAAATTTACTGTAAGATTTTTTAGGGGTAAAAGTTTGATTGAAAAAAATACACAAGCAGCAATAGAGTTTGTACACAACCAGCAATTAAAATATGTTGAGCAATGGTAGCCGCCGCAGAAAAATCTAAGAAACATCATTACCGCAAGAAACAAAATTCCAAAAAACAAATTACCAAACAGCGCGGCAATTATGAGCACAGTAAGAACGGAGAACGCAGTAGAGAAGATCAGCATAAAACCATATGTATAAACTTCGACATTCTCTTCGTTTACTACGTTTTTACGCACAAGATAACGAGACATTCTCTCGCTGATACTGTTTAACATCAGGCTGCCTCCTGATTTTTTTGTTATATTCTATCACACCACGCGATAATTGGTTGTCTTTGTCCGCGAAATATATCATTTTTGTCCGTAAATTTTCCCAATGTACTGAATTTGCACGAAAATATAAGAACAATCGTAATTGATTGTCCTTATAATGTATACTAAATTTTATTTTTATTTTTCGCTGTCAGTGATGTTATTACAATACAAAATAACCTCTGTAACAAACATATCATCTATAAAAGACTGTGATAAATCACCCGAATATTTTTCAAGTGCATTTTTAACTATCGTAAGACCTAAGCCGTGGGCTTGCTTGTCCTCCTTCGTTGTTTCAAGCGTCATTGTTTCATCAAAGGGATTGCTAAGAACAGAATTTTTTATTTTTATAAAAACAATATTGTTGGAATAAGAAATTCGTACCAATACCAGGCGCATTCTTTCGTCATCTATTTTAAGACAGGCTTCAATTGCATTGTCAATCAGATTACCCAGAATGGCACATATATCTGTCTGCTTTATTCGCGAATCGTTCGGATATGACGCGTTTACGTCCATATTTATATTGTTTCTTGCTGCGTCATTTACCTTAACATTTAAGACTGCGTCAACAATCTCTACCCCCGTATATGTTCTTACAAGCCTGTCCTTATTTATTTCTGTATATAACTCATCAAGATATTTTTCAGCGTTATCATATTTTTTATTGTGTATAAGTCCCTGCAAAGTGAGAACGTGATTTCTGTAGTCATGCATATTCCTTGCGTTCGTCTTATACATTTCATTCAGACTAAGATAGTTTTTTTCGAGAATATCTTTTTGGTATTCCGCCATTTTGTAATTGTTCCGCCGCTGTTTTTCATCGCTGTAGCGTTTTATAAAAATAATACTTGATACTAAAAATACAATCATAAACAGCAATGAAACGATAATTGAATTTTTTGCAGTTGTAATATTGTCTGAAAAAATGCTTTCTAAGACAACATTCAGGCATACATAATAAAGCACACTGCTGCAGTCAAGAAATATAAGCATCTTTGTTGAAAAGTCTTTTGCCTTATATTTAAAAAGTTTTGTAAAAATAAAATACAGCGATACAAGCATAATTTTGGAAAATATTATAAAACTATTTCGTTCAAGACCCGTAGTTGTCAAAGCTGTTTCGGCAAAATTCTGAATAAAAAAGTATTCTGTAATAAAAAGAATTAAAATATCAACTATGGTAATCGCGAGAAAGTACATAATTGAAATTGACATAAACTGTATAAATTTACCGCTGCAGAAAAGCTTTGCTGCAAATGCAGGAATAAATGATCCTATGATAAGCGTAAGAAAAGAGAACAGAGAAACAGTATTATTCATCCAGATTATAAAAGCAGCAACTGCAATTGCAACAATTATCTTTATTCCTGTTTGTTTTAGCTTTCCGTATTTTTTACCGCATAGAAACTCTATTAAAGAAAGCAAAACTATCTCTTCGCAAATCGTTACTCCGGTTTCAATGCAAAAATTAATCATCAAACATCTTCCTCCCCCAAAATTCCAGAAGCTTTTTCTTTATTTCTGAATAGGATGAACGGCTTATTGCAAGTTTTTCGCCGTTTTTACATATCCAGTTATACTTGTCAACCCTCATCACATTCATCATATTGGCTATGCATCCGCGGTCTATAAAAATAAACTCATCGGAATTAAGCTCGCTGAATACAACCGAAAGCGGTTTGCGTATTTTAACGGGTTCCTCATTTTCACTGTGAATCACCGAGTTTTTGCCGTTTTTTGTAATATACAGTATATCCTTATAAGGTATTTTTCCGCACAAATCATACCTTTTAACAAAATAACTCTGCTTGCTTTCTAAATTTATTATTTTTACAGCGTCCCCGACCGCACGCTCAAGTCTGTTTGCATCATCTTTCGGCACAAACCTGAAAATTTCAAGCTCATATCCGTCAATAGCATAATTAAGATATGACGTCAGAAATATTATCAGGCAGTTTTTATACATCTTTTTTGCCATTGCCGCAATTTCAAGCCCTGTCGTTCCGGGCATTTCAATGTCAAGGATAAGCAGGTCAAGCTGTCTGGACTCATCAAAATCAAAAAGCAGCTGATTGCTGTTGGTATATGTAGATATTTCATAAGCTATGTTTTTTTCTTTAAAGACCTTTTCTGTCTTTGCCTTTGCTGCCTCGACTGCATCAGGCAAGTCATCGCATATAGCACAATGCAATACCATTTTCATATCCTTTCCCCCCAAATACCCTTTATATATAAAATAATAACAATTTCTTATATATAATACAAGCTACCAACTGTAATTTTTTAGTAATTTTTAAGTATATCATAATCCATGTATATTTTCTAAAAAGTCCGTAAATTTTTGTATTTTTGTCCTTTAATAAAAAGAAAAAATTTTAAGCCCTGTTTATTTTTCATAAACGGGGCTTTTGAATTACATAAGACAATAGTATTTTTATGTGGTTTTAAGTCACATTATAGACTTAATTAGACCACCTTTTTTAATTATGTTCTGAATAAACTCAGGGAACGGCTCTGCATTATATGTTTTTCCGGTAGTCTCATTGGTAATTACACCTGTATTGAAATCTACAGAAACAGTATCTCCGTCTTTAATGTCTGTGGCAGCTTCGTCACATTCAAGAATGGGCAATCCGATGTTGATTGCATTGCGATAAAATATTCTTGCAAATGTTGAAGCAATAACGCAGGAAATTCCGCTTGCCTTTATGGCAATGGGTGCATGCTCACGCGAAGAGCCGCAACCGAAGTTCTTCTCTGCAACCATAATGTCGCCGTCCTTAACCTTGCTCACAAAATCTGCGTCAATATCCTCCATACAATGAGCCGCAAGCTCCTTGTGTGAGGCTGTGTTAAGATAACGAGCCGGAATAATAACGTCGGTATCTACATTATCGCCGAATTTATGTACTGTACCTTTAGCATTCATATTAAGTACCTAACCTTTCTTTTTATTTACAGCTTTCCATTAAAGCTTTGCAGGGTCAGTGATGTATCCTGTTACTGCGCTTGCAGCCGCAACCGCAGGACTTGCAAGGTAAATTTCGCTGTCGATATGGCCCATTCTTCCTACAAAATTACGGTTTGTTGTAGATATCGCTCTCTCGCCTGCGGCAAGAATACCCATATGACCGCCCAGACAAGGACCGCAGGTCGGTGTTGAAACAACTGCTCCCGCCTCAACAAAAATATCAAATAGTCCTTCGTGCATTGCCTGAAGCCAAATCTGCTGAGTTCCGGGGAAAATTATACATCTTACATTCTTTGCAAGCTTTCTTCCTTTAAGAACAGAAGCCGCTACTCTTAAATCCGAAATTCTGCCGTTAGTGCATGAACCGATTACGCACTGGTCAATCTTAATTTCTTTTTCTCCGATTTCATCAATCGTTTTTGTATTCTCAGGAAGATGCGGAAAAGCAACCGTTGACTTAAGTGTGCTCAAGTCAATTGTATATTCCTCATCATACACCGCGTCTTCATCGGCTGTGTATTCTACGGGAGTTCCCTGATATCTTCCGTTGCAGTATTCACGGGTTATGTCGTCAACAGGGAAAATGCCGTTCTTCGCGCCTGCTTCTATTGCCATATTTGCAATGCAAAGACGGTCGTCAATATTGAGATATTTTAAGCCTTCGCCGGAAAACTCCATTGACTTGTAGAGCGCACCGTCAACGCCGATCATACCGATAATATGAAGAATTACGTCCTTGCCGCTGACATAACCCTGAGGTTTTCCCACAAGGTTAAATTTGATTGCTGACGGCACCTTAAACCAAGCCTTGCCGCTTATCATACCTGCCGCCATATCTGTTGAACCCACGCCTGTTGAAAATGCGCCGAGTGCGCCATAGGTGCAGGTGTGCGAATCTGCGCCGATGCAAAGACATCCGGGGCCTACAAGTCCCTGTTCAGGAAGCAATGCGTGCTCGATTCCCATTTGTCCTACATCTTTATAATTTTTTATATCATACTTATCGGCAAACGTTCTTACCTGCTTAACCTGAGTTGCCGCCTTAATATCCTTGTTAGGTGTAAAATGATCCATTATCATTGCAATTTTTGTGTTATCAAATACCGAAGTTGCTCCGTTCTCTTCAAAAACATTGATTGCAACAGGAGATGTAACATCATTGCCGAGTACCATATCCAGCTTTGCCTCTATAAGCTGACCTGCCTTAACCTCATCAAGACCTGCGTGAGCCGCAAGAATTTTTTGTGACATAGTCATGCCCATATTAAATCACTCCTTAAATTGTTTTATACATACCGCACGTCGGGTTTATGCGGTGACATCTTAATATTATTATTACATAAGGCATAAAAAAAGATTGTAAAATAATTTACAATCTTTAAAATAAATTTTTACAGCGGCGTGACACCGCTCACAGCTCGTGCAGAAAGGTTTGGCAATTTAAAAACCTTAGTTGCCCGACCGTAAACTGTCAATAAACCTTTTTGATACAGCAAAAAAGCTAAAAGTTTTCGCCCGCCTTTTACAAACGGCGGGGACGAGGGGCGGCGCCCCCGTCGCAGCCTGAAAGGCTGCGAAACTAATTGATTTAAAAGCGCAGGAGGGGCGAAAAACAGTCCGGGGGACTGTTTTTCGGAGGGGAACCCTCGCCGGGGGTTCCCCTTAAACCTTGCACATTTATGCATATTACCAAGAGAAAGATACTTTTTCTACATACTACGACACCGCAGAATATAAAGGAATTTCACTTTTCGGCACACTACGACACCACAGAAAATACTGCGGTGCCTTTTTTGCTGTATGGGGAATTAGCCGGTAAAACTCGGGCAAAAAGGTTTCTAATTTGTCGAACCTTTTTGCCCGAATTGTGAGCGATATCATGTCGCTTTTTTTGTAAAAGATATGAAAAATAAAAATTTTAGGAAAATTGCGTATTATAATACAATTTTTTTAGTTTTTATAGGTATAGATGAAGGGATATATAAAAATTATGTCTTTGATTTAAAAATGACGCGAAAAATCCTCAAGTAAGCTAATTAATTTTCAAGGATTTTTCAGTTTTTCGCCCATAAAATAGTGCAGATTATATTATTTTTTATGATTTATTTCGATGTTATTGTACAAATTTTCAAGTTTTTTGCTT
>CANQDR010000025.1 GCA_947593615.1 uncultured Clostridia bacterium
CTGCTGCAGGGGTTAAGCCTGTAAAAACCCCTTACAGGGGTTGTGCAAACCACCCGTTCAACGGGTGGTTTTGATTACTGCTCCTGTTTTTTATAAAACGGTTCAACGCCTTTCACGGCAGTTTTGCCGAATTCCATTGAATACGGCATCATTGAAAGCTGGATTTCATCATCTAAAAACGGCTTTGCAACCTTGCCTATTGCCTCAAAAGTTTCCTCCATATTTCCGTAAAAATCAACAACTATAAGATAGCTTTTCTGACCGTTCTGCTCCATCATTCTGAGATATGCCGCATTTACGGTTTCTTCGGTGCTGAAGTGATTTATCAGAGCCGCCATAAGGTCAATCGGATATTCCTTTGGTTCGCCGAGCTGAACCTGTGTGCCCGGTTCAATTTTATTGTTGTTCATTCTGACATAATCCCTCTGTTGTTTAATGGATATTACCATAGGCTTAGGGAAAGTCACGCTTTTGCCGAAAGGATTGATTACAAATCCAAGCACGCCCGCTTTAGGGTCCATTACCATCTGAGCAAGGCTGTCAAAATCAGTTACAACCTTATTAGCCGATTGAGTACCGTTCCATTTAAAAAGCTCGTCGGTATCTGTGAACACCCCGAAAAACTTTTCTTTATTCTGGTTTTCAAGAAGTCTGAACTGCACCTGAGTTGACTGCTCCATTATTGTTTGTCCGTTATTCGTGCGGGCTCTTGTTGTAGGAGTAACGTTTGCCGGCAAAATGAATTTTGCCTCCACTACTTGATTTATCATAGCGTCAATATTTTCCTTGCTTCCGTCCTGCTGCATTTTTTCAATTGCAGATACGAGTTCGGGATTTTTAATTTTTTCGGCAGGAACTTTGCTGCCCTCCATTTTTACATTTTTTAAATCACTCATTATAAGGCCTCCATTAATTAATCTACAGTATAAGTTTTGTCAGGAACAACTTCAAGTCCCTGCCCTTCGGGATACTGAACACTGTCAGAAGCGTATCCGTCATTGAAAATAATGTAAGGCGTATTCCAGTCACTGTCAAAAGTGTAGCTGTATTTTCCGTCCGATTCCTTTGTCATTGGAAGTCCCGGCCATGCATCATTTTCATTTACGTTATCGTCATATACATATGCATATATTTCATCTGCCCATTCGTCAGTGTCAGGCTTTTCAAAATAAACCTTTGTTCCTTTGGCAACTGCATAGGTATTCTTGTGCGTAAATTCAACTCTTTCATATGTCTTTATGCCCTGCTCATTTGAAGCCCTGAGTTCAAGTACAGAAACGTCATTATCACCGTCTGTTTTTACTGTAATTTTATCTTCGTCCTCAAATGAAACAGCTTTTCCGCCGTTTAAGGAATAAGTTGCCTCTTTCGCATTTTTAAGCGTAAGCGTAACATCAACAGAGTCTCCCTCAAATGCAAACTGCGTATCTTCTGCTACGCCGACCTCTGCACAATCAGCATACTTGGTGTAATCCTCGTTATAAAGCACTACAACGGAATTTTCGGCAATAGGAGTTTCACAAGTGATTTTGCCGTCCTTAACAATATATTCTGTTTTATTGTCAACACGGTCAACATATGTTCCGTCAGCCAGATTAGTTTCAAAATCGACCTTAAGCTCATCTGTTGTATTTACAATTACTATTCCCTTTTTACCGCGTTCAATAACAAGTGCAGTTGAATCAAGATTTGGATTAACAAGATTTTCTTCTTCGCCTTTCATAGCTGTGCGGAAAAAATTCACGGCAGATACTCTTTTGTCTTTATACATATCGCTTCCCTGAGTGCCGATTCTGTTCATGCCCCATTCATTATCCATTGTAGCATTGTATGGGCGGTCAAAGAACAGCGGAGTTCCGTCCTTGCGCGCAGTTATTATTGCCCAGCCAAGAAGTATCTGCTCATCTGTAAGCTGATACCAAGTACCGTCATTGATGTAATTATCATGAGATTCAACCCACGTTACCATATTAAGCGGTGCGTCTCCAAGCCAGTAATCTGTTACAGCGCTGGTATCTATCATATTGTTAATTAGAGCCGAACGGATTTTGCTTCCGTAGGTGCTCGATGTTGTTCTGCCTATCGCCTTGATATAATCTGCTAATCTGTCATTATTTCCCTGCAAAACCTCACCGTATATAAACATTTGATCGGCGTTGTCAATTTCGGTAGTAACGCGTTCCCAAAAATTGTTTGTAAAGCCGTCGTCCTCTTTCGGATCGTCTGGCAGTCCTATGTGCTTTGCGGTATCGTATCGGAAACCGTCCGCTCCGCAGGCTATACAGTCGTTTACATATTTAAGAAAATAATCCTGAAAAGATGTTCTTTCGGTATTGATGTCAGGAAGTCCGCCCATTTTGTATGTTGTACAGGCGAGTCTTTCACTGTAATCGGTAATGTCTTTATCATTGTTTTTGTGATAGAGTGTTTCAAGACTTCCGCCGCCTGCCTTAATCAAGTCCTCACTTACAGCATCAGTTTCGGGAGTGGTATGGTTTGCAATTATGTCAACAATAACTTTGATACCGTATTTATCGGCTTCCTCACACATAGCCTTGAACTCGTCACGTGTTCCAAGCTGATAATTGCCTATTTTAAAGTCAGTCGGCTGATAGTGATAATACCACTTTCCGTTGCCGTAAAGCTCCATTCCGCCGCCTTCACCCTCAAGACATTCGTTAATCGGGGAGGTCTGAACAGCTGTAAATCCGGCCGCCGCAATATCTGCCATTGATTCTTTAATTGTATTGAAATCCCAGCAAAATGCCTGCAAAATTGCGCCGTCCTCAACCTTATCGGCTGTTTTGAAGTCAACAGAAGCCGTTTGATTGTTCAGCGAACAGCCTGAAAAGGCACCTGCCGCACCTGTAATAATAATCGCGGACAAAAGTCCCGCCATTATTCTTTTTAACATATTAATCACCGTCTTTCACTTTTTTGAGATATTATTTTGCAAAATTTGTGTTAAAATATATTATAACATTATTTTCTTCTATTTTAAATAGTTTTTTAGTATTTTTATACATATTTTTATAATTCGACAAATTATATGTAAATATAAAATTATTCGACATTATATTATGGCATTATATAAGGCTGTTCATATGAACAGCCTTATATCTATACAATAATTACTCATCTTTTCGTGCAAATCCCTCTCCCCTTATTGTTCCTGCCGTAGTAACAATAATAAATGCATTGCGGTCAATTTTCTTCACAGCTGAAGTTATCCTAAAAACCTGCTGAGGACGAACCGCACACATTATGATGCGTTTCTTTTCGCCGCTGTATGCTCCTTCGCCGTCAAGCAGGGTAACTCCCCTTTCAAGATCTTTCATTATCCCATTGCTTATCTCTTGATAATTGTTTGTTATTATGAACATCAGCTTGCCGTTTCCTCTTGACGTGCCGTAAGAAATTGTATCGATTACTTTTATGCTTACAAAAATAGTGATAACTGCGTAGAGAACGCTTTCAAGGCTGTTGTAAACAAAAAATACCATTATGAGTATTACTATGTCGGCAAGCAGTATTATATTTCCTGTTGAAATATGAGGCATACGCTTGTGAATGTTCAAAGCTATTATGTCTGTTCCGCCGGTAGAGCCTCCGCGGTAAAATATAAATCCAAGTCCTGCTCCGTTCAGAATTCCTCCGAATATAGAAGCAAGGATTGTATCTCCCGTATAGGCAGGCAAAACAGGCGATAACGCATCTATTGCAACAGATATAAACGCTGTCCCTATAATCGTCTTTGTAAGAAAAGAAAGCCCGTTTTCTATTGCTCCCCAAACAAAAAGCGGAATATTCAATATAAAAATAAAAGCACCAATAGGCACGGAAAACATATAATTGAGCATTGTCGAAATTCCCGTGAGTCCTCCCGGAGCAATATTATTCGGCGACGTAAAAATAACAACCGACAAAGCATATATTACTGAACCGCCTGCAATTACAAAGTAATCAAAAGCAGCCGAACGTACTGACGCTAATGTCGGTTTGGTAAATTTTAATTTTGAACTTTTCATTTAATCACTATCCAATTTTAAAATGCATTATGTAAAATTAAATTGAAAAGCTCGTTTAATCTGTCGGTTTCACCATTTAAATGAAGATATCCGAATAAACATTCAAGACCTGTTGCACTGTGATAATCGGCAACCGTGCCGTTTTTTGGAGTACATTTAGGTGCGGCGTTCCTGCCGCGCTTATAAATTGCGGCTTCCTTTTCCGTAAGGCTCGGCATTATCTGTTTTGCAAATGAAGCCTGGCTCTTGCAGTTAACAAGCGAAACCTTGATTTTATTAAGCTCTCCCACAGGCTGATTTGCTCTGCGGACAAGGTATTCTCTTACCAGCAGATCATAAACTCCGTCACCTACAAATGCCAATGTAAGCGGTGAATATTCATCTGTTTTATTATGCACAGGCGCTGTGTTTTCCATAAATAGCACTCCGTATTATTTTAAAATAGTATTAATCCATAAAATCAAATTCAACATCATAAATTGAAACCGTATCTCCGTCGGTACAGCCCTTTTGACGAAGAGCCTCTATTACACCGCCGTTGATAAGCACTTTCTGAAAGTAGTTAAGGCTTTCATAGTCGTCAAAATTAATGCCTTTCATCACCTGTAACAGCCAATCAGCCTCAACAGTGAAAATGCCGTTGACATTTTTGATCGTAACAGAATGGTCATCAAAATCTTCTACATTTACAACAGGCGCCGGTTCTGCCTCATAGCGGGTAATCGGAGGGAGTTTTGAGAGCATTTCCTGTATCTTTTTCAGCAATGGATCAACATCATAGCGAATTGCCGCCATAATCGGGAAAAAGTCGTAACCCTTGCTTTCAACATACTGTTTAAACTCCTCAATCTGCTCATCTGTCGCCATATCACACTTGTTGCCTGCAACGACCATAGGACGCTGTGCCAGCTCAGGATTGAATTTTGTAAGCTCTGCATTTATTGTTTCAAAATCTTCAATAGGATTTCTGCCCTCGCTGCCCGATACATCTACAATATGCACCAACATACGGCAGCGTTCCACATGTCTTAAAAACTGATGACCAAGTCCCGTTCCCTGCCATGCACCCTCAATAAGGCCGGGAATATCTGCCATTACAAACGACGAACCCTCGCCCATTGATACAACGCCGAGAACAGGTGTTATTGTTGTAAAGTGATAGTTTGCTATTTCAGGCTTTGCCTGCGATACAACAGTCACAAGAGTGCTTTTACCTACATTGGGGAAGCCTACAAGACCGACATCGGCAAGCAATTTGAGTTCGAGAACGACATCGAACTCCTCACCGGGCAAACCTGGCTTTGCAAATCGGGGTACCTGACGTACGGGAGTCGCAAAATGAGGATTTCCCCATCCGCCTTTGCCTCCTTTGGCTACAATGCAAGGCTCTTTTGTTGAAACATCAGCAAGAATTCGACCTGTGCTCTCCTCTTTGACAAGAGTACCTATAGGAACGCGGATTATTAAATCTTCGGCATTTTTGCCTTTACAGCGGCCTCCGCGTCCGTTTTCGCCCTTCGCCGCAACATATTTTCGTTTATATCTGAAATCAGCGAGAGTTGAAAGATTTGAGTCTGCAACAAAAACCACGTTTCCGCCTCGTCCTCCGTCACCGCCGTCGGGACCTCCTGCCGCTACATATTTTTCACGGTGAAAGGAAACCGCCCCGTCGCCTCCGTCACCTGCTTTTATCTTGATTTTAGCCGTATCTACAAACATATTTACCCCTTATATGATATACTTTCTGCATATTCAGTAATATTCCCGTTTTCATCTTTAATATTATGATAAACAGTCATTCTTTTATCGATTAAAAAATAAGGGCGGAGTAAAATCCGCCCTCAGTTTACTATAAATTACTGCTCAACAGGATAAACGCTTGCACGCTTTCTGTTTTTGCCGACACGCTCAAATCTGAGAACACCGTCAACCTTTGCAAACAGTGTATCGTCAGAGCCTTTGCCTACATTTTCACCCGGATGAATATGTGTGCCTCTCTGCTTTACAAGGATGTTGCCTGCAAGAACCTTCTGTCCGTCTGCACGCTTAACGCCAAGACGTTTTGATTCACTGTCACGGCCGTTTTTTGTAGAACCCATACCTTTTTTATGAGCGAATAACTGAATGTTTATTTTAAGCATTACCTTACACCTCCGAAAATTTAACTATTATATAATTTTTGTATTGCTCTGAAAGAGCAGTTAAGTGAAGCCTTAATCCGTTAAGAATAACTGCGGCTTTTTCGGCTTCGTCTGATGACAGCTTTAAGTCAAGAAGTCCGTCATCACAGGTAACTTCTGCTTTTAAATGCTGAATTTCGGTAATTGTGTTTGCCGTCATAAGCACTGCGGAACTTACCGCTGCGCAAACTATGTCAGAACCCTCTTCGGCATAACCCGAATGTCCGCTGACATTGACACCGCAAATTAAATTATCCGAACAAATAAAAGTTACCTTAATCATACTTAGGCTTCGATTGAAGTAATCTTAACCTGTGTGTAAGGCTGTCTGTGACCCTTTGCTCTCTTCTCACCCTTTTTAGGCTTGTAAGTAGCAACTCTGATTTTTTTGCCTTTACCGTTCTTTAATACTTCACCTGTAACCTTTGCACCCTCTACTAAAGGTGTGCCGACCTTGATGCCGTCATCTGTGCCAACGGCTACAACGTCAAATGTTACTGTGTCCTGAGCTTCGGCGTTAAGCTTCTCAATAAAGATAACTTCGTCATTTGTTACCTTGTACTGCTTGCCGCCTGTCTGAATAACTGCGTACATTTTTGTACCATCCTTTTCATTGGGCTCGCTATCTGCAGGTGGAACAAGTCACTTATAACCCACAATATGCGGCTTATATACTATAACACAAAGCAAATATGTTGTCAACGGTTTTGTTACAAAAATTTACACGTTATTTTACACGTTATTTTGTATCTTCGCAGCCTTAAGAGTATTTTTCATAAGAGTTGCAACAGTCATAGGTCCTACGCCGCCGGGAACAGGTGTTATGTAGGAACACTTATCCTTGACATTTTCAAAATCAACATCACCGCAAAGCTTACCGTTTTCATCTCTGTCCATACCCACGTCGATTACTACTGCACCCTCTTTGACCATATCGGCAGTTACAAATTTCGGCTTGCCGACTGCCGCCACAAGAATGTCTGCCTTTGAGCAAATCTCTGCAAGATTCTGAGTACGGCTGTGGCAGATTGTTACGGTTCCGTTTTCGTGAAGAAGAAGCATTGACATAGGCTTGCCGACAATATTGCTGCGTCCGATCACAACGCAGTTTTTGCTGTTTACTGGAATATTGTATGAATGAAGCATTTCCATTACGCCTGCCGGTGTGCAGGGCATGAAATCATATTCGCCGAGCATTATTTTGCCTACATTTACTGCGTGAAAAGCATCAACATCCTTGAGCGGATCAATAGCCTCTATTACTGCCTTATCATCAAGATGTTCAGGCAGAGGCAGCTGAACAAGAATACCATTGATGTCCTTTTTCTCATTTAAAGTTTTAACAAGATTTAAAAGCTCCTCCTGTGTTGTTTCAGCAGGCAGAGAGAATTCCTCTGACTTGAATCCTACAAACTCGCAAGCCTTTTTCTTATTGTTTACATAAACTCGGGAAGCCGGGTCGTCGCCGACTATTACAACAGCAAGTCCCGGAGTTATTCCGTACTGCTCTTTTAATTCAAGCGTTTGCTTTTTTACTTCTTCCTTTACCTGTGCCGATACCTTTTTTCCGTCTATAATCTGCATAGAAAGGATCCTCCTTTTTTCTGTTTATAATTAATAATACTATTCCTGTTACAAAAATTGCAAATGAGAGCAGCTGTGAAACACGAATTCCTGTTTCGAAAAGATAAAGGCTGTCGGTTCTCAGTCCCTCAACCAACATTCTCTCAAATCCGTACCACACAAGATACATAAAGAAGATTTGTCCCGAATACTTCTGCCTGTACTTTCCGTAAAAATGAAGCAGTACAAATCCCAGCAGGCACCAAAGCGACTCATATAAAAAGCACGGATGAACAGCTATATTATGCGTTCCCTCGCTTACCATTCTCCAAGGCAAATCAGTGGGTGTTCCGTATGCCTCCTGATTCATAAAATTGCCCCATCTGCCTATTCCCTGTCCGAGCAAAAATCCCATCATTGCTATATCAAGAATCGGCAGAATCTTCATTTTCTGAATTTTTGCCACAACAAGTCCTCCGAGCAGAGCCCCTATTATGCCGCCGTAGATTGCAAGTCCTCCGTTATTTATGTAGAGGATTTCAATGGGATGCTTGCTGTAGTAGCTGTCCCATTGAAAAATGCAAAAATAAAGTCTTGCTCCGATTATTCCCGTTACTATTCCGACAAGCACGCAGTTTATCAGCTTGTTGCCGTTAACATTGTAACGCGGCGCGCTTTTGTAAGCATACAAAACTGCAAGCATCAAGCCTGCGGCTATTATTATTCCGTACCAGTATATATGGTAAGTTCCTATTGAAAATGCTATGGGGCTGATTGAAAATTCAAGACCCAAGCCAGGAAAGCTGACATTATAATTCATATTAAACCTCGTTTTCAGCTTGCTTTACAACAGAAAGAGTGCAGTTGTTCACATCAAGCATTTCGCTTAATCTTTTGCTTACATCATCAAATGTCGTCTTGGAAACGGCGTCTATATAAGAAAACAGCTCGTTTCCGCAAAAATGGTAATCTGCAATTGTATTGGAAATTGAGTTTACGGAATTGAGTGACGAAACTATATCGCCGTAAACTGCCTTTTGCGCAATTTCAAAATCACTTTTTTCAAGTCCGTCTGCTTTGATTTTACAAACATACTGTTTTATCATTTCAGCCGCCTGTTTCGGTGCGCGTGATTCTCCGCCGAATATTACCGAGCAATAACCGGGTCCCTCAAAAAGTTCATAGGAAAACGTACTGTTGATGAGGTTTGCGTCCATAAGACTGCGGTACAGCGTACTTGTCTGTGACGCAATCATTGAAAGCAGAATATCAGTCTGCGCAAGTTTTTCTACATTTAGAATTTCATCTGCCCTTTCCTTAAATCCGAGATTGAACAAGGGCATTGAAACAGGAAAGTTCTGTTCAACGTATGGCTCGCAGATTTCATAAGGCTCGTCCTTAAAATAATTTGTAATTTCGTGTTTTTCACTTGTTTTAAGCATCTTATCGGCAGTTTTAATTACCTGTTCCACAGTTACGTTTCCAGAAACGCAGAGTACCATATTATTCAGATTGTAGAATACATTGTAGATTTCATACAGCTTTTCGGCTGTGATTTGCGCAATGCTTTCAACTGTTCCTGCTATATCAATTTTTACAGGATGATTTTTATACATTCCCCCAAGCATATTGAACATTACGCGCCAATCGGGAGAATCGTCATACATCTTGATTTCCTGCCCTATTATCCCCTGTTCCTTTGCAACAGTCTGAGCTGTAAAATACGGCTCCTGAACAAAGTCAAGAAGAATTTCAAGGCTTTCGTCAAACTTGTCCGTACATGAAAAAAGATAGCAGGTTTTTTCAAAGCTTGTATAAGCGTTTGCATTCGCGCCTGTCTTTGCGTAACGCACAAAGGCGTCGCCGTCCTCACTCTCGAACAGTTTATGCTCAAGATAATGTGCAATGCCGTCCGGTACGGTTATTTTTTCGCCTTCGTCAACAGAAAAGCAGGTGTTAATACTTCCGTATTTTGTACCGAAAATCGCATATGACGATTTATAGCCCTCTTTGGGATAAACATATATTGTAAGTCCCGACGGATGATTGATTTTAAAATAACTGTCGCCGATTAATTCCGATTTGATTTCTGTTATATTCATTTAACTACCTCTTACTTGTTTTTTAATACATATACCGTGTCAAGAGTAAGCTTTTGCGCCGCCTTAATTATATCTTCCCTGCTTACTGCATTTATTTTCGCAGAAAGCTCTTCTATAGTTTTAAACGAGCCGTCAAAAAGCTGGCTTGCATACCATGTTTCTATTCCGCTGACAGTATCATTCGTCGTGTAGAATGAATTAACAACCGCCATTTTTGTTGCTTCTATTTCAAAATCGGTTATTACTCCGTTTTTCATATCTTCAATCTCTTTTAATATTCCTTCTTCTGCTTTTTCAATATTTTCACCCTCAACGCCGCTGTCAACTGTAAGAATACCCTTTTGTCTGTCATATCGCGACGCGCAATAATAGCAAAGACTCTGCTTTTCACGCACATTGCAGAATAGCTTTGAATTGGCTGTTCCTCCGAGAATTGCACACATCAGACGGGTTGCATTTACTTCTTTATCGGGAATTGCCACACCCGTTCTGAATCCCATAACAAGCTTTGACTGGGAAAGCTCCATCTCCTCAGAAATATGCTTTACATCTTCTGCCCTGCGGACGACCTCAGTTTTAATTTCTGACGGAGCACGCTCAACATTAGAGAAAGCATTGCTAAACACTTCTTTTGCTTTTTCAGAAGAGCTGTCACCAATATACATAATCTCAAAGGTTGCAGTTTTCAGAAGATTTTGCCACGTCTTATACAATGAGGCAGGTGTAATTTCTTTTATTTTATCGGCAGTGCCGTAGCGTTTCATACCGAAAACCTCGTCAGCACACATATATTTTATGAGCTGTCCGTTTGCATAAATACGCTTGTCATTAAATTCAGAATCAATTAAATCGAGAAGCTGTCTGCGTTCCTGCTCGACCTCGCTTTCAATAAAAGCGCTGTCATTGAGATTAGGCTCAAAAATAACGCTGCACAGCAAAAGCGAAAGTTCGCGGGCAATACTCTCTCCTGAAAACGCATATCTGTCATCAAGTCCAGAAGCAGATATACTGAGGAGCTGACAATCGCCTGCCTTGCGAATTGAAGCGTCAAGGTCTGCTCCGTAAAGAGAACTGAGTTTTTTGCTCAGCTGTGTAAAATCAGGATACGCTTTACACGAACGTGAAAGAACTCCGCATAAAAGTGCGTTTGCGGAAGCAGTTTCCTCTGACAACGGAACTATTATATTTGCACTTATTTTCATAGTTTTAAAACGACTGTCCTTAATACTGCTGAAAAAAACGCCGTCTGCAATTTCATATCTGTTTATGAAATTCAATTATATCAACTCCAATACATATTCATTTTATAGTATATCATAATTCATTAATTTATAAAAGTATTTTTCCAAAAATAAGAAAAAAAGCTGTGCATTTATGCACAGCTCAGAATATTTGTATATTATTCAGTTGGAGTAAATATCGGTGTAAATATAATAAAATCTATTATAATTAATATTTCAGCAATCTTATATAATGATTTGCCTCACGCAAAACATGATCTGCAAGCAGAGGTAAAATAATTGAACGAATCTTGCAGTCTTCTATGCCCTTTGTACCCTCAGCTTTGAAATTCCTGAATTTTTCGGTTTCCTCCAGAGAAGAAATATTCAGAGTTCTGCTATGCGCGTTATTGCAGGATTCCAACAAAGCAGAATAATCCTTGGCAAATCCGTCAGCAGAATGAAACAGCTCGGTTTCCGTCGGATCAAGCAGACCACGTATAAACAAAGCATGTTCCATCATTATGCGATTCCAGAAACACTCGATTTCTTTCATTGAGCGGCAGGGCAAATCTCCCTCATTTTCAAGTGCAAGAACATATTCACAATACAGCTTTGCCTCTCTTATTATGTGCTCTATCAGCAAAGGATAATTTGCTGTAAACATATCACACTGTAAAACATTTCTCAAAACAGTTTCCTTAAATGAAATTAATCCATCAATAAGTTTTAATGCCCTTTGATTTAACATTTTAACCTGTCGGTATAAATTGGGATTACTTCTGCCTTTAGGACAGCCTACTTGTAAATGCAATTCCCTTTCGGTTATTGATTTATTTATTGAAATGCCCGTAAAACGTTCAGTCTGCCTTTCTGCCAAAGCCGTAAACTCGGTTACTACTTCACCCGAACACAAAACATCTTCGCTCACTTTTCCGTTGCTGAGAGATACCGCCTGAGAAAGTAATTTTTCAAATTCTCTTTTGAAAAACTCTGCCCTCTCTGAAAATGAAGGATTTGCCGGAGTAAAACCAGCCCTTAGAAACAGAGAATGTTCTTTCATTATTCTGCCGAAAAACAAATGAAGCTCCAAGGATTTTGCAGTATAATTATCCGTGTTCATATTTCCCTCCGTAACAATATAAGTAAATCATACATACTCTATACAGAGTATGCGTGCAACATACCGTATGTTACTTCTGCGGAAATATTTCAACATCTATTTTTTAGCTGCAAAAAATACTTTTACAGCTTTATCGGAGTAATTCTGTCATCATCGGTAATTTTACGCATAACTTTGCACGGACTTCCAACAGCAATCACTCCTGGCGGAATATCCTTTGTTACAACACTGCCTGCTCCTATTATACTGCCTTTACCTATAGTTACGCCTCCCAGAACCGTTGCATTTGCACCTATCCACACATCTTCCTCAATTGTTATCGGTGCAGACGTTCCAATAGCCTCTGCTCTTTGTTCGGGCAAAATAGCATGACCTGCGCAGGCCAAACATACGCCGGGTGCAATGAATACGTTTGCGCCTATATTTACAGGAGAAGTGTCAAGAATAACACAGTTGTAGTTTACAAGGACAAAACCGTGCAGATGAATGTTAAATCCATAGTCACAGTGAAAAGACGGTTCAATAATAGCAAACTCATTGCTTGTTCCAAGCAACTTTGATAGAATTTCATTTCTTTTGTTGACTTCATCCGGCGCAGTGTGATTATATTCAAAACATAGTTTTTTTGAATTAATTTGGAGGTGATTTGGCATATCAAAATCACAGGTAGCATAAGGTTTGTTTTTTTTCATTAGTTCAAGGTAGTCCATATTATCACCACATATTTCACAAGAATTATATCAATAAAATCCGATTACCAGATAGCCTTATAATAATATATAATATAATAGTCAGTAATTTTTATTCCTGTATGGAAATATAAAAAATTATTAAAAATCAAAATTTGATATTGACATCTTAAATATGCTATGGTATAATATCACTCGTTGAGTTGAGAAACTAAACAGAATTTGAAATTTGCGAGTGTGCTGGAATAGGCAGACAGGCACGTTTGAGGGGCGTGTGTTTTACGACGTACGGGTTCAAGTCCCGTCACTCGCACCAAAATTTAAACCTTAGAAATGGCTTAGATATGCGATTTCTAAGGATTTTCTTTTTGCATAAAATACTCTTTTGGGGCTTATTTGGGGCTTATTGCTTTGAATAAGCCTATTTTTTGTGCTATATATTTCTATTTTAGAATAAAAGCACTCCCTACAGCTTCAACCCTTTTTGCTTTTTCTTCCTCAAATGAATGAGCATAGATATTTAATGTAGTTGATGTTTGGCTATGTCCTAAAATATCTGCCGCTGTTCGTGGATCTGTACCGTCCGATATAATGACAGACGCAAATAAATGTCGTTGACTATGAATACATACTTTTCTAAAATTGTGAGCTTCACAAAATTTATTTAACCAATTTAGCGGTGTGTTTCCACTCATTGGCGATCCGTCCCACGTTGTGAATAGCCTGTCTGTTTCTTTCCATAAGTCGCCTACTTTGATTTTTTCTTTATCCTGAAAGTCCTTATATCTTTTCAGCTCTTGAATTACCGCCTTGTTTAATTTGATACTTCTGTATGATTTATGGCTTTTAGGTGTGTCTACTTCCATTTTGCCATTTTTGTATAATGATGTTCTATTTACAGTAATTACACCTGTTTCAAAATCAATGTCTTTCAATTCAAAGCCCAATAACTCGCCACGTCTAAACCCACCAAATATAGCCAGAAGAAAAAATATCTTATATTTAGGCGGGGCTTCCTCTATTAGTACATTTAAAAATTCCTGTGCTTCCTCTAATGTAAATACTTCCCTTTCTTTAGGTGGAATTTTTACGGTGTTAACATTTCTACAAGGGTTATCCGTTACAATTCCACACTTTATCGCATAGTTGAAAACGTCCGATATTAAATTCAGGTGGTGTGCCTGTGACTTAGTAGATAAAGCCCCGCCCGTTCTTTTGTTCGTCCCTGTTTTAGCAAGGTTATTTATAAACTTCTGTATTTGCCTTGTGCAAATCTCGTGTATATACAGATGTCCGAACTCCTTATACACACGCTCTCTACAGCCTTTAAGTCTATTAAGTGATAATTCTTTCATATTCCTTGTAATTTCTTCTTGATTAAACCACTCTTCAGAAAGCTACTGAAATTTTATTTTCTTATCCGTAAATTTTCCGCTTTTCACTTCTTCTTCAAATAACGTGCGTTGCTTTATAAGCTCCTTTACCAACTGCTTTTCTGTGTAATTCCTGTCGGGCTTCCACGTCCTTGTATGCTTTATCTGCTTTCCCTCTAACGTATAACCACTATATACTATTAGGCGATAGGAATTACCCCTTTTTTCAACTCCGTTTATTTTAGTCATCATAAGTTTCACCGTATTTTAAACATTTCATTATAAGGCTTTAATTGCTTGTCGTCAGTTCCGCAACCACGATATACACGGATCAGAAAAGCTATTAACTTGCCATCTATGTTGCGTTTTTCTCTAATGTTAGCCATTGTCTATATCTCCGTTTTTTACAAGTACATTCAATATCTCGAAAAATTCTTTTGATAATTTAAACTCTTTTAACTCTATTATATCCTTGCGTGCGTCTGCTTGTAATTCTATGCTTTCTAATAGTTGTTCGTCTTTCTCACGCTCGCTACATTCAGCCAAAAAATAATAATGCTTAGCTGCAACTTCATATTCAACAATATGTGAGATGAAAAACGATAATTTAATAATTCCGTTTTTATCTACTCCAATGCTATTTAGAATATGGGCGAGATTATATGGGGTATTTCCCTTGTTATAAAACAAGGACTTAATTACGGTATCACTCAAACCCGTGTATTTACAAACTGCTTGCATATCGTCATCAATATCCCTCCCCTTAGATGATCCAAGCAAATAATCTGCTGAAACATTAAAAAATTCCGATATTCTTTTTAACTGTTCTATATTTGGTATGCGCAAGCCACTACAAAAATAAGACACAACATTATCCTTTACCCCTAAATATTGCGCTAAATCTTTCTGTTTAAGCTCTTTTTCTGCAAGCAATCCGTTTATTCTTTGTCCTACAATTTTGCTTAATTTGTTATCCATACTTTCGCCCCTTTGTGTTGCATAACTTAATTGTTATGTTGTAAAAAAACATAACAAATACTATTGACTTATGGTTGTTGTTAAGTTATAATCAAATCATAACATAAAAGTTATATAATGTCAACAACAAATGAAAGGAAGATCAGAAATGAAATCAAACAATGACATTAGACAGTATGCAAAATCAAAGGGCGTTCTTTTATGGGAAATTGCTGAAAAGCTTAATATTTACGACGGTAATTTCTCCCGCAAGCTCCGAAAAGAGTTACCCGACAATGAAAAAACAAAGGTTATCGGCATTATTGACAACATAGCAAAAAGTAAAGCCGCTGCAGCGGAATAATTAACAGGAGGTACATAAAATGAATGAACCACGAATGAGGACGGCAACACAAGCAATTGAATATATTAAAAGAGCTGATCCTGATACGGCTTTTACATTGTCAGCACTTAAGAGGATGATGAGGAAGGGTGAAATCCCTGTTGTTCACGTTGAAAGTAAACGGCTTGTAAATCTTAATGACGTTTTAACCTTTCTTTCAGGGAAAAATTTGAATGAATAGCTATGCTAATAGCAATATCAGGCGAATTGTCTAAGGCGGTGGGAGTATTGGGAAATCACAGAATGTTTACAAACACTATTGTTGATAGTGATAAATTTTTAGAAATGCCATTATCTACACAAGCTCTTTATTTTCATTTAGGTATGAGAGCAGATGACGAGGGCTTTATTGGAAGCCCTAAAAAGATTATCCGAGCCGTAAATTGCACAGAAGATGACTTAAAACTTCTTATTGCAAAAGGCTTTGTAATATGTTTTGAAAGCGGAATAATTGTTATTACTCACTGGAATTTACATAACACAATACGGAAAGACCGCAAAAAAGATACATTTTTTCAGACAGAAAAAGCCTTGTTGAGCTTGAATGAAAGTAATATTTATTCTATTGACAACCAAATGACAACCATTTGTCAACCAAGTGGCAACCAAATGACCGCACAAGGTAAGTTAAGTAAAGATAAGTTAAGTAAAGATAATATAAGTGATAATGTATCAACTTCCGTTGACGGCCGAACCGCTTTTGATTATCAATCTGTTATAAATTCTTTTAATTCCATTTGTCAAAGCCTGCCAAAGGTGCAGAAATTAACCGACACACGAAGAAAGAAAATCAAAAGCACATCAAGGCTGTTAGGTAAAATGACCTTTGAAGAAGTATTTTACAAGGTTGAAAGCTCTGACTTTCTGTCAGGTCGTAACGGCAAATGGACAGCGTGCTGTTTTGATTGGATATTAAACCCGCCTAATTTAACAAAAATTATTGAGGGGAATTATAATAATAAGCAATCGCAACAACAGAGTACATCACAATACAAGCAAGGAGTTGATTACTTTTAATGAATGAATTATTACAGCAAATTGCAGAACGCTCTATAAAATCAATTCCAATGAATGAGGGCGATTATGTAAAAGACGGCTTGCTGTATTGTGGCAAATGTAACACACCAAAACAAGGGAAATTTGTTGTTAGCGGCGGAAAAATTATAATGCCCCGTATTCTTTGTGATTGTGAAACCGCAAAAAGGGATAGGGAAGAAGCAGAAGCGAAACGTCAAAAGCAACTGCAATACATAGAGGATTTACGAAAAACAGGCATACAGGATAGTAAACTATTGAGTTGTTCGTTTGATTGCGATAACAACCCACAAAGTAAACATTCACAGGCTTTCAGGCAATATTGCGACAAGTGGGAAGAAATGAGCAGAAAAAATATCGGCTTGATTTTCTTTGGCGGCGTCGGTACAGGAAAGAGCTTTTACAGCGGTTGCATTGCCAATGAAATTATAAAACGTTATTTAATGCCCGTTATTGTTACATCAATTCCAAGAATATTAAATCAATTATTTAGTACAAAAAATAAAAACGAGTATATTAAAGAACTTGTTAATATACCGCTGCTTGTAATTGATGATTTAGGCGCAGAACGTGAAACCGACTATGCGCTTGAACAAGTTTACACAGTCATAGACGAACGGTATAAAGCAGAAAAACCACTTATCGTAACAACCAATTTAAGTTATGATGAGTTAAAAAATCCTGCAGACATAAGGCTTAAACGAATTTATGACCGTGTGATAGAAATGTGTGTGCCTTTTAATATATCGGGTGTATCACGCCGAGAACAAAAAGCAAAGGAAAAGGCACAGAATGTAAAAGCATTATTGCTTGATGATAAATTTTAAGGAGGTTTGATAATGGCTAATTTCAAAACTTATGAAAGCGTTGTATTTAATATTCTTAAATCGTTTCCTTTGGCAAGGTTAGACGATTATTTTCTTATGAGTAAAGTATGTGAACAGCTTAACCCTGATTTGTGTGGTAAACCTTTTAAATAAGTTATGCAAGAACATAAAAAATCAGGTTTACCAAATTGGGAAACTGTCAGCCGTTGCAGGCGCAAGGTGCAGGAGAAACACCCTGAATTAAAAAATCCTGAAACAGCCCGTATAAAAGCAATTGAGCAAGAGAACTACAAGGGTTATGCACACACATAATCATAAAAAGACAAGTATTCGGTTATTTCGGCTATTTTGGTACCTTAAAAAAGAGCAATGAAGTAAAAGTATCTGTAGATTTCGCAGTCCCTAAAAAAGGGTACGTAAAACTTGTGAGGTGAGCAACGATAAAAGAACTTGAACAGCTATTAGAACTTAACAAAGACATTGACGCATTATTTGAAAAATTGGCTATACGCAGATGTAGTGCTATTGATCCTAAAAGACCGATTATATCCGATCTGCCAAAAGGTAGCGGTTACAGAATTAGTGCAACAGAGAGCTACATAATAAATGCCGAAATACTGCAAAACAAATTAAAACGGTTGTCTGAAACACTAAAAATCAAGTGGTTAATATTCCTCAATAACTACGGAGAAGAAAATTTAACTGTTCAGGAAAGAGATTTGTTACAGCTGCGATTTGTACGTGGTAAAAAGTGGAAAACTTGTGCAAAACAAATGAATACTCTTTACCCTAATGAGGGGTGGAACGATAACAAGGTATTTCGGACATATAGAAACATTATGAAGAAAATAGGGTAAAGCGATAATTAACAAGCAATTCAAGAAATACCGCTAATTTCGTCAGAAATGGGGTAAATTTTGATTTTTATATTCAGTCATAGAATTACCCTACCACTACCGCAAAAGCCCTAAAAGCCTAACGTAGCTAACGATTTTCGACAAAGAAAGCGTATTCAAACAATTTTAGATAAAACATAACGCCCCTTACAAGCTGTTTTTGAGCAAGTATGGAGCATTATTTATTAAAGGCTTAAACGGATTGATAAACGAAAATAGCAACACGACAAAATCACGACAAATAATATTTATCCTGACATTTCTTACACCCTAAAAAAGAGAAAAAGTATTGTCCAATTTGTAAGTCCCTAAAAAATAAAAGTATTTCCCCATTTTACACACCCTAAAAAAAGGAGTATATAGCTCTTTTAGCTGCCCTAAAAAAGAGTATTTAGAGATTTTAGCGCCGTGTAAAACAACGGTACAAAAACGATACAAAAAACAGCTGAAAAATCACCGTTACTATAAGATTTTTACCTTGCATTGCCGCTGCAAATTTAATTTATAGCGAGAAAAAAGCGAGAAATTATTTTAAATACACCTTAAAACAATTGACAAAGTGAGGTTTTATAAATATGCCGTTGTTATCGTCAGAAACAGGGTTATTTCGATTTTAAGGTAAAATCCATAAGAACATTTACAGATTGGAAAAGTAGATTTTCTTCCATTTCTTCCGCCCTAAAAAAAGGGAAAGAAGTTGTTGACCGTCAGGTTGAAAACGCATTATAAGTGTTTTCATATCTTCAATAAAAATTGCATACAGCGGAAATACAGGCAAATATAGAAGCGTTTATTAACTATAGTCTTTCAAAACGATTGAAAATAAAGTATCCATTAAATAACAGCCGTTATTTTCTGTATGCTTGCGAAATTCCCTGATAGAAACTAAGAAAAACTACATAACAAATACGTAACAAATACGTAACAAAAACGGCATAAATTAGCACGATAAAACAAGGGGACAAAATAGACACAAAATAGACACAAAAAACCGCCGAAAAAATTGCAGAAAATAAGCATATAATTGCGACAAAAAATAATGAAAATTCTGTTGCAAATTCAAATGAGAGTGATACAATAATGGTAGGATTATCAATTAACATTCAATTGTTCGCAAAGGAAAGTTAGGAAAGAAGCTAATAAAATGACATTAAATCAATATACTAAAGATAAATCATTATCGCCAACAACTCTTTTGCTGATAGATAAGTTAAAGTTGTTTTGGGAGAATGACGAAGAATTTATAATCGGCGTTTTGGCGGATTTAGAAACAGATTTAGAAAGGCAACAGGTAATAGACTACATAGACAGTGGGGAGAATGTAACATATGAAAGCATTATCTTGTTAGCTTTGGAGTTGGAACAAAGTAGAAACAAATAAAATTGTTATTGTATATGGAGTATAATTTTAAACGAAAAGAATTTTGGTAAAGCATAAGAAAAATACAAGGCGTTATTTAATGATTATTTTTCGACTTTTAAATTTTCTTACTTGTCGCCAAAAGAAATGATAGATGTGATAAATGAGTGTGTCGAAAAGCAATAGAATATTTGTCAATTAGGGTATCTTAATTTAGAGGAAGATATTATTTACTTAAAAATACTAAAAGTATAATTTTGTGCTAATTAAAATCGCTTTATACGATCTGTATTGATTTTTTGAGCGTAAATGTAAAATAATTCATTGATATCTTAAAAAAATGCGATACACGCCAATTCTCGGCAAGTATGGGGTATATTGAGTGTCATTCTATTTGGTTCGTCTGTATTTACCATTTGCACCTTGTGTAATTGGTAGCCGTCCTATCCTGTTGGCGCAGGGTAGGACGTTTTTATTTTACAAGGTTGTCAGAATTGCCGCCCTGACAGCCATATTTTAATTACATCAATCGGGCTTGTTTTCTGCAAGACATTTCCGCAATCTTGCTATAGTTTCGGGTAAATTTTCCCTGTCAGCGTATTTTTCGGGGTGTTTTAATCTATCTTCAAGACAGCGTTTTTGCCAAGTGTAGTCGCTCATTAAAGGAATATTTATAATTGGCATAGCTCCTATTGTAGTAGGCGTAACTGCTCTTAGGTTACCTGCTTCGTCTGCTTTTACATATCCTTGAACGTCATATGCTATGCCACTGACTGCAACAGTATTACTCATTTATTTACCTCGCTTTCTTTGCCTGCCTTGTAAAATGTGCCTAATAGAAGAATGGTAAAAGCAGCGGAATTGCTTTCTTTTAACCCGATATGTTTCTTTTCAAAGTCAGGTACAATTTTTACTAAATCGCTTGAAAAACCTATGGGTATATCGTTTTCAGCTAATAATTTTTCGATTGTTTCCCATTTTTTATTGTCAATCATTTTGTTTTGCTCCTTTGTATTGATTTTTGGGAGCAGATAGGCTATAATTAACTTATCCACTCCGATAGGGTGTGTTTTGCTCTTGCATTTGCTTTGGTCGGCTTACTGCAAGGGCTTTTCTTTTGCGTTAATTATGGGGCTTTGAGGGGTTTTTAGCGACAAAGTCCTTTTGGTAATGAAATTAT
Source organism: uncultured Clostridia bacterium (assembly GCA_947593615.1). Lineage (GTDB taxonomy): Bacteria > Bacillota > Clostridia > Oscillospirales > Acutalibacteraceae > Ruminococcoides. The sequence goes on from CANQDR010000025.1 coordinate 20,937, forward strand.
ATTCCTGCGTACCTTTTTTTGGTTTATGACCGCTTTTATAGGGGTATAAAGGACAAGTTTTAGTTGTACACTCCCTGACCTCTAAAGCACTACCACAACAGCAGTCAAGGCATTTAGCCCTTATTGCTTTCATAGGTGTTAATTTACGCATTGCTTCATCTCTCTTTATGCCACGCTAAAACGGCGGCTTGTGGTCTGCTTAATGTACTGATTATACAAGTCAAGATGATGTTTCTTGAATGTAGCAGTATCAAAGCGGTTGCTTATTACAGATGTAAAACGGATTTTAAAAGCTCCTGCTTTCATTTCTTCGAGGTTTTGTGTTGTCATCTCTGCCTTTAATTCGTCTTGTATGGCGGTAATTTCGCTTTGCAGTTCCTCTGCTTTAGCCTGTAATCTTTTAAGTTTTCTTACTTTTGCGGTTAATTCGTTTGTACTCATTTTGGTACTCTCCTTTAATATTTATTTGGGCTGTGTGCCATTCCCAGTCTTACGCCCTATCGGTTTGTCGTAACTGCACATTAACGAGCCGTTTGTCTACGGGTGTACGCTGTCCCTCTCACTGTCTACATTATAATACTTGTACAACTATATTTCAATAGGCAGAATACACAAACTTGTACAAGTATTTTTGTACATAATTATACTTGTACAACATAAGATTGTATGCTATAATAAGATTAAAGAAAGAGGGTAATATATTTATGCCGACAATATGTATGTTCAGAGGAATAAAAATCTATATAAATTGGCGTGACCATATGCCGCCACATTTTCACGCTAAATACGGTGACAGCGAGGTAATTGTTTCAATTAACGATATTGAAGTATTAGAGGGCACAATGCCGAATAAACAATTAAAAATGCTTTTAGGTTGGGCGGCATTCCACCAAGAGGAATTAAAAGAAAATTGGGAGCTTGCCGCTGCACAACAAGAATTATTTTCTATTGAGCCTTTAAAATAAGGGAGTGATATTATGCCGAATACAGTTGAATATTATCTTTCAAAAGGTTTTGACCGTCCAATTGCGGAATACTTTGCAGGAGGTAGGAAGAAACTTATTGCCGTTGCCCCGCAACACGATTTTACACTTCTGTTGACCTATGAAAGCGGAGAAAAGCGTGTACTTGATATGAAGCCCACACTTGAAATGGGCGGCGTTTTTGCTTCGTTCAGAGATTATGAAAATTTCAAGCGTGTATATGTGGACGATTGCCACGATATAGCGTGGGATATTGACCCGAATGTTGACAGTAATGTTGTTTGGAATAATAAGGTTGACCTTTGCCCCGATACCTGTTATGTTGATAGCATACCGCTGTCAGAATACAAGGCGGTGATATAGTGGAAGAAACAAAGGGAACGCCACAAACAAGAGCGAAAAATAAATATAATGCAAAGGCTTATGACAGCCTGCGAATTGTTGTAAAAAAAGGTAAAAAAGATAAAATAAAAACCTACGCTGATAGCAAAGGCGAAAGCATAAACGGCTTTGTAAACCGTGCCATTGATGAAGCTATGGAGCGTGACAACTCAGCGGAATGATGGAGGTCGATTTTTATATCAGATAAAACAAATCAAATAGCAGAAATGCTTGATATGTTACCCGAACAAGAACAAAATCTTGCTTGTGAGATGTTAAAGAGAATTGTGCTTGCGTGGGATCCTGATTTCACAAAAGTGACAGCAGAAGAAGCAAAACAACTTGAAGAAGCAGAACAAAGCGGCTTTATATCCGAAGATAATATTGATTGGGATAACCTTTCACAATACGCACAACAAGGCAAACTCTGAATATGGGTTTGCCTTTTCTCCTTTCTTTATTGCAGCGGCAAGACTTGTATTTCCGCTGCACATTGATTATTATTCCTGTAACTGATAGAATGAATTTTCATTTACTAAAATTGGGGTTTATTTGGGGCTTATTTTTATGAATGGGGCTTATGACTTGTAAACAGTTATGTCATATCGTGAACGCAAAAACCGCATAAAATAGAGCATTATTAAACTTTATGCATTTTTATAAATAGCACTTTTACGGGTTCAAGTCCCGTCACTCGCACCAAAAAGCAAAAATACGATAAATAAGCCAACTTACTAAAAACGGCTTGTTTATCGTATTTTTTATTATAAATAATCTTAATCACAATTAAAAATATTTTAAAAAAAATATACGTTTTTAAAATAAATGCAACACGAATATAAATGACATACCTAACTTCTTTCTCATAAATAAATCAAAACCACCCATTGATGAAGTGACCCCCAAAGTTTAGACAAAAGTAAATATTAAATTGCAAGAGAATGAGTTCGGTATTGCACCGGGCTCATTTTCAGTTTAGATACAATTCGTTCGTTGTTGTAGTAATCAATGTACAGTTTCAAACAGTTGATGAATTCATCAACTGTTTGAAAGTGCTCGCCGTAAAACATTTCGACTTTCAGTCTGCCAAAGAAGTTTTCCATCGCCCCGTTATCCATACAGTTTCCCTTGCGTGACATACTTTGCGTAATATTATGTTCAGCAAGTAGGCGTTGATATTCTGAATGTTGATATTGCCAGCCTTGGTCCGAATGGAAAATTGGTCTTGCATCTTCAGGCAATTTCTTAAATAAACCATTCAGCATATCTCTGATTTGCTGTAAATCAGGACTTAAAGAAATTGAATAAGATATAATTTCACGATTAAACAAATCAAGAACAGGCGATAAATATACTTTCTCGTTGCAGACATTAAACTGTGTAACATCTGTCGCAAGCTTTTCAAACGGCTTGTTTGCTTTAAAATCTCTTTTGATGATGTTATCAGCAACCTTACCAACTGTACCTTTGTATGAATGATATTTTCCGTTTTTGCTTTGTTTGGCTTTCAAACCAAGCTCTCTCATTAGCTTTTGTACAGTTTTATGATTGATTGGATGTATACTAAAAAAGTAGACAAGTATGATATAATAAAAACAATAAAAAATATACAGGTAAGGAGAGAAAAGAATGTCAGGGAAAACAACAAAATACACCTTAGAATTCAAGCAAACAATTGTCAATTTGTATCACTCAGGAAAGACATACACACAGATAAATCAAGAATATGGAATATCCCATAGCTTTAGAAGCTAATTTTCCTTATGAAAATTCTTTATGTCGTATTCCTGCTGGACGACTTAGACCATTCCGTGTTGTTATTGAAAAATTACACCTTGATAATGAACATTTAGCACAAAAAATATTTTATGTGATTTCACAGTTAGAACACAAACAGTTATTTTTTACAAATAATGAGTGTGTAGAAATTATAATATCCGAGCTCAACGAAAATATAAAACGACTTAATGAGATTTATACACAAGCAGAATTTAGATATAGGACAAAGTTTAAACAATAACAAAAAAACAACCAAACGGTTAAAAAATAAGACTACCAGAGTGTCGACTCTCATAGACTTTCAGAAATAAAACCGACCTCACTTGCAACATCATTACAAATAACAGAAGAACAAATATACAATCATTTTGAATTTTTTATAAAGCAAAAAGGTGAAATTAAAAGCAAAATTTTAAACAAATTATTTTTGTATATTTTATCGTGATTTCACAAAATATGCACATAAAATTGCGAAATAGTTGCATTTTCATTTTAAATAGCTTATTATATAATTAGCTGACAAAATATGTAATTTTATGTCGGCAAATTAATTATATTTTGGAGGAATACAAAATGAAAAAAACTTTTGCTTTACTGCTATCGTTTTCTTTGATGCTATCGCTTACAGCTTGTGGAGGAGAAACGACACCAATTAATTCAGACAATTCACCCGCTACTTCCCAAAGCGAAGAAAGCAAGAACAATACGACGGATAACACTGAAGGTGCGACTGGGCTTGATGAACTCAATGAAATTGTTTCAAAAGATGTAGAAAATACGATTGATGCTCTCAAAGCAGTGTATGAAAATGTGGTAACAGACATTGATACATACGACAAATATCTTGAAAACACAGATGAAATTGAAACCTTTTATGCAAAAGTCCTTGCGGATACTGAAGCCATGTGCATTAACATGCGTGAGTATAGCGTTAAATATGCTGAAATAATTTTATCTTCTGACAAATCCAATGATGATAAATATGATGATTTTGATGAATTATATGACTGCATATATGACGACTCAGGCGACGAAATATATAACGAAATATATAAAGGCATACTTGACGATATGTATGACACTTTCTACGACGGAATTTTAGATGATGCGTACGATGATGCTCCTTATGATGAGTGGTCTGACGCGCGTTCTGACGAATATGATCGGTGGTCTGATACGCGCTCCGATGTTTATGATGAATTGTCTGACTTTCGCTCTGATGTTTATGATTTTTGGTCTGACATGAGAAGCAAATTATGGAATCATGATATTGAAAAAGCAGAGAACAAACTAAAGGACTTCAAAGAAGATATAGAAAAGCAAAAAAAGGCGTAGTAATTCGCTAAATATAAAAAGCACCGCCCGTTACTGCGAATAACGGACGGCAATAAATAAATGTGAGAATATTGCACTCCTCAAATAATATATTACAATATGTGATAATATTTGTCAATAAAGGAGTAAAATATTATGTCATTGGATTGTGTAAAAAAGAGTATTTATTTTTACAAAACTTTGCCTGAGAATAGTTTATTTTGTTCTCAAGGTAACGATTCAGAAAATCTAAAATTTATGCTTAATAAAAGATTTCCCAAATTAACTATCTATCAATCTAAAGATGGAAAATATAATATAGAAATAAAATCCTTTGATTCAGAACATATTTTTGGAATGTTTTGTAAAAAAGACGAAAACATAAATAAATTCATGAGGTTAAAATCAGTTAAGAATGATACCCCTCAAGAAATAGATGCTGAACAGGAAAAGATAATTTTAGAATACTACTCATTTTTTTACATTGATATCAACAGAAAAATGACTGCATTTATTTCAAATAAACAATCGGGAAAATTTACCGATATATTAAACGAGCTTTTATTTGAAGAAAATTATCATATCAACTTTATTCCCTATTCAATAGAGTCACTTGAAAAAGCAGTAAGCAAATTCAAACGAATAAAAAATATTGAAGCTACATACTGTAAAAAATCATCTCAAGAAAGATTTCAAAAAATCTCTGAATACCCTGGTGAAAATTCATTAGTTATTGAATCCCTAAAAATCATACTAAAAGTAAGTAGTACAGGAAAACAATTTGTTAATGATTTAAGAAAGATAGAAAATCAGAATAAAAAATATGAGAAATATAAAATAGTTGGCGAATCAGATGATGGAATTGAACAGGTGTTCGATATTATCAAGCGATTGTTCTATAGAAACGCTAAAATTGAAATTCAAGGTAATCCACAAAAGAATCTTGATTTTATAAAAACAAGATTAAAAGATGAATTACAATTAATTTATCTTGAAGAAAACTCATAGTTGATTTTTTACAGTTAGATAATAAAGGTAATATATTGCTCCTGCGACCTCTAAGCATCCAGCAATAAAACTATAAAGGCCCAAAATATAGTAATCATCAATTCCTATTATCCATGTAGCTATAGGAATGAAGAAAAAAACCGTCCCCAACAATATTATTCTTATAAAAATCTTATGATGACCATTTTCTATAAACCATTTTTTAAAATCACTTTTATTTGGTATGGAAAAATACACTGTTGCAATAGTAAGTAAAAAGCCAATAAACGTACCTGACATAATTGCCAAATTACAAACATTGGAATTGTTTTCTATAAAACAAGCAAATACATTTTGGCTTTTATCAAAAAAATAAATTAGTACAACAATCATTAACACAGAAAAATATAAATACTTATAAATTAATACTTTAAAAAATTGTTTAATCTTTTTCGTGATTATCGCCACCTTTAATTTAATTATATCATATTTAGCTTAATAAGAAAACATAATTCACATAAAACGAACATTAAATGGAGGTTATTATGCCTTTTTCTACTAATATGCGTGAACTCCGTAAAAAACATGAACTTACACAAACCGAATTAGCCCAAAAGTTGCATTTAAGCAGAACAGCTATTTCTAATTACGAAAAAGGTAAAATGCAACCATCAATCGAAACTATAATTCAGATATCTGAAATTTTTAATATTTCAATAGATAAATTACTTAAACAATAATAAAAACCGCCCACTATTGAGGTAGTGAGCGGTTCGGGAATAGGTATCTGAGAAACAAAAATGTTTCTCAAGTAATATTTTATTATATCTAACAAATTTTGTCAATATATTTTATAAACTTATGCTTTATTTTATGATGTAAAACTAAGAAAGCGTGATAAATTATAAATACCGAACTAAAAATTGCTGCTGCTTATATACGAGTAAGTACTGATAATCAAACTGAGCTGTCACCTGACAGTCAGATTAAGGTTGTTCAACAGTATGCAAAACAACACGGTTATATCATTCCAAAGGAATATATTTTTCGTGATGACGGCGTTTCAGGCAGACACGCAGATAAACGTCCTCAATTTAACGAGATGATTGCTACTGCAAAACAAAAGCCCTCCCCTTTCTCTGCCGTTCTTCTTTGGAAATTTTCACGTTTTGCACGTAATCAGGAAGAAAGTATTTTCTATAAATCAATGCTTCGTAAAAACGGTGTTGAAGTTGTCAGCGTTTCTGAACCTATGGTTGAAGGTCCGTTTGGAACTTTGATAGAACGCATAATAGAATGGTCTGATGAATACTACTCCATTAGATTATCAGGTGAAGTAAAAAGGGGCATGACTGAAAAGGTCGAGCGCGGAGGAGCCGTTACTATTCCCTCATTCGGATACAGCATTGAAAATAAAAAGTACATCGTTAATCCCGATACTGCACCAATAGTCCGCAAGATTTTTTCAGATTATCTTAACGGCATAGGCTCAATGAAAATTGCTCGGAAACTTAATGCCCTTAGAATTAAAACTACTCGAGGAAATCTATGGGAAAACAGAACGGTTAATTATATTCTGCAAAATCCTGTTTACATAGGCAAAATTCGCTGGAATCCAAAACGCAGGACACAACTAAATTATAATGACCCAGATATAATGATTGTTGAGGGTCAACATGAACCTATTATTGATGAAGAAACTTTCAACAAAGTTCAGGAGCTGATTGCTGAAAACAAAAAGAAACATCTTTCATACACTCATTCAAAAATCAATGAAGAATATATGCTGCACGGACTTGTAAAATGCTCTAACTGTGGTGCAAGCCTTGCGATGGCTGTAAAAGGTTCATCATTGCAGTGCGTAAAATACATTCATGGAAAATGCGATATATCTCATTCTATATCAATACGAAAAATAAATGCAATGGTAATTATTGCAATTGAGCAAGCTTTTAAAACAGAAATCTTTAACCTTTCTGTAAAAGATGTATCGCAATCATCTGACAACGAAATTGATATTAACAACCTGATTGAAAAAGAAAAGCAAAAACTTAGAAGAATTAAAGAAGCGTTTGAGGACGGAGTTTATACATTATCTGAATATAAGGAAAGCAAACAGATAATTGAAACACAAATTTCAAATCTTGAGAGCCGTCAAATTAAACCGCAAAACAGTGAAAAGGAGTTACGCAGAAAGCTCATTGAAAAAAATAAAAATGTTATTCAGCAGCTCAGAAGTCCAAATCTAAGTGAGTATGAAAAAAACGATATACTTCGCAGCTTTGTAGATAAAATCGTCTTTAATCGCACCACTTCAAGCATTGATATATTTTTTTACATCTAATCTATCACCTTTTGCAGTACGGAGGTCCAGACGGAGAACTTGGCGCGTCACTAAGATATTTAAGTCAACGTTTTACAATGCCCTTACCGGAATTAAAAGGTACACTTACTGATATAGGTACCGAGGAACTGGGTCATCTTGAGATGATTGGCGCCATCGTTTATCAGCTGACAAAAAATCTTACTGAAGACGAAATAAAGAAAGCCGGATTCGAAGATTATTTTGTTGACCATACAACAGGTATATATCCTCAGGCTGCCGCAGGTTTCCCCTATACCGCTGCATCAATGCAGGTAAAAGGCGACGCCATAACAGACCTTCACGAAGATATGGCAGCAGATGGCACGACCGTGCAAGTGCAACATTTATGATGAAATCGGATAAAACCCGCATAAACACTGCGTTTTTTAAAATTATAAGGTTGTACAAGCTATTTTTATGCTACGATTGCATAAGTACAACTTAAATTATTATATCTTCTAAAGACAGCATAAATACTGGGTTTTAGAACATCAAAAGGTTGTACAAGCCTTTTCCTTAGCATAATTGTATAAGCACAATAAAAAATAAATTTATGATAAATCGACTTTCCGCAGACAAAATCCCGAGTTTTTTAATACTCGGGATTTGATTTTTTAGAACTCTTGAATTAGAGTAATACTGTATTTTCACAATTCGATACATTCATTTTTACGATTTATCCATTGTGTGGATGCGTCCATTGCTGTACGACATGCATTTGTTTTATCAAGTGAATTCAGCATAACAAAGTCATGAATAATTCCCTGAACTCTCAATGCTGTTACTTCAACACCAGCACAACGAAGCTTTTCTCCAAAAGCTTCACCCTCACTTCTTAAAACATCTGCCTGACCATTAATAATCATTGCTTCTGGTAATCCTCTTAAGCAATCCACACTAGCACGAAGCGGAGAAGCCGTTAATTGATTTCTGTCTGCTTCACATGAAGTATACTGTCGCCAAAACCATTTCATACCTGCTCTATATAAATAATAATTTTCTGCAAATTGCAGATAAGTAGGTGTGTTAAAGCAAGCGTTTGTTACAGGATAATACAAAAGTTGTTTGTGTATTTTTATACCGTTTCTATTTTTTGACATCAAAGTCATGGCAATTGCCATATTACCGCCAACGCTGTCTCCTGCAACCGTTAAAGTATCACGGTTGATATTAGGAAAGGTATTGCCGATGATTTCCCATAAATGCGAAAGTATAAAATAGCATTGCTCAATAGCTACAGGATATTTAACCTCGGGAGAACGAGTGTATTCAGGAAATACAACCAGAGAATTTGTTCTTGCCGCAAGTTCCCTTATGAGTTTTTCATGCGTATGGAAACTTCCGAATACCCATCCTGCACCATGAATATAAAAAATAACATTACGGATTGAAGCAGTATCTTTTGGCATAACAAAATAAACAGGAATTGTACCCCATTTTCCTGTATTTATTTCTTTTACTGAAATATAAGCAGGATATTTATATACAGGTGTGTCCTGTGTTTTTTCCAGAATTTCTCGTCCTTGTTTTGGTGGCAGTTGAAAAATCAAAGGAGGTACAGAACTTTGATTACATACAGCTTCCGCCTCTGCTTCTAAAGGTACACATCGTTTCATGAAATTTCTCCTTTCTTTGCATACTCTCTTATTAAATTATTCATAACAAATGAAAAAGTAACATTTTTTCAATCAAGATATTCTAAATTTTTAGAAAACAAAAATCTTCCCTGATTTCTGGTCAAGGAAGATTTTGTCTTTTGTTCATATTCAATTAAGAAGAATAATAAACGTGTTTGCATTCGAAATTTTTGTAGGTACCACTATTCAACCTCCAAATCACTTAAATATTTATTTCCTATAGTAAACCTGAGTATCTTCATCATCTGTATTAAAATCTTTGTGTCTTGACAGAAACAATTTATTGCCTTTAACTTCATAATATGTAACACTTCCAGAAGGATAATGATAACTGTCATAGAATCTTATCTTTCCATTTTCACCTGCTTCATAGTATGGACCTAGTCCGTTGTCACATGTGCCGTCCTCATAAAACGAAAATTTAATATTACCGTCTGAATCCGCCCATGAGCCAACAATTGAATTATTGCTGTTTTGGCTAATTGCAAACCCTATTCCTATGATAATCACTATCAAAAAAATTGAGCAAATTATAGCAATAGCCTTTTTATTCTTGAATATTTTCCTTTTAGTAAGCTATGTATCTGCTACAATATTATTTAATTTGTTTCCGCAGTTTTGGCAAAAAGCTACATTATTTTGAACTTCTGTTCCGCATTTTTCACAATACATATAAATTCTCCTTATAATAATTTTCTATAATCATTTTATTTAATATTTATCATAAGTAAAGCTGTTGTACCTGTCAGAAAAACAATTATTTCACAAATTATTATTTTTAATGTCTTATTATATTACATTACTCGACTTTTCAATAAAGAAATATTAAGCGATATTCCTTTTCGCAAAATAATTTATTAAATTATTCGTAAAATCTCTTTTTTCTTATGCTTATAATATGTGTAATAGTCATAATTCCTAAAGATAGCAACGCTACAACAATAGGCAAAATTATACCTAACGAATCACTTCCAGTATTAGGACTTGTAATACTTTTACTTGTATTAACATAGTCAGTATCTGATTTTTTAGTTGAATTATCTTGTGCATTTGACGCTGTGGATGTATACTCCTGTCGAGAACGTGTAATTATCACTGTATAAGTAGTGCTCTCTAAATCATTAGCTGACACAACAATTTTAATTGTGTTCTTTCCGACTTTCAAATCAACTGACTGTCTACAGCTAAAATCAACAGGTGTTTGATTATTAACCGAAATCGTTGCTGTTGCACCGTTTTGCAATGTAGGTATTAATGCAACTTTAGATACAGAATAATCAACAGAAGAAGTATAATCCCGAATAGCGGAAGCAAAAACAGGTGACAATGTAAAGTTTTCAGTTTCAAGATTTTTTAATTCAGCAGATTTTTTAGAACTTTTGCTATCCGCAATTACAGTTTCATAAGTTCCATCTTTATCTTCGTCAATTGAAACAGTTAATTAATTATCATTTTCACTGATTAATACCTTGTCTTCCGTTGTTGTAAAGGTTAATTCTTTTGTTTCTGCATCATTAGTGTCCGTTATAGTTATACTATCCATATTATCGCCCTCAAAAACAAAGCCTTGTTCTGTTGGTCTTAATGTAGGATTAGTTGTTTTGTTCCCGGATACGCTTATTGTATACCACTGAATCGGTCCATTGTTTACAGTAGAGGAAATCAAATAATCTTCTTTATTATTTGTCAATCCGACTTGACCATTGTAGTTAAATTTTACATTATCAGCAATAGTAGCCTTTGCGGATAAAAACGATTTACCTCTATAATTAAGATCATAATCTAGTACATCATTTTTATTAACATTTTCAATTGTGTAATCTAAATTATTTGGCATATCAATTTGCGGAGCAGAAGAACCTCCTGGCAAAGCATAACTTAAAAAACCGTTTATTCTACCTTTATAAATATCATCTGAATCGTAGGTTCCATTTTTATTTTTTAATATAAAATGCGTTTTGCTATTTGCTTGTAAAGTTGCTTCATAATTTGAAGTCGACGTATCGTAATCTTTTGTACTTAATAATTCAAGACTATTTGTAACTAAATTTAGTTCGCCGCCATAAGAATATGAATTAGCCAAGTCGTATAATGGAAATGTCCAATCACCTGTACTTGTATTGATATATAAACATATATCATCATTAAAAACATCACCACTTTCACCGTAAAGTGGATTACTATCATATATTAAAATTCTTCCGTTATAGTCACGATTATAATAACTATATGTGCCTTGCTGATAGGCATAACCTACAACTGCGTGTGCTTCTTTATCATTAAAATTAACACTTCCATCATCATTATGCTTTTGATAACTAAACCAAATAACAAAAGGAGAACCACCATTTTTGACATTATTTGATTTAGCAATTAAATCCTGTATTTTTTCTAAATTTGATTGTTCATTATACATATCTACCTCCTCTCGAATTCTATCTAATGATGTCGTAAGTTGATAAAATGTAATAAGCGATTCAATATTACTGTTGTCTGTTGGATTCATTGTTATATCGTGCAGGCAATTTGTTCCGCTCTGTCGCAAACAAGGATTTATTATTCCCATTTTTGACAATACTGTTGTAACCGACATTCCCCAGCAATGACCACCTTGAATATCTGAATAATTCCGAGATTTTTCTATTCTTTCGTCAATATATGCTTTTTCATTATCTTTTAAATTTAAAAGCAACGCCCCTTTATCTTCTTTAGACATATATAGTGGGCCACCAAAATTTCCGAAACTCCATACATCTCGATTAAAATCTAATTCATTATTATTTTTGTTATAATCATCGTCATCTTCAATAATAATTTTATCAGAAGATGTAATATTAACAGTATTATCAGATGAAGCGGTTACATAATAAACATCATACATGGTAACACCTAAAACAACCATAGGCATTTCGATGTTCCAAGCAAGCGTTTTTGTCTCACCTGCACCTAATGTACCGACTTCAATAGTTTGATTGCTTCCCGATGATAATGTCATACTTTGACCTAAATCTATTGATACTTTTACATTATTGGCTTGTTTGGAATTTCCGTTTATGATTTCCGCAGTTATTTTGTACTTATATGTATAACTTCCCGGATTTTGCACATTCTCACTTTTTTCCGGATCTCCATGAGAAAGTTTAATTGTAAACGGATTTAAAATATCTGTTGCAATCTTTACAAATTCATCAATTAAAGCATCAACATCATTTGCTTCGTAGTAACCGCAGTTTTGAATACTCTTCAAAAGATTTTTTGCACCTCCATTTTCGTATTCAAAAAAGCCAATGGAATACATATTGTATTTTGAAAAAAGTGCTGTTGCTGCCTGTACAGTTTCGCTATCGTCCCAGGGCTCTCCATCTGCCATGGTAACTATACTTTTTACATAGCCTTCATTTAATGTGTCCTTTTGCAACAGCGTGTCGGCAGATTGAATGGCATCAGCCATTTCAGTGCCGCCGCTTGCTGAAACATCTTGTATTGTACGTGCTAATTCTGTTAAATTACTTGTAAAATTGTTAACATTACTACTATCAGAAAATGTAACAATTGCAATTTGATTTTTAGGGTCAGCACCAATAATTTTATTACAAAATTCAAGAGCGGCTTTTTTTAAATTAGTGACTGGTTTTCCATACATACTACCTGATGTATCTAATACCAGCACTATAGCTTGGTGGTCTGTTATTGATCCATCTCTGGCAAATACTGTACCCATGCTAAAACAAGATAGCATACATACCAGAGCAAGAAATAACGAAATGGCTTTTTTTAATGTTCTTTTCATTTTAGTTTTCCTCCTAAAATATTTTATAATTTTCTAAAAATCGGGTAAAATAATGTAAGAAATTTAAATATAAGTTCTTGAAGTTTGCTAATAACAGATTTACACCGCGAAAATCCAATTATAAAAGGATTTTCGCGGTGTCTTTTTATGCGTAAAAAATATGAAAAATAAAAATTTTGGGAAAATTGCGTATTATAATACAATTTTTTGGGTTTTATAGGTATAGATGAAGGAATATATAAAAATTATGTCTTTGATTTAAAAATGACGCAAAAAATCCTCAAGTAAGATACTTGAGGAAAAATTTTATCGATTTTTCAGTTTATTTTATACATATAATCTTATTATGTGATATATTGTAACATAGAGTTCTTGTAATGTCAACAAAATATTATAGATATCAAAAAAGCGACATGTAGGATTACAATAGATGTGTTACAAAAAAATGAGAGTGAACCGTGGAATTGAGGAAAACTGCAAGCAGTTTAC
>CANQDR010000026.1 GCA_947593615.1 uncultured Clostridia bacterium
AGAAGTATTCGTTCTACGCAAAAAATGCCTGTTTTTCTTATATTCTTATATTTAAATATTTAATTGTTTTATAACAGCTGCCATATTTTTTGGCAGCTTCTTTATTTGTACTGTCTTTTAATTAGATTTTTCAATTAGTTTTTTCATTATATATAGTATCTCTTTCTTCTTTTATGTATGAATTTATTTTAATATACTTATACTTATGCTTATTATTTCTCTTTTTTATTATTTTAGCGTAATAATTACTATTTTTATATCAAAAATTGTCGAGTGTGGTTATAAATTAAAATTTTTGCACATTTGAACAGGAAACATGCCGTTGCCGTTAGGCTCAGTTAGGTCGAATTACTGTTTAAAGATATATGAAACTTAGTGCTCGGCAAGTGCTGCGCTAAGTTTGACAAATCACTGAGGTAAAAAAAGACCTTGCAGATTTTATCTGCAAGGTCTGATTTGATATATATTTTTGCCTTTTGGTTGCTAAATGAGTTTATCCATTAACAAAATTAGAGATTACCCATTTTTTCTTTAACTGCAGCCTGTGCAGCAGCAAGACGAGCGATCGGCACACGGAATGGTGAGCACGATACGTAGTTAAGACCTACCTTGTGGCAGAACTCAACTGTCGGCGGGTTGCCGCCGTGTTCGCCGCAGATTCCGAGCTTGATGTCAGGACGTGTAGCACGGCCGAGCTCAGAAGCCATCTTAACAAGTTTGCCAACGCCAACCTGGTCGAGCTTAGCAAATGGGTCTGACTCGTAAATCTTATTCTCATAGTATGATGAGAGGAACTTACCGGCGTCATCACGGCTGAAGCCGAATGTCATCTGTGTAAGGTCGTTTGTACCAAAGCTGAAGAATTCAGCTTCCTTAGCAATTTCATCTGCTGTGAGAGCAGCACGGGGAATCTCAATCATTGTACCGATGTGATATTCCATTTTAACGCCTGCGTCAGCAATAAGCTTGTCTGCTGTAGCAACAACAAAATCCTTAACGAATTTAAGCTCTTTAACTTCGCCTACAAGAGGAATCATAATCTCGGGAACGATATTGTACTCGGGATGTTCCTTGTTTACTGCGATAGCAGCGCCGATAACAGCCTTTGTCTGCATTTCTGCAATTTCAGGATATGTTACTGCAAGACGGCAGCCGCGGTGACCCATCATCGGGTTGAACTCGTGAAGTCCTTCGCAGATAGTCTTGAGCTCTTCAAAAGTAAGTCCCATATCGTCTGCAAGCTCTTTGATGTCTTCGTCCTTTGTAGGTACGAACTCGTGAAGCGGCGGGTCAAGGAAACGAACTGTCATTGGTCTGCCTTCGAGAACTCTGTACATTTCCTCAAAGTCGCCCTGCTGATAAGGAAGAATCTTTGCAAGAGCTGCCTCTCTGCCTTCCTTAGTCTTGCTTACTATCATTTCACGGATAGCCTTGATTCTGTCGCCTTCAAAGAACATATGCTCTGTACGGCAAAGTCCGATACCCTCTGCGCCGAACTTAACTGCCTGAGCAGTATCTCTCGGGTTATCTGCGTTTGTTCTTACAAGGAGCTTTCTCTCTTTGTCAGCCCAGCTCATGAATCTGTCAAAGTCACCTACGATTGCAGCTTCTGTTGTAGCGATAGCCTCGCCGTAGATGTCGCCTGTTGAACCGTTAAGTGAAATATAGTCGCCCTCGTGAAGTGTAACGTCACCGATTGAGAAAGCCTTGTTAGCTTCGTCAAATACGATTTCGCCGCAGCCTGATACACAGCATGTACCCATACCGCGTGCAACAACGGCAGCGTGTGATGTCATACCGCCGCGAGCTGTGAGGATACCCTCGGCTGCAACCATACCTTCAATGTCTTCAGGAGATGTTTCAAGACGTACAAGAACAACCTTTTCGCCTCTTGCAGCCCATTCCTTAGCGTCTTCTGCTGTGTAAACAACTTTACCGCAGGCAGCACCCGGAGAAGCAGCAAGTCCTTTTCCGATCGGTGTAGCAGCCTTTAATGCCTTAGCGTCAAACTGCGGATGGAGAAGAGCGTCAAGCTGATTTGGCTCAACACGAAGTACAGCTTCTTCTTCTGTGATCATACCCTCGTCAACAAGGTCAACGGCAATCTTAAGAGCAGCAGCGGCTGTTCTCTTACCGTTACGTGTCTGAAGCATATAGAGCTTGCCGTTTTCAATTGTAAACTCCATATCCTGCATATCTCTGTAGTGGTTTTCAAGGTTTGTTGAAATCTCAACGAACTGCTTGAATACGTCAGGCATTTCTTTCTCAAGCTGTGAAATGTGGCTTGGTGTACGAACGCCTGCAACAACGTCCTCACCCTGAGCATTGATAAGATACTCACCGAAAAGACCCTTTTCACCTGTAGCAGGGTCACGTGTAAATGCAACGCCTGTGCCTGAGTTTTCGTTTAAGTTACCGAATACCATCGGCTGAACGTTTACAGCAGTACCCCATGAATAAGGAATATCGTTCATCTGACGATATACGTTTGCACGGGGGTTGTCCCATGAACGGAATACAGCCTTAACAGCTTCCATCATTTGTTCCTTAGGATCTGTCGGGAAGTCTGTTCCCTTCTGCTCTTTATAATATTCTTTGAAGAGCTTAACGAGCTTCTTCATATCATCTGTATCAAGGTCAATATCGTTCTTAACGCCCTTTTCTGCCTTAACTTCGTCAATGATAACTTCAAATCTCTTCTTTGAAATTTCCATAACAACGTCAGAGAACATCTGAATGAAACGGCGGTATGAGTCATATACAAAACGCTCAAACTTAGGGTCAGGGTTGCCTGCAATCATACCTGCAGCAACTTCGTCGTTAAGACCGAGGTTGAGAATTGTATCCATCATACCGGGCATTGATGCTCTTGCACCGGAACGTACCGATACGAGTAAAGGATTTGTTGTGTCACCGAATTTCTTGCCGTTGATTTCCTCGATCTTTGCAAGGTTTTCGTAAATTTCTGCTTCGATTTCCGGAGCAATTTTTCTGCCGTCCTCATAATAGCGTGTGCAAGCCTCAGTTGAAATTGTGAAGCCCTGCGGAACCGGCATACCCAGATTTGTCATCTGAGCAAGGTTTGCACCTTTACCGCCGAGAAGCTCTCGCATATTTTCGTTGCCCTCAGAGAAAAGGTAAACATACTTGTGGCTCATTTTGGAATAACCTCCTGTAATATAAATATACGGCTGTGACAGAAACTCTATATAATAATCCTTATATCATAATTTCTGCCTGCTTGTATAAGCCTAAATGTTATTATAACAAACATTAGCAAAAATAGCTATATTTTTTTGAAATTTTTTCTAATAAAAATCGAGTTTAAATTTTATTAATATTGTATAAATCGTTTAAAATGTGTTTGAATCTTTATTTTTTGTAAAATACACTTGCAATTTGTATTATTTGTGAGATAATATTAATATCTGTTAGTGTGTGCGGTAATTAAATAAAATCGTCATATTTCCGACATGCTATACCTTATTAACATGTAATCGCGTAAAAGGGGTTTGAAATGGGTAATTGTGCAATTATTCTTGCCGGAGGAGAGGGCAAGAGAATGAAATCCGACAAGCCGAAAACACTTTCACCGGTCCTTGGAAAGCCTATGCTTATGTGGGTTATTTCCGCTTTAAAAAATGCAGGAATTGACGATATCTGCGTTGTAAAGGGCTTTAAAAAAGAGTGTATTGAGGAGTTTTTAGATACCCTTGATTTCGGTGTCAAAAGCGTTTATCAGGCCGAACGTCTCGGAACAGGTCATGCTGTTATGATGGCTAAGAGCTTTCTTGAAAAACACAGCGGTAATGTCGTAATTTTAAACGGCGACGCTCCGTTTATGACAAGTGAAACAATCGGCAAATCGCTTGCTCAGCATATTGAAAGTGAATGTGCGGCTACAGTGATTTCCGCAAAGGTTGATGATCCCACGGGCTACGGCCGTATTGTGAGGGATACAAACGGAAATCTTAAAGCGATAGTAGAGCAAAAGGACGCTGACGAAGAAACTCTGAAAATCAACGAGGTAAATTCGGGCGGCTTCTGGTTTGACTGTCAGCTTTTGCTGTCGGTTCTCGGCAGAATAAAGTCTGACAACAAAGCTAAGGAATACTACCTGCCCGACGCATTAAAGCTGCTTTTATCCGACGGCAAAAAAGTAGGAGCTTTTACGGCTGAGTGCAGCGATACCGTACTCGGGGCAAATGACCCCAAGCAGCTTGAGGAACTCAATCGTATAGCAACAGAAAAGGGTTACACCTGTTAATTAAGTAATTACAAATACATAAAAAGCAAATCATATTCCAAAGGAGTTATTACAATGAATTTTCACGGTAAGGACATCAAAATTTTCACCGGCAGTTCAAATGTTGACGTAGCTCAGGGTATTGCGGGCTGTCTTGGTCTGCCTCTCGGCAAAAGTGACTGCACACAGTTTTCAGACGGAGAAATCTCAGTTTCTCTGCATGAATCTGTTCGCGGAAGCGACTGCTTTATTGTTCAGTCAACTTGTACACCCGTAAATGACAATCTGATGGAAATGCTCATCATGATTGACGCAATGAAACGTGCGTCTGCTGCAAGAATTACGGCTGTTATGCCGTATTTCGGTTATGCAAGACAGGACAGAAAGGCTAAGGCAAGAGATCCGATTTCAGCAAAGCTTTGCGCTGATATTATAACAAGCGCAGGTGCTGACCGCGTGCTTACAATGGATCTTCACGCAAATCAAATTCAGGGCTTTTTCAATATTCCGGTTGACCATCTTCACGGCGCTGCTCTTCTTGCAAATCATATGAGAGAAAAAATCGGCGGAAACACCGACGACTTTATTGTTGTTTCTCCTGACTTGGGTTCTGTTACACGTTCAAGAAACTTTGCTTCAAAAATCGGAACAAGCCTTGCAATCATAGACAAGCGCAGACCAAAGGCAAATGTATGTGAGGTAATGAATATTATCGGCGATGCAAGAGGCAAAAAGGTAATTCTTGTTGATGATATGATCGACACCGCAGGTACGCTTTGCAATGCCGCAAACGCAATAGTTGAAAAGGGCGGAGCAACGGAAGTTTATGCTTGCGCAACGCATGCAGTTCTTTCGGGACCGGCAATTGAGAGAATTAAGAACAGCGCAATAAAAGAGGTTGTTCTTCTTGATACGATTCCAGTTCCTGAGGAAAAGATGATTGACAAGTTTACAATTCTTCCCGTAGCGCCTACATTTGCAGAGGCTATTGCAAGAATTTACAACGACAAGCCGTTTACATCTGCTTTCGGCTGATATTGATTTGCTTTACATATTTTGATAAAATTTTTCATAATTGCGGAATAAAATAAAGATGAAACAAGCGGGTTTTCAAAAACCCGCTTATTTTAGCTTTTTAGCTTTGGGAAGATAGGGTTATTATGTGATAAACATCGGTTGCCCAAGCATATCGTAAACCTAAGAAATCACAATGATTATTAGCTTTGGGCAGACAAATTTATATTTAACTAAAAAATAATATAAATATATAAAATATAAGGAAATTAAAAATGTTTGGTAAAAAGAAATTTTCAAGTTCGGTTGAATACCTGATTGTAGGACTTGGCAATCCCGACAAAAAATATGAGAACACTCGGCACAATACAGGCTGGCTTGCACTTGACCGCATTGCGGAAAAATACAATTGCAAGGTCAATAAAATCAAATTCAAAAGCTTTGTAGGAGAATGTACCGTAGGCGGTGCAAAAGTTATGCTTATGAAGCCGACTACCTATATGAACAACAGCGGACAGGCGGTTGTTGAGGCGATGAATTTCTATAAAATTCCGCCTGAGAATGTAATTGTGATTTTTGACGACATATCTCTTGACGTGGGGAAAATGCGTATTCGTTCAAAGGGCAGCGACGGCGGTCAAAAGGGAATGAGAAGCATAATCTATCTGAGCGGAAGCGATAATTTTCCGAGGATCAAAATCGGAATAGGAGCAAAGCCCAATCCAAATTGGGACTTGGCAGACTGGGTGCTCTCAAAGTTTACGAATGATGAGTATAAACTTATGTCAGATATGTTTGACAATGCCGCAAAAGCCGTTGAACTGATTATTGACGGAAAAACCGACCGTGCAATGAATATGTTTAATTAAAATTAAATATATTATACTGATACTGCATTTATAATATGCAGGTGAAATCTATCGTTCTATTTAA
The DNA here is from genome assembly GCA_947593615.1 of uncultured Clostridia bacterium. Classification (GTDB taxonomy): domain Bacteria; phylum Bacillota; class Clostridia; order Oscillospirales; family Acutalibacteraceae; genus Ruminococcoides. The sequence goes on from CANQDR010000026.1 coordinate 6,194, forward strand.
GAGAATTAATACGGAATTAATCAGAAAAAGGATATTGAATAATGGCAGACAAAATGAATTTTCTGGTTGAAGTTCTGAAAAATAACAGCGCGTTTAAATCTCTGCTTAAAAATACAAAGCAGGGGAAATCGCTGTGTGTTTCGGGACTATCTGCAATAAACAAAGCAAATATAATTTACGCGCTGTGCCGCCTTAAAGGCAGCATGGCATTTTGCGTTGCCTCAAACGAAAAAGAAGCTCAGACCTTGTGTAACGACTTATGCAGTATGGGGCTCAGAGCATATGTCTATCCCGTGCGTGACCTCAATTTTCTTGACTTTCAGAGCAAGTCTCATGATTATGAGCATGCAAGATTGAAAGTGCTTTTAAAATTAATTGACAATGAATGTGACGTTGTAATTTCATGTATTGATGCGGCAAGTCAGCTTACAGTTCCAAGAAAGGTTCTTCAGGATTCCACTATTGTGCTTGAAGAGGGCAAAGAGCTTGAACTTGACAGAGCCGTGCGCGCGCTCACACTGCTTGGCTATGAGCGTTTTGACGCTGTTGACGGAAGCGGACAGTTTTCTCTTCGCGGCGGTATTCTCGACTTTTTTATGCCTGATTCCGATTATCCGATAAGAGCGGAATTCTGGGGTGATGAAATATCCGACCTCAGCTATTTCGATTTGGAAAGTCAGAGGCGTTTTAAGAAGGCCGATAAAATAAAGCTCACTCCGTCAACCGAGATTATAATGAATGACAAAAATGCTCTGGCGGACAAAATTGTTCATCAGGCTAATCTGCTGCGCTCAAAAAACAGCGCAAAGGCAAAAGAGAAACTTCTGTCTGAAGCAGAGATGATAAGAAATGGAGCTCTTATTGCTAATGCCGATAAATTTATAAATCAGGTTTACGACAAACCCGAGTCGCTGTTTGATTATTTCAGCAGAGATACCTTGTATTTTGCTTCGGAATTCAGCAATATACGCGACAGGGGAAAAGCGATGGATTTTCAAAGTTCCGAAATGCTCAAACAGGGCTTTGAGGAAGGAACTCTTTGCAGAGGCTTTGACCGCTTTACGCTTACATTCAACGAATGTATAGATATTTTTAATGCTCACGGCACAATTGTGCTTGAAAATTTTGTTCACGGGAGCACTCCGATTAATTTAAGCGAAATAATCAGCTTTTCTTCAAAACAGCTTACACAGTGGAACGGTTCTTACAAACAGCTTACGGAAGATTTAAACGGACTTTTCACCCCGCAGAGCTGCGGCGTGATCCTTTCAGGCACGGATAAATCCGCGAAAAATCTTTGTGATACTCTGCAAAATGACGGTTATCCTGCTCAGTATGCAGAAAATCCCAGAGAAGTAAATAATGGCTCGTTATATGTTTTGCCCGGAGCACTGAGCGCGGGTTTTGAGTATCCGAGTGAGAAATTTTTTCTTATTACTTACGGACAGACTGCATACAGACCTGAAAGAAAGAAAAAGAAAAAACAGAAGAACGGACAGGAAATATACAGCCTTGCAGAACTTTCACCAGGCGATTACGTAGTTCACAATGTGCACGGAATAGGTATTTTCAGCGGTATCCGCAAGATAGACACCCATGGAATTATCAAGGATTATATCAAAATAGATTACGCCAAAGGCGATGTTCTTTATGTGCCCGTAACCCAGCTCGATATGGTGGCTAAGTATATCGGCCCGCGTGAGAATTCAAATGTAAAACTCAGCAGACTTGGCTCGCAGGACTGGCAAAAAGCAAAGGCGAGAGTAAAGTCGTCTGTTAAGGATATTGCAAAAGAGCTTATTGCTTTATATTCTGCCAGAATGAAGGCAAAGGGATACGCTTTTTCTCAGGATAATGAATGGCAGCGTGATTTTGAAGCAAGCTTTGAATATGAAGAAACTCCCGACCAGCTTACCTGCTGTGCAGAAATAAAACACGATATGGAACGTACTGCTCCGATGGACAGACTTCTGTGCGGCGATGTCGGTTTCGGCAAAACGGAGGTTGCCTTGCGTGCGGCATTCAAGTGTGTTGCAGATTCAAAGCAATGCGCTTTGCTTTGCCCCACAACAATTCTTGCATGGCAGCATTACCAGACAGTTACGAAGCGTTTTGAGGGTTATCCGATAAGAGTTGAGTTGCTTTCGCGTTTCCGTACGGCAAAACAGCAAAAGGAAATTCTTCAAAGACTTAAACGCGGCGAAATAGATATGATTATCGGAACACACCGCCTTGTTCAGAAAGACGTCGAGTTCCGCGATTTGGGACTTGCAATAATCGACGAGGAACAGAGGTTTGGCGTTGCTCAGAAAGAGCGGTTCAAAGAGCTTTGCAAAAACGTTGATGTTCTCACTCTCTCGGCAACACCGATTCCGAGAACGCTCAATATGGCAATGAGCGGACTCAGAGATATGAGCGTAATTGAAGAAGCTCCGCAGAACAGACAGCCTGTACAGACATATGTGCTTGAACACGATAACGCGGTCATACACGAAGCAATACGCAGAGAGCTCAGACGGGGAGGACAGGTTTTTTATCTTCATAACAACGTCGAAACGATCGAGTCGACGGCAAACCGCATTTTAGAGGCTGTGCCTGAGGCGAAAATTGCGATCGCACACGGCAAAATGAAAGAAAGTGAACTCAGTGAAGTGTGGCGCAGAATGATTGAACAGGAGGTTGACGTTCTTGTATGCACCACTATCATTGAAACGGGAGTTGACCTGCCTAACGCAAACACTCTGATAATTGAAAATGCCGACTGTATGGGACTTTCCCAGCTTCATCAGCTTAGGGGAAGAGTAGGCAGAAGTGCTCGCAGAGCGTATGCATACTTTACTTTCAGGCGCAGCAAGGTGCTTACAGAGATTCAGCAAAAACGTCTTGCGGCAATCCGTGAATTTACCGAGTTCGGAAGCGGATTTAAGATTGCAATGCGTGACCTTGAGCTGAGAGGTGCAGGCAATATTATGGGAGCGCAGCAGCACGGACATATGGAATCGGTCGGTTATGATATGTACCTCAAACTTCTCGGAGAAGCAGTCAGCGAGGAGCGAGGGGAAGAAAAGACGGCGGGCGACCTTGATTGTCTTATAGATATTTCTGTTGACGCGCATATTCCCGAATATTATGTTGAAAGCCTGACGCTGAGGCTTGACGTTTACAGAAGAATTGCAGATATAAGAACTATAGAGGATTCCGAAGATGTCAAGGATGAACTGCGTGACCGATTTGGTGATATCCCGCAGTCAGTTTTGGGACTTATCGACATTGCCCTTATAAGAAACAGGGCAAATACAATGGGAATTTATGAAATCAGACAGAATGAAAACAACATTATGCTTTATGTCAAGGAAATAAAATCTCCCGAGGTTGCGGACTTGCTTATTGCCTTAAACGGCAAAGCAATGCTCAGCGCAGGAAGCAAACCGTATTTATCGGTAAAATGCCAAAATAATGCTTCTTCCCTTGAAATACTAAAAAATATCTTTAAAATATAGATTTTTAACTATAAAATTTTAATAAAATATAGACAATGACGAAATTTTTGTGTATAATCATATAGTACGCACACTGAGAAAGTGTATTTAAGTGCAAAATGTAATTTTATATTAAGGACGGTAAAAAATATGAAACCCTATATGAAAATTGGTTCATTTTTAATGGCAGTTATGATGCTTTTCACAGTATTGTTTGCATCAGGCTGTACTCCTGTAAGCCTTGACAAGGAATGGTCTTACAAAACGAGCGACAAGGAGCTTGCAATAGGCGTTTACATCTACTCGCTTGACACAGCTTATCAGCAGGCAAAGACATTTGCCGAGAAGCTTGACAAATATGATTCAACAAGCGACAGCTGGCTTGAAATGGAAATTACCGACGATGACGGCAAAAAGGAAGTTGCAAGCAAATGGATTAAGGAACAGGCAAAGCTTATGTGTTTAAGCTATCTTGTAGTTGACGAACAGCTCAGCAAAGAGGGCGTTGAAATTGACGAGAGCACTCTTGCCTCTGCTGACGAGCAGGCTGAAACCTATTGGAATGTAGGTCAGTATGCTGATTACGGATACGTTATGCCTATGAGCGACGAGTTAGAGCCTTACGGTGTTTCGCTTGACAGCTTTAAATACTGCACAACAGAGTATACTACAAAGTATCAGGCTTTGTTTGACAAGCTGTATAATGTAGGAGGCTCAAAACAGGTATCAGACGATGATTTAACAAAGTATTTCTTTGAAAACTATGTTGACTACAGCTATTTCTCAGTAAACCTCTACGATTCAACAACAGACGAAGCAGGTCAGTCAAGTAATGTTGCACTCTCTGATGCGGAAGCAAAAAAATTAACGGATGAGCTTGACGGATATGCAAAAGATATTAACGGCGGAAAGTCATATGACGATATGATTAAGGAATATATGACTGCTAACAAAGTTGAAACAGACCCGTCAACATCTAATGTTGAAGAACTGGAAAAAAGTTCAATGGGTGATGAGCTTAAGAATGCTTTAAAGGAACTTGACAATAACAAGGCAACAACTCTTAAGGTAGGAAGCGGAGAAACAGCGGTTTACTATCTTGTTTACAAAAGAGATGTAAAAAATGATGCTGAAGAATATATCGGCGACGGAACAAATCGTGCAAATGTGCTGTCTTCAATGAAATCGGATGAATTTGCAGATTATGTTGAAGGATTGACAAAGAACCTCAAGTACGAGGAAAATACTTCCGTAATTGACAGATATGACCCGAAGATGTTCTTTGTGGCAGAAGAACCTACAACAGCTGCGGCTGACAGTGATTCCAAGGCTGAGTAATCTGAATTTGAAGTTCAGAGGGAGGAGATTTGTATGAGCAGACATTCAAAGCTGTTTACAGCTCTCTTATCAATAATATTTTGTTTTTCAATATGTACGTTCACTCTTACTGTTTCTGCGGTTGATGCAGATAACGACGGTTATGATGATAATACGGGAGAGATAATAGTTACAGACCCTCCTTATACCGACCCCGTTTATACAGACGATCCGTATGTTGAACCTGTAACTGATGAACCGTATGTTGAACCTGTAACTAATGAACCGTATGTTGAACCCGCAACCCAAGAACCATATTACGAACCCGAAACAGAGCCATATTATTATGAAGAACCTAATGATAATAATAATTATAATGAAAATGAACAGAGCTCTGATTTATATGTAGGCGGCGGTCAAAGCTACGTTGAACCTCTTAGCACGGCGCCCTCTGCCGCACTTTATGATTCTAACCATATAATCGACGACAGTGTGCTTTCTAACGGCGACTGGAATGATATTGCGGCTAATCTGAAAAACGCGAGCCGCTCTGATGACGGCTCTGACGACTTCGGTTTTATAAAAAATAACGACAGCTTGGGCGACAACGGCGAATGGATGCTTATTGTAGGAATAATGTGCCTGTTGCTGAGTGCGGCAGGAATAGCATATCTTATTGTGTCATCTGTAATGCGTCGCAAGAAGATTGCAGGCGGTGCGTATTCATCAGGACAGTCTGCTGTTGCGGTAAGCAGTGCAGGCGGAAGATATCGTTCAAACAGCGATTATGACGACGGATACAGAGTTTCGAGTAAAGGCGCGCAAAAGAAAATCGACAGAAGCAGAAAGTATGATACTGCTGATGTTAAAATTCCTAAATCAGCTCAGGGAACAAGGTATAAAAACAGTTCTAACGGAAAACGATATAAATAATTAATTAAATTAAAGACCTCACTTGTTATTTATATAAAAACAAGTGAGGTCTTTTGTTGTACTAAACTTTTGTGTAACCCTGACTTAAAAGAAATATCTCAAATGATTAATTAAACCAACCTGTAAACATATTTATAAGATACATTACTAAAATTATTAATCCGATAAGAATTGCAGAAAGCAAAATTAAAATAATAACAGTAAGAAAAATCTGCAAAGTTTTGCTTATAATTTTGTTATTTATTTTATCAGTTAAGGCTTCAGCGATGGCTTCCATGATAGTACCTAAGACTACTTCAACGAAAAACTCAATTATTATTTCCATTATCTTCGCCTTTTTTGGTATAGGCCTGTTTAAACGGAACTACCTTGCCGTCCTTTTCCTTAACGCTTACATTGTCAAGCGTGCTGTCAAACTGTGCGCGTATTTCGCCAAGATAAATTTTATAAAGCTCTTTTTGCTCATTCTGTTCCTCAGGAGTAAGTCCCTGTTCACGTTTCTTTTTGGCAAGCTCATTAATTCTTGCCAACATCTTTCTATCCATAACCATACCTCGTATTAATTAATGATATAATCATAGCATAAACTATGAAAAACTACAAGCATCGAAAATGCAAATAAACAGAAAGAGCCGGCGCATTTAAACTTTTGCGCCGGCTCCTTAAAAAGATAAAGTAAAATCAGTTATTGATAAGCTTGTCCTCGTCTGACCAGCTGTAGAGCTTTCTTACTTCCTGACCGATTGTTTCTGCGGGAGATTCAGCATGAAGCTTTCTCATAGCGCGGAAGTGAGCCTGACCGCCGGCAGGGGACATATCAAGAAGGAAGTCCTTGGCAAATGAACCGTCCTGAATGTCGGAGAGAACTTTCTTCATAGCCTTCTTTGTGTCCTCTGTAATAATCTTGGGACCTGTAATGTAATCACCGTACTCAGCAGTATTTGAAATTGAATATCTCATACCTGCAAAGCCTGACTGATAAATAAGGTCAACTATAAGTTTCATTTCGTGAATACACTCGAAGTAAGCATTTCTTGGGTCATAACCTGCTTCGCAGAGTGTTTCAAAACCTGCCTGCATAAGAGCGCAAACGCCGCCGCAGAGAACAGCCTGCTCGCCGAAGAGGTCGGTTTCTGTTTCTGTTCTGAATGTTGTTTCAAGAACACCTGCTCTTGCGCCGCCGATACCGAGAGCGTATGCAAGTGCAAGGTCTTTAGCCATACCTGTAGCATCCTGCTGAACAGCAACAAGGCACGGAACGCCCTTGCCGACCTGATATTCGCTTCTTACTGTGTGACCCGGTCCCTTAGGAGCGATCATTGTAACGTCAACATCAGCAGGGGGTACGATCTGACCGAAGTGAATAGCAAAGCCGTGAGCAAACATAAGCATATTGCCTGCTTCGAGGTTTGGCTCAATGTCATTCTTATACATTTGAGCCTGCTTTTCGTCATTGATGAGAATCATAATAATGTCAGCCTGTTTTGCAGCCTCGGCAGCTGTATATACTTTAAATCCCTGAGCCTCAGCCTTTGCCCAGGACTTGCTTCCTTTGTAAAGACCGATAATTACGTTACAGCCTGACTCTTTAAGGTTAAGAGCGTGAGCGTGTCCCTGGCTGCCGTAACCGATGATTGCAATAGTCTTACCGTCCAGCAACGAGAGGTTACAGTCTGACTGGTAATAAATTGGTGCCTTCATGTTTTCTTTGTAGTCTTTCATTTTTAGTTCCTCCTTACCGCAAAAGCGGTATATTAAAATAATTGTGTATATGTTATACTGTAAGATCATTAAGGCAAAACAGCACAGGAGTAATCCAAAAGTTTTGCGATTGCTGCTTCCTTAAACCGAAACCGAAGCTGTACCTCTGTCAATGGCAACAGTTCCGGTTCTTACAATCTCACGGATACCATAAGGCTTTAATAAATCTATCAATGTATTTACACGGTTTGCACATTCGCAGTATTCAACCGTAACGCAGCTCTGAGCCACGTCAACAATTTTAGCCTGCATAATTTCAACCGTTTTTATAATCTCGGCTCTTTTGGCCGCAGCGCAGTGAACTTTTATCAAAATAAGCTCACGGCTTATAAAGTCACCGTCATTAAGGCGTTTAACCTTGATAACGGGAATAAGTTTATTAAGCTGTTTTTCAAGCTGTTCAACAACATACTCGTCGCCGTTTGCAACAATTGTGATTCTGGACACATTGGGGTCGTTTGTCACGCCTACGGCAAGAGAATCAATGTTAAAGCCTCTTCTTGAGAAAAGTCCCGAAATCTTTGAGAGAACGCCCGCCTGATTTTCAACAAGTATTGATAATGTATATTGCATTTTCTCACCTCATTAAATCGACGGAGTGTCGGGATAAACATTGCAGACAAGTATAAACGGTCTGTCTGACTTTACAATGCCTTTAATTATATTCTCGGCTTCCTCGTTTGAGCTTGCTTCAGCGTGGTCAATTCCGTATGCTTCGGCAATTTTCAGAAAGTCAGGGTCGCCCTGAAGAATAGTTGCAGAATGTCTGCCACCGTAGTTTTTATCCTGAAGTTCGCGTACCATTCCGAGGCGGCTGTTGCGCATAATTATGATTTTAATATTAAGGTTGTTTCCTGCAATTGTTGCAAGCTCATTCATACTCATCTGAAAGCTTCCGTCACCGCAGATAACTATTACGTCACGGGTAGGTCTTGCAAATTTTGCTCCCACAGCGGCAGGAATTGAATATCCCATAGTTCCCATACCGCCGGTAGTCAGAAATCTGCCCTCGCGAATACGGAAATTGTTAGCGCACCAAATCTGATTTTGACCTACATCGGCAACAAGAATTGCCTTTGAGCGGAACATTGCGCTCAGATTGCCAACAAGAGTTCTCGGCTCAACAAATCCGTCAAAGACAGGCGGAGTTTTATACAAGTCCTTTTTCCAGGCTTTAACGGTTTCTCTCCATTCTTGGGGAACGGTAAAGTCGCCGATACTGTCTATAAGCATATTCATAACATTGCGCATATCGCCTACAATCGGAATTTCTGTTTTTACATTCTTTCCGATTTCCGCTGGGTCAATATCAATGTGAATTACAGTTGTGTTTTCGCTCATCTGATGGGGAGCGGCAACGGCTCTGTCGCCAAGGCGTGCGCCGCATACCATTACAAGGTCGGCCTCGTGCAAAGCTCTGTTTGCCACAGCTTTGCCGTGAGTTCCCAGCATTCCCAGATACATTTCATGCTCGCTCGGCATAACGCCTATTCCCATCATAGTTGAAATAACGGGGATTTTTGTTTTGTCGGCAAAGTCCTGAAATTTCAGCTTTATTCCTGAACTTAAAACTCCGCCTCCTGCAACAATAAGAGGACGTTTGCTCTTTGAAATTGCTTCAATTGCACGCTTTATCTGAATGGCATGACCCTTTGTGTTGGGTTTATATCCGATAATATTTACTTTTTCGGGATAAACAAATTCTTCGATTTCATTTTCCTGAATATCCATAGGAATATCAATCAATACAGGACCTTGCCTGCCTGTTGAAGCAATGTGAAAGGCTTCTTTGAATACACGGGGCAAATCCTCGGTTTTGTTTACAAGATAGCTGTGTTTAACAAACGGTTCGCATGCACCTGTTATGTCGGCTTCCTGAAAAACATCACGTCCGAGCAAATCGGTGCGTACCTGACCTGTAATTGCTATCATGGGAATTGAATCGGTGTATGCGGTTGCAATACCTGTAATAAGGTTAGTAGCTCCGGGACCGGAGGTGGCAACACAAACACCCGGACGTCCGCTGCATCTTGCATATCCGCTTGCAGCGTGGGCGGCATTCTGTTCCTGACGAACAAGAATATGCTTTATTCCTGAATCATAAATTTTATCGTAAAAGGGGCAAATAGCTGCACCGGGATAACCAAAGACGACCGAAACGCCCTCAGCTTCCAAACATTTTACCATAATTTCAGCACCGCTAATCATTATGTTTTGTCCCTCCTATCCTTTAATTTTATATAGAAACACAGAAAATTTCCTGCATTTGCTTTTAAACTACATTATACAACAAACATATAAAAAAGTAAAGGGCAGAACCATATCTGCCCTAAATTTTTTATTAAATTAATCGTTTTTCGGTTTAGTTTTTTGAATTGCTTTTCAACAGTCTTGCGGCATACAGAACGCAGGCAACGCTTACTCCCGTGTCGGCTATTACAGACATCCACATTGCAGCAAGTCCGAGAGCCGCAAGAATTATTACGGCAGCCTTAATTGCAAGAGCGAAAATAATGTTTGTTTTGACTGTGTTCATAACCTTGCGAGAAATTTTTACAGCATTCGGAAGCTGACTGAGCGTACCGGATGCAAGAACAGCATCCGACGCTTCAATTGCAGCTTCGCTTCCAAATCCCATGGCAATTCCGCAGTCGCTTGCAGAAAGCACTGGTGCGTCATTAATTCCGTCTCCTACGAAACAAACACTTTTTGAATTTTGCTTCATCTGCTGAACAAGAGAAAGCTTGTCGGCTGGCATAAGCTCGGCATTGCAGCGGCTCATACCCAATTCTCTGCATACCTTTTCTGCGTTTGATTTTGAGTCGCCTGTAAGCATTACGGTGTTTTTAATTCCTAAATCTTTCAGCTTTGAAATTATATCTTTTGCTTCTTGCCTTACCGTATCGCTAACGCTTATTGTTCCAATCAGGACGCCGTCATAAACTATAAATACAGACGAGTCATCATTTATAAGCTTTTGCTGTTCAAGGCTTAAAATTTTCATACTGCCGCATTCAATTTTTTTGCCTTTATAACATGCGCTTGTTCCGTGACCTGCGTTTTCACTGTAGTCGGTAAATTCGGGCAGTTCAATCTTTGCCGCTTTTTCTTTGATTGCAGAAGCAATGGGATGAGTAGAATATTTTTCGCAGGCTGCGGCAAGCGACAGAATTTCATCCTCGCTGTACTCAGAAAGAGAAGTTATCTTATCAACACTTAGTTTACCGCTTGTGAGCGTTCCTGTTTTATCAAATACAAACGTATCAGCCTTGGCAAGAGCTTCAATATATTTTCCGCCTTTAATCAGAACACCTGTTTCAGAAGCCGCACCAATTCCCGAATAATAGGAGAGAGGAACTGAAATTACAATTGCGCAGGGGCAGGAGGCAACCAGACATACAAGAGCCCTATAAAGCCAGTCTGTAAATGCGCCGAGTCCGAGCAGGGGAGGTATAACAGCAATGACAGCGGCAATTATTATTACAATCGGAGTATATACAGAGGCAAATCTTGAAATCAGTTTTTCACGCTTACCTTTTTGTGCGGCGGCTTCTTCAACAAGCTTTAAAATTCTTGTAGCAGTGCTGTCGCCGAATTCCTTTGTGGTTTCTATTGTAATAAGATTACTTCCGTTAATTGCTCCGCTCATTACTTCGCTTCCTTCGCAGGCGTCAACGGGCAGGCTTTCGCCTGTGAGGGCGGAAGTGTCAAGAGTTGTTTTGCCGCTTGTAATAATTCCGTCAAGCGGTATTCTTTCGTATGGCTTTACAGCGATTGTACTGCCGATTTTAACGCTTTCGGCAGATATGATCTGTTCTGTCCCGTCAACAATAAGAGTTGCCGTATCAGGACGTATTTGTGCAAGTTTTTCAATGTCGCGGCGCGATGCGTCAACGGCTTTGTCCTCAATAAATTCACCGAGAGAAAACAGTATGGTTACCATAGCGGCTTCAACAAATTCACCCAAACAGAATGCGGCTATTACGGCAACTGCCATTAATGTGGTTTCATCAATTCTCAGCTTTACGGCGTTTTTAAAACCCTTTATGAATATCTTATAACCTGCAAGCAGAGTAGCAATAACACTGAGAGCAAATATAAAATAATTGCACCAAACAATATTTTCTGGAATAACAAGATGAACAGCAAATGCTGTAATTCCGAGAATTGCCGATATAATAAGATTAATAGTATCGGCGTTCATTTTTTTATTTACTTTATTAACTGAATTATTTTTGTTTTGACTGTTATCAACTACCGTTACGCCGTCTTCTATGCTGTTGCAAATTTGCTGAATTTCATTAAGAGTTCCGCTCTTTTCAGAATAAAAGCTTAGCAGTTTTGTGGCAAAATTAAAGCTTACACTTTCAAATCCGTCTGTTTCTGAAATTCTGGTTTCTATTTTTGAGGCGCAATGCGCGCAGTTAAGGTTTTCAAGAGTATAAGTGTATTTCATTACGGTCACCCCTTAGAGCATGAAAAAATATTATTCAAGTACGTGGTCAAGTCCCATTTCAATAATCTTTTTTACGTGGTCGTCATCAAGACTGTAGTATATTTGTTTTCCGTCTCTTCTCACGCGCACGAGCTTGTTCTGGCGCAAAACCCTGAGCTGATGTGAAATAGTGCTTTGTTCCATATTGAGTGATTCTGCAATATTAAGAACGGACATCTCGTTATCAGAGATTGTAAACATTATTCTTATACGTGTGGAGTCGCCGAAAACCTTAAACAGGTCTGCAAGCTCAAACAGCACTTCAAGGTCAGGCATTTCATTAGCGGTGTTTTTCTGTTCCATAAAATTTACCTCATAAAATTAATTAAATAATTGAACATATGAAAATATGTTCATATGTTACTATTAGTATATTACCAAATTATTAATTTGTCAATAATATTTATATGGTTTTTGAAAAATTTTTCAGTCGTTGGGCAAGTCTAAAACAAGACGCATAAGAAATAATAATATCAGGATTTAAAATTATCAATTAAGTAAAATAAATATGCACAATATACTTGATAATAAAACTTAATATTCTTATAAGAAAAAAATATTTCAATTTGTTATTTCCTACAACGAAATTTAGTTTTTTGATTAATTCTTTATAGGAAAATACAACAAACTGTAATGCAAATTGGTGATATTAAAAACAAAAGTAACATTAATATAACAAATTGAGTACAAGTTTGCCAAAAATAGGTTACAATTTTAATATTGCGTTGACTTTGATACAAGTTTGTAGTATCATTTTCTATAGAAGAATTGTGATGTTACATATGCGTAACCACAACAGATAGTGTGTTTTAATAAAAATGTAATATATTTTGTGTTTTTCAGCGGTATAAGCATGAAAATATTCATTTGCTTTTGATTTCTACACTTATTTAGTTATTGCAAATTCAACAATACTGTATTGGAGTGTAAAACAATTGGAAAAATTCGTAGTTACCGGCGGTAAACCGTTATTCGGCGAGGTTAATATCAGCGGTGCAAAAAATGCAGCCGTTGCAATTATTCCTGCTGTTATTTTATGTGACGAGCCGTGTCAGATAGAGAATATCCCGAACATAAGCGATGTTGCTCTTATCAGCAGAATTCTTCAGCAGATGGGCGCAAACGTCAGAAGAATAAATAAATCATCATTATATATTGACCCTACACATATTAAAATTTACAATGCCGTTACAGATTTAGTAAGAGGTATGCGCGCTTCGTATTATCTTTTGGGTGCATTGCTGGGAAGATTCGGCAAGGCAAAGGTTGCGCTTCCGGGCGGCTGCAATTTCGGAGTTCGTCCCATTGACCAGCATTTAAAGGGATTTGAGGCAATGGGTGCTGCTACGCGACTTGTTGACGGCGCTATTATAGAGGCTGAATGTGAAACCGAACTGCAGGGTACGCATATTTATCTTGATGTGGTATCTGTAGGCGCAACAATGAATATTATGCTTGCCGCTTCAAAGGCAAAAGGTCTTACAATCATTGAAAACGCTGCAAAAGAGCCGCATATTGTTGACCTTGCAAACTTTCTCAATTCTATGGGCGCAGATATAAGAGGCGCAGGTACGGATGTAATCAAGATTAGAGGAGTAGGTTATCTTCACGGAGTTACTTATTCAATTATTCCGGACCAGATCGAGGCAGGAACTTATATGTGTGCGGCTGCTGCAACAAGAGGCTGCATAACAGTAAAGAATATCACACCTAAGCACCTTGAGTCAATAACTGCAAAGCTTCGCGAAATGGGAGTTAAAATTACCGAATATGACGAAGCCATAAAGGTTGACGCAAGTCTTAATCCGCTTAAACGCTGTAACATAAAAACTATGCCACATCCGGGTTTTCCCACAGACTGCCAGCCGCAGTTTGCCGCATTGCTTATGAGTATTCCGGGTACAAGCATAGTCAATGAAAATGTATGGGACAATCGTTACCAGTATGTAAGCGAGCTCATCAGAATGGGAGCGCATATATCGGTTGAGGGCAGACTTGCAATAATTGAGGGAGGAACTCCCCTTACTGCTGCTCCTGTCAAGGCTACTGATTTGCGTGCAGGAGCAGCTATGATTATTGCTGCTCTTGAAATCAAAGGTACAACGGAAATTTCAAGTATCCAGTATATTGAACGCGGATACGAAGATGTTGTGGAAAAGTTAAAATCGCTCGGAGCAGATATTAAAAAGGTCTATTTTACAGGTGACAATGAGGAAGAGCTCAGAGCTTAACAATTTAATAAATTGAGCCGTTTTCTTACCTGGAAACGGCTTTTTTGTTATCTTTATTTCCTTTATAAAAAGTTTTCCTTTATAAAAAGTTACGTCAGAAAACAGAATTTGAAAAGAAAAACAGTTTGGAGAGTTATGATTATGAGTTTTTTATTTGTGGGACTCGGCGGAGCAGTCGGTGCAATTCTGAGATATGCGATAAGCCTTATTCCGTATAAAGGCGATTTCCCTGTTTTAACGCTTTTAACAAATATATTAGGAGCAATAATAATAGGTTTTATTGTCGGTACAGCGTCAAAGAAAAATATACCAGACAATCTTATGTTATTTTTAAAAACGGGATTATGCGGAGGATTTACCACATTTTCAACCTTTTCGCTCGAAGCATACAATCTCTTTAACAGCGGAAGCTGTATCTTAGCCATATGCTATGCATTACTGAGCGTTGTGTTATGCATTGCAGGAATATGGGCAGGAATGATGATTTCAACAGTTGTTGTAAAAGGCTGAAAAATATGATATTATATGCAGTGAATTATATAAGAAGGGTTGATTTTTTTGGCAAGAGCAGTGCCGCTTTTCAGCGGAAGCAAAGGAAACAGCTATTACATAGGTACGTCCTCGGAAGGCATTTTAATAGACGCAGGAAGGTCATGTAAACAGATAGAGAATGCAATGGAGGCTAACGGACTGAAGATGAAAAATGTGGGTGCGGTTTTTGTTACTCACGAGCATACTGACCATTGCAGTGCGCTGAGAGTGCTTGCGAAAAAGTATAATTTCGATGTTTTTGCAAGCAAAGGAACATTAAAAGAACTTTGTGCAGCAAACAGAATCAGCCCCGAAACAAATGCTAATATTATTGAGAATGAAATCGCAGTCGGAAATATGCTTATTCAGCGCATTAATACCTCTCACGATGCTGCTGAAAGCTGCTGCTTTCGCGTAACAGCCTCTGACGGCAAGTCTGCACTTGTCGCAACCGATATGGGTATTATGCTTGATGAAGTAAGAGCAGCGGCGCAGAAAAGCGATTTTGTTGTGCTTGAATCAAATCACGACATTGAGATGCTGAAAACGGGAATTTATCCATACTATTTAAAGCAAAGGATATTATCAGACAAAGGCCACCTTTCAAATACAGCCTGTGCCGAAGAACTCGTAAACCTTGTAAAGAGCGGAACTCTGCGCCTTATGCTGGGACATCTCAGCGAGCAGAACAATACGCCGAATCTTGCTCTTTCAACTTCCGTTTCTGTGCTTGAAAGTGCAGGAATGAAGTATAAAAGTGATTTTACGCTTGATATTGCGCCGAGCGAAACAAATATTCAGACGGTAATTTTTTAGAGTAATTAGAATAATATGATTAGAATAAATGTAATTTGTATCGGAAAAATTAAAGAAAAGTATTTTATCGAAGCAATCAATGAATATGCAAAACGCCTCTCGGCTTTTTGTAGGTTTACAATTACAGAGCTTCCCGAAGAAAAAATCCGCAGCAACACTCCTAATCAGTCGCAGATTGATGAGGTTTTAGAGGCAGAGGGCAAACGTATTTTGCAAAAAATCGGTCAGTTTGATTTCGTTGCGGCAATGTGCATTGAGGGGAAAATGTTGTCAAGCGAAGAACTCTCAAAAATGCTTGATACTCTGTCGCTTGACGGAAAAAGCACGGTTGATTTTGTAATAGGCGGAAGCTACGGCCTCAGCAAGACAGTAAAAGCAAGGGCGGATTTAAAACTTTCAATGAGCCGAATGACATTTCCTCACCAAATGACACGAATGATTTTAAGTGAGCAGATTTACCGTACTTTTGAAATTTCAACAAACGGAAAATATCATAAGTAACGCTTTTGAGGCAATAAATATTCAATTAATTCGGTAACCAAGTGATAAAAGCGTTATCTTGATTTTGCAGAGGAGGAATAAATGGCACTTGACGGAATATTTTTAAGGCATATTAAAAATGAAATAGAAACACAGGCTCTCGGAGCAAGAGTGTCTCAGATTTATCAGCCGAACCGTGATGAGCTTGTTTTTGCGCTGAGAACCTTTGACGGCAACAAAAAGCTTTTGCTTTCCGCAAGGGCAAATTCTCCGCGCGTGAATTTCTGCGAAAGCACTCCCGAAAACCCTGCGCAGCCGCCTATGTTCTGTATGCTGCTTAGAAAAAGATTGGGCGGAGGAAAACTTACCGCCGTTCGTCAAATGGAATGTGACAGAGTTATTTTCTTTGATTTTGAGTGTGTGAACGAGCTTGGCGATACTGTTGTGCTTACCGTTGTATGCGAAATAATGGGTATGTACAGCAACATAATCATCGTGGATTCCGACGGTGTAATAATAGATTCGTTAAAGCGCGTTGACCTGACAATGAGCAGCAGGCGTCTTGTTCTTCCAAACATAAAGTACGAATTGCCTCAGCCGCAGGATAAGCTGAATATTTTATCATATTCTCCTGAAGAAACAGCAGACAGAATTATACATTTTGACAGTGAGATGCCGCTTAATAAAGCTTTGATTAAATCAATTCAGGGAGTATCTCCAATTGTGTGCCGAGAGCTTGAATACCGTATTTGCGAGGGTGCTGCAAACAGACTTGAAGGCGTTTTGTATGACAAATTGATAATTGAGCTTAAAAAATTAAAAAATATAACCGAGAATTGCAGCGGCAGGCCGTGTATTGTCTATCGTGACGACGGAAAGCCTATGGATTTCTGTTTTATGCCGATTGAACAGTATGCTGATTTTGCGCGGATAGAATATTACGACAGCTTTTCAAAACTGCTTGATGATTTTTACGGTGAACGTGATTCACAAGAGCGTATGAGAGTAAAATCGCAGGGACTTACAAAGCTGTTGTCAAATACCTGCGAAAGAATTGCTCGGAAAATTTCAAAACAGCAGGCAGAGCTTTCACAATGCGAAAATCGCGAACAGCTCAGAATCTGCGGAGATTTGTTGCAGGCAAACCTTTATCGTATTGAACGAGGGGCTCCTTTTGCCGATGTGGAAAATTATTATGATGAAAACGGCGCAATGCTCAGAATAAAATTAAATCCTGCAATATCTCCTGCGGCAAATGCGCAGAAATATTACAAGGATTATCAGAAAGCAAAAAATGCGGAAATTGTACTTAACGAGCAGATAAAAAAGGGAAAAAGCGAGCTTGAATATGTTGAGTCCGTGCTCGATACGGTAAACCGTGCCGAAACTGAAAAAGATCTTGCCCAAATACGCGAGGAGCTTACCGAGCAGGGATATCTTCACCGTCCAAAAGGCAAGCAAAGACAATTGTCACAGCTTCCTCCGCTTGAATTTACATCAAGCGACGGCTTTAAAATTCTTGTCGGCAGAAATAACAGGCAGAATGATAAGCTGACGCTTAATACGGCGTCCAAAAATGATATGTGGCTTCACACAAAAGATATTCACGGTTCACACACAATAATTGTCGGTGACGGACGTGAAATAAGCGATACCGCTGTCTGCGAGGCAGCACGCCTTGCGGCATATCACAGCAAGGCGCGAAACAGCAGTCAGGTACCCGTTGACTATACGCTTGTAAGAAACGTCAGCAAGCCGAGCGGAGCAAAGCCCGGAATGGTAATTTATGTAAAAAATAAAACAGTTTTTGTTACGCCGAGCAATATAGTAGGAAAAAACGAAACATAAAATAAAAACAGGGGATACGGCATCTCCTGTTTTTTATTACGCAAATAAACTTTTATGTTTGTTTAACGCGGGCAATCAGCATATCATTAACATTGCGGTCGGTCAGTTAAACTTTTTAAAATAATAAGTCTGTCTGAACGAAACCGTATATAATGTCACGTTGCAAAGTCCCATGACGGTATATACTTTGTGTCGGCAGATGATAAATCCTGAGTAAATCCATTCAAATCAAGCGAAAACAGTTCGGATTTCACTTTTTCATACTCACGGCGCGTCACCTTGCGGTTTATTTTTGGAAACTTGTCAGCCTGTCCTGACGGAACATACTGACACATAAGACTTACCATTATCTGTTGGTTGTATTTGTGTTTCAATATATTAAGCACACCTATGCTGTTTTTTGTATGTGACGGCAAAACAAGATGTCTTACAATAACGCCCTTCTGCATAATTGAGTCGCTGTCAAATTCCGGCATACCGACCTGAAAAATCATTTCGTTTATTGCGGCTGTAGCAGTGTTTACATAGTTTGGAGCAGAAGAATATTTTATTGCAAGACTGTCATCGCTGTACTTGAAATCCGGCAGGTAAATATTCACAAGTCCGTCAAGCATACTCAGAGTTTTAGGACTTGTGTATCCGCTGCAATTATAAACAATTGGAATTTGCGGTTTATAGATTTCAAGGCTTTTTACAACAGCATGCACAAAATGGTCTGCGGTAACAAGATTGATGTTGTGGACGCCCTGTTGTTCAAGCTGTTTGTAGCAGTCGGCAAGCTGTGACGGAGTAATTGCCCTTCCCTTGTTTTGAGCAGATATTTCAAAATTCTGGCAAAATACACATTTCATTGTACAGCCTGAAAAAAATACCGCTCCACTTCCTTTTTTGCCGCTGATACACGGCTCCTCACCATAGTGCGGGGCAACCCTTGCTACGACGGGCAATGTTCCCATTCCGCAAAAGCCGCTGCCGTGGTGTTCGGTGCGTTCAGCGTTGCATTTTCTTGGGCACAGATTACAAATCATAAATAATCACCGCCCAAATTATATCATTATTTATTGATTTTTAAAAGACTAAATGTAAAAACAGTAAGCACTTTTTCTTTACAGCATGCGTATAGATAAACTTTTAATTTGTTTTAATAAAAATGTTGAAAAATTTACAAAAAGAAGATATAATTTTTGTGTGTTCATTATTTATACTGGTTTTCGATTAGTATTGCTTGCGGATAATGGCACGATTATTGCTTTTACGTTGGGGGCAATGCAAAATACTTGCATAGCTTTTTTTGAAATTCGTGTCTGTTCAGAACTGGTGTGCAAACAATCAGGAGATTTTCATGATTTATGTAGAAAACTTAAGAAAGGAATTTAAAAAAACAATTAAAGAGCCGGGTATAAAGGGAAGTCTGAAATCTTTTTTTAAACCCAAAAAGGAAATTATTGCGGCTGTAAAAGATATTTCCTTTGAGGTTAACGAGGGTGAAATTCTCGGCTTTATCGGACCGAACGGTGCAGGAAAATCTACGGTCATCAAAATGCTTACGGGTATTCTTTCACCTACGTCGGGAAGCTGTTCAATTAACGGGAAGAATCCGCAGAAGGACAGGAAGCAATATGTTAAAGAAATAGGAGTTGTATTCGGTCAGAGAACACAGCTGTGGTGGGATTTGCCTCTTACCGAAACCTACACGGTGCTGAAAGAGATTTATGAAGTTGACGACAGCCGCTTTAAAAAGCGAATGGAGTTCCTCAATGAGGTGCTGGAGCTTGACGGCTTTATTAAAAGCCCTGTCCGCACTCTGTCGCTCGGGCAGAGAATGAGAGCCGACATTGCGGCGTCGCTTCTGCACAGTCCAAAGGTTTTGTTTCTTGACGAGCCGACAATCGGTCTTGACGTGGTTGTCAAAGACAGCATAAGAAAGGCAATAGCAAAAATCAATGCCGAAGAAAACACAACAGTTATACTTACTACTCATGACCTTGAGGATATTGAAACTCTTTCAAAGCGCATTGTAATGATTGACAAGGGAAGCAAGGTGTTTGACGGAAAAATTGCCGATTTAAAGGAAAAATACGGACAAATGCGCGAGCTTGCATTTGTCAGCTCAGACGAAAATGCGCTTGATATTCTCAGTTACGCGGAAAAATTCGGACTTGAGGGCGACGATTTATTTGCAGAAAGCGACGGAGCAAGCTTTAAAGTGCGTTTTAACAGCTCAATTGTGCCCGTAAGCGATATGCTGTCCTATACACTTTCCAAAATCAATGTAAAGGATATTAATGTCAAGGATGCCGATATAGAGGAAATTATCCGCCGCCTTTATAAGGAGGGTGTGCAGAATGGGTAAAAAGCTCAGAATTTATCTGCCATTCGTAAATGCAGGACTGCAGGAGGTTTCTACATACCGCGCCAACTGGATATTCTATATTCTGGGAGATATAATGGCGTGTTTTGTATCGTTTTTTGTATGGGAGGCGGTGTTCATCTCAACAGGCGGCGAAACATTTATGGGTTTTGCCAGAAGCGATATGGTAGTATATATATTTATGTCATTTTTGACCGGACAGATTATAGGCAGCGGAGGAACATATGACATAGGCGAAGAGGTTAAAGACGGCTCAATAGCTATGAGAATGATTAAACCCATAAGCTACAATTCAACCTTTCTTTTTCAGGAAATCGGCAACAAGATAATGGAAATCGGCATTATATTTGTTCCGTTGGTTGCAGGAGTTGAAATATATCGTTTTGCAGTAACAGGCTCTCTGAAATTTGATATTCTCAGATTTTTGCTCTATCTTGTCTGCTGTGTTTTTGCCTATGCAATCAATTTTTGTTTTAACATTTGTTTTGGCTTTACGGCGTTCATATTTAAAAATCTTTGGGGCTCAAATATGCTGAAAAACACTATTGTCGGCTTCCTTTCGGGTTCAATTATTCCGATTGCATTTTTGCCCGGAGTATTAAAAGATATTCTTACGTATCTTCCGTTTTCGTCGTTGTCATATACGCCGGTAATGGTGTATATGGGAATGTACAGCGGCTGGGAAATGCTGTTTTTTATAGGCTTGCAGATTTTCTGGGCAATCATCTTTTGGTGCCTGTCAAAGGTCATCTGGAAATGCGTAATCAAACGCCTTTCTATTCAGGGAGGTTGATGAGATGTTCAGAGAAATAAAAAGAGCGCTTAAAATGCACCGCATATTCATTGTGCAGGAGCTTAAAAGATTTATGGAATACAAGGGCGATTTTATTACAGGCGCAATTGGTCTGCTGCTTGCCCAGCTTTGCAGCATTATTTTTATTTCGGTTATTTTCAGTCAGATACCTACTCTTGTAGGCTGGAGCTTTAACGAGGTAATGTTTATCTACGGATTTTCTCTCATACCAAAGGCTATTGACCATCTGTTTTTTGACAATCTGTGGGCAGTCGGACACTTTATTGTGAGAAAAGGAGATTTTGACAAGTACCTTACTCGCCCCATAAATCCGTTGTTTCACGTTATGGCTGAGAAATTTCAGGTTGACGCTTTCGGAGAGCTTGTAATGGGAATAATCCTTCTGAGCTGTTCTCTTCCTTCGCTTGACATTGAGTACAGCTTTATGAAAATTCTGCTCACCGTTGTTGTTGTGATTTTCGCTTCATTCATATATACAGGAATAAAAATCGGAACCTCTGCTATTGCGTTCTGGACAAAGAGAAGCGGAAACATAATTTTTATGTTCTATATGGTGAATGACTTTGTAAAATATCCAATAGATATTTACAACAATGTTGTGCGTTCGGTTTTAACTTATATTATTCCTTTTGCATTCACTTCTTATTTTCCTGCATTGTATTTTATTACAGGCGAAAATCCGCTGTTCAACATAGGAATGACTATTGTTGTATCAATAGTTGTAATGACAATAGGAGTGCTGATATGGAACAGGGGAATAAAAGCATATGAATCGGCAGGAAGCTGACAGGGGAGAATAATATGCTTGATTTTATATCGGAAAATTTAATACTGTGCATAACAATGCTGTACGTTATTATGACTTTGGTGATAAGCATAAAACTCAGAAAGACCGACATAAGAAATATTTATAAATACGGAAAAAGTTTTATGGAAATGCCTTTAAGAGCAAGAAACAAAGTTTTGCTGAAGGGAAAATGGATAAAACTGATGTATATTCTTATGTCAGTGCTGTTTGCAATTGTATTGTTTTGCAGACTTTACAAGCTGATTAATATTTTTGCAGCGGCAGTATTGTCTGTTGTTCTTGCTGTTTTGACAGCATTTGTTTTCTTTGAGTTTATTCTTGTAATATCGGCTTTGCTGCGAAAAGTTATTGCAGTCAACAGCGCAGTGCTTAATGTTATGTTTTCATCTGTAATACTTATATTGTCAATGCTGTTTATTAATTTTCTGACAAGCTCCGCAAACGGGATCTCGGTGTTTATATTATCTCAGCTGTGTCTTGTATGCTGTTACATAATGATGTTGTTTGCGCTTATAATGGTGCTCAGAGAAGCTCACGACGACAGCAGCAGGCTTACGCTTAAAAATATTTGGAAGTCCGCTTTTTTGATAATTATTCTGTTCATATTTGATTTGTCGCTTATGTCGGGATATTGTTATCTGTATAATACATCGTCGTTTGGCGGAGTTGAGAACGGATTGTTTGATTTAATTTATTATACGGTGGTTACATTTGCAACAGTCGGCTACGGCGACATTGTACCGAACACTGTATTGGCAAAATCGGTTTCAATACTTACTGTTTTTACAAGCATATTATGTATTACTGTTTTGCTCAGCGGAATTGCGGGAGCAAAAAAGAAAAATAATAAATGACAAAAATAATAATATTTTTTGTTATTAATTGCCCTTGTTGTGTATTATGAACAAAAAACACTCGAAAACTTTGTCTTTCGGGTGTTTTTTAATTTCCTCATAAGAAAAATAATAACCTGATAAGTTGATAGAATATAATTAACAAATTATGTTCAGTATTATTTGTGATTTTTATAAAGGAGTGATAAATATGAAATTCAGAAAACCTCTGTCATTGCTGCTTTCTGCTGCAATGGTTATCGGTATGGTTTCGTTTACTGCAAATGCAGTTACCAAAGATGACGTTTCTTCGTCTGCAGGCAGTTACTACAACGGAAGCTATCTTGAATCATATGCAAACCAGGCGTACAATGAGCAAAATTTAGGTTCTGTTTACAGCAAATCCTCTACCACGTGGAAAACGTGGTCACCTGAGGCTACATCGGTAAAGCTAAAGCTTTATAAAACCGGTTCAGACAGCGAATCGGGCGCAGGCGTAATTAATACATATGACCTTACCAAAAATAACACTACGGGCGTGTGGTCAACTACGCTTCAGGGCGATTACAAAGATGTTTACTATACATATCTTGTAACTGTAAACGGCAGGACGAATGAAACTCAGGACGTGTATTCTAAAGCCGTTGGCGTTAACGGCAACCGTTCAATGGTCGTTGACCTTGACTCTACAGACCCCGAAGGATGGGGAAGCGACAAACACGTTTTGTTTGACAGCGCGGCCGAGGCTGTAGTTTGGGAAGTTCATGTGCGTGACTTCTCCGCATCAAAAACATCGGGCGTGAGCGCTGAAAATCAGGGCAAATATCTTGCATTTGCAGAGGGCGGCACAAAGCTTAACTCGGATACAAGCGCAAGTGCTGTTTCTACCGGTATAGACTACCTTGTCGAGCAGGGAATCAACTGCGTTCAGCTTATGCCTGTATATGACTTCCAGTCAGTTGATGAGTCTGTCAGCAGTTCGTCAACAAACCGCAACTGGGGTTATGACCCTCAGAACTACAATGCTCCAGAAGGCTCGTATTCATCAAATCCCTATAATGGAAATACAAGAATTACAGAGTTCAAACAGATGGTTCAGGCTCTTCATGACAGAGGAATTTCTGTTGTAATGGACGTTGTTTATAACCATACTTATTCAACAGATTCATGCTTTACAAGAACGGTTCCCGGATATTACTACAGAATGACTTCTTCTTCTGCATATTCAAACGGTTCCGGCTGCGGCAATGAAACTGCGTCGGATAAGCTTATGTACAGAAAATATATGGTAGATTCATTAAAATACTGGGCTGAGGAATATCATATTGACGGTTTCCGTTTTGACCTTATGGGTCTTCATGATATTACAACAATGAACACTATCCGTACTGAGCTCGACAATTTATACCCAGACGGTTCAGGCCAAAAAATCCTTATGTACGGCGAACCTTGGACAGGCGGCAATGCTGCAATTTCAGACGGATGTTCTCAGGCAAAGGCTTCCTCTCTTGATTCAAGAGTAGGTATGTTCTGCGACTCATACCGCGACTCTATAAAGGGCGGCACAAATGACGCCTCAACAGGCTTTATACAGGGTAATAATGATAAAACATGGGGCGTTGTAAATGGTGTAAAGGGAAAGAGCTTCAGTGCAAAAGCTCCGTCACAGACAATTGCCTATGCTGACGCTCACGATAACCTTATTTTGTGGGATAAAATTGTAAAGAGTAACGGCTCTTCCAGCTGGAATTCAACTTCTACGTCTTACAAAGGACAGGTCAAAGGAGTTATGGCACTTCTGCTTACTTCTCAGGGTATTCCGTTTATGACGGCAGGTTCAGAGTTCTGTCGTACAAAACAGGGTGACCATAACAGTTACAAGTCAAGCGATTCAATTAATGCAATTGACTGGACAAGAGTAAAAACATATTCTGATGTTGCCGCTTATTACAAGGGACTTCTTCAGATAAGAGAGAATTATACTCCAATGAAAGGCAGCACGTTCAGCACGCCGACATTCCAGTCAGATTACGGTTATGTTGTTGCATACACATATTCAAACAGCAGATCAGGCGAATGGGGAAAGGTTTGTGTACTTGTAAACAGCGGTACTCAGGCATACTCAATCAACCTTGATGGAAGCGGTTGGATAAAAGTTGCAGACGGCAATCAGGCAGGTCTTAAGAATTTGGGTACTGTTTCAGGCAGCAGCTATTCCGTACCTGCACACAGCTCAGCAGTACTTGTTCAGTCCTCAACATTTGATAACCTTAAATATACTGAACCTCAGTTCGGTACACTTACAGTAAAGCATGTCAATGAAAGCGGAACAGTTTTAAAGACTGCAACAGCAAAATACAGACCGGGTTCAACATACCGCGCACTTCCCGACACCACCTTAATGTTTGACCATAAATTAATTAAGACAGAGGGTACAACATCCGGCATTGTTCAAAGCGGCAAAAATTATACCGTAACATTTACTTACAGCTCGTCCGGAGTAAAGTCGGGTTATCTCACAGTTAAATATGTTGACGCAAGCGGTAAAGATTTGAAGGATGAAACAACTTATCATCTCAGAGCAGGCGACAAATATGAAATTCCATGCGCTGTAATACAGGGCTATCAGCTTAATACTGATAAGTATCCTGCACAAACTTATGGTACTTTCACAGGCAGCGATAAGACAATAACATTTACTTATAAAAATCTTGATGTAACATCATCAACAGTTCACTACTATAGTACGAGTTGGAACTCCATTCGCTGTTATTCTTATACCGACAGCGGGGCAGAACCCAACGGAGCTTGGGACAGCGCAACACTTATGACAAGTGAAGGCAACGGATGGTATAAATGTACTGTTCCGGCGTCAAGCGCCTATGTAATGTTCCATCCGTCATCAGGAACAGGTCAGGAGCCGGGACAGGGAGAACAAGGATATCTTGTTTCAGGTGAGGCATGGATTCAAAATAAGTCTGTTACATTCTCAAGTAAAGTAATCACCAGTCATATTGATATTGCTACTGGTCAGAAAATTTCAGCAGATGTAGTTGACAGTCAGGCAAAAACTACAAGTTCAAATTCTTATTCTACATCAGCTCTTTCGGGCAGAACGGATGTTATCGTTCCGGGAAATTCACGCGGTAATTATTCGGCAGGCATAATCAACGTTGTATATCTTTACGGTTTGATAGATCAGCCCATACCTACCACCCCAACCACAACACAGCCAGTAACGACAAAGCCGACTGATCCGCCTGCTACTTCTTCTCCTTCTAAGCAAATTCTCATAGGCGATGTTGACTTAAACGGATATATTTCTATTATGGATGCAACACTTCTTCAAAAATATATTTCAGATTTAGAAGTCCTTTCTTCCGACCAGCAGATAGCGGCTGAATGTGACGATGACGGAAGAATAAGCGTTAAGGATGCAACACTTATTCAGAAATATATCGTTGAGTTAGATGATACGGGCAATGTAGGCAAATATGTCGGCCCTGTAATTGAAACAACTCAGGCTACAACAGCAACTCAGCAGCCTGAAACAACAAAACCGACAGTTCCGCCGACAACGGTACAGCCTGAAACAACAAAACCGACAGAACAGCCTACAACAGTTAAGCCCACTCCGTCAAGCTATACTGTTAAATTCAGTAATTCACAGCACTGGGCAGGCACAATTTACTGTTATTACTGGACTGAAGGTCAAGACGGTACATGGCCGGGCGTTAAAATGACATATCTTGAAAAAAATGATTTTGGTGAAGATGTTTATACGGTTCAAGTACCAAGCACCGCAGACTATATTATTTTCAACAATAATGACAGCCAGACAGTAGATATTCCGTTTGATGGTACAGAGCTTGCTTTCTATGCTAAATCGGAAATAGACAGCAGCTGGCATCACTATTACGGCACATGGTAACTAAAACACAATAGTTATAAAAACAGCCTCACAATTTGTGAGGCTGTTTTTGCTTGGTGTCCTTTAGGGCGAGGAAATAAACCCCCGGTTGAACCGGGGGAAGATAAAAAAGCTTTAGCAAAAGAAAACC
>CANQDR010000027.1 GCA_947593615.1 uncultured Clostridia bacterium
CGACTATATCAATGCTTTTTTATCAACCGGCCAAGTTTTCTAATTTTGTAACACATCATTGACAAACCTACATTTTTCATTTTTATTTTACAAATATTATAATTGAGCAGCTGACATATAATTTAAAAACATTCTGCGAAATTCACTGTATTTTCTTTGGGCGATCTTAATTGAAATTTTATCTTTATTGTTGTTCTCCATAATAATTATATCTTTCTCAATGCCTAAAATATTCTGGAGATTGACCAGATAACTGTAATGCGGCTGTGCAAAGTTCAAATCTTTAAGAATATTCTTCCATTCATCCATAGTGTTGTCGCTTTTAAATTCCCCGTATTTTGTTATCAACTGCGTTTTTCGTCTGTTTATTGTAATATACAAAATATCCTTTACATATACACGCTGAATGTTACTTCCGTCAATATCAATCACTCTTGTGTTTCGTACATATCTCTCTATTGCTGAATTTAGTCCGCTGTATATTCTCTCCTTATCGGGCGGCTTTGGCAAATATCTGAATACTCTCAAGTTCATTGCGTCGTCAAGATAACCGGAATGTGAGGTTACTATAAAAATTATAATTTCCGAGTTATACTGCTGAAGATGGCGGGTAACATCAAGTCCGCTGTAGTCGGGCATTTCAATATCAACAAACGCAA
The DNA here is from genome assembly GCA_947593615.1 of uncultured Clostridia bacterium. Lineage (GTDB taxonomy): Bacteria > Bacillota > Clostridia > Oscillospirales > Acutalibacteraceae > Ruminococcoides. The sequence continues at coordinate 660 of CANQDR010000027.1, forward strand.
TATCATAAACATCGCTTGCCGACATAATTTTACGGCTGCTGCTTTGTGTTGTAATCTCAGCTTGTATTTTATGTTCATCAAAATATTCTTGTACCATCTCCTTAAGATTGTTTATAATAAAAGGGTTATCATCACAAATTAATATTCGCAATTGTATCACTTCCTAAACGCGGGGCTAAATATTCGAAATTCTTCGTACTGTATTTACAAAACATTTAATTTTTTCTTTGTCTTTTCCGGCTCCTTCAGTATTTTCAACACCGGAACTCACATCTAAAACATCAGGATGCACGGCAGATACGGCATCGGCTGCATTATCGCAATTAAGTCCTCCTGCAAGAATAAATATTTTTCCGTCGAGTGGTATATTTTTAATTATACTCCAGTCGAATGTCTTTCCGCTTCCCGGAGTATGAGCGTCAAAAATATACCCTACAATATTATCCATATGTCTGTATTTATCGAGCTTGTTAATATCGTTAACATTAAATGCTCTGAAAACAGGAAGAGGAGAATTTATAATTACATAGTCACTGATTTCTCCGTGAATCTGAACATAATCAAAGCCACATTCTTTTGCAGTTTCGATCTGCTGCAAGTCAGGAGAAACCGTTACCGCAACAGATTTAATGTTACTGTCAAGCAAACAGAGCAGCTTTTTTGCCTGTTCAGGAGTAATATTACGCTTGCTTTTAGAGAAAAACATTACAAATCCTGCATATTCAGGCATATATTCATTCAGATATTCCACGTCCTGAGCACATGTTATTCCGCAAATTTTAATTTTTGTCATTTTTGGCTCACCTGAATTGTATGATATTATTTATTATATTAACATAAAATTAGAACTTTTACAAGTTTTTATGCACTATTTTTTTATTTACAAAAAATCAATATGATTTTTGGATACGCTTTTTGCACATATAAAATAATATTTTGCACTCTTTTATGTGATAAAAATAAATTTAAAAAAGAGCTCTAAAATTCTAATATATCAAGAAACACGCAATTAAATCTGAATCGATTGACAAATCATAAAAAAGATATATAATATAAACTGTTATATAATACTATTTTCTGCTTTTATAATTAGTTTCTTTTACATACAGGTTACATTTGTTTTTAAAATTTAAAAGGATAGGAAGTATATTATTGTTTACGATTTTTAAAGAGCACAAAGGATTTGGCAAACAGATTTTTCTGCTTGCGAAAAACGAGCTTATTAAAACTTATAAAGGCGCGGTAATCGGGCCTCTTTGGGCAGTTGTAAAACCTGCATTCACTGTATTTGTTTATTGGTTTGCTTTTTCCTGCGGTATTAAAACACTTAAAGCAGTACATGTTAATCTCGGTCGTTTAGAGCCGTTCTCGACTGATTTCTTTACATTTATGTTTATCGGTATTATACCGTGGTTTTTTATTCAGGACAGCATTACTCAGGGCGCAAAAACACTGAGAACAAACCGTCAGTTTATTACGAAAGTCAAGTTCCCTGTATCAACCATTCTGACATATACGGCTCTTTCCCGCCTCTTTGTTCATATGATACTTATGGTAATTATGTACGTCTATGTTTTGTTTGCCGTTGGCCCAAGCTGGTATAATCTGCAATTCTTTTTATATTGTCCGCTGATGTTTATTTTCTTTGTCGCGCTGTCATGGTCAACAGCGCCTATGTCGGCATTCAGCAAGGACTTTGAAAGCCTTATTGTTTCAATTATGTCGGGCATCTTCTGGCTTTCTGGTATCATGTACGACTCCTACGGCTTTGGACAGCCCCTTGCATTTATCATGCTTTTCAATCCTATAAACTTCTTTGTAAACGGCTACAGAAACTGCTTCCTCTACAACAGACCTTTCTATGATTACGGTACTGAGCTTGCAATATTCCTTGCAGAATTTATTGTTGTTTTTGCACTCGGTATCTTTAACTACAACAGACTCAGGAAAAAGCTTCCTGACGTGCTTTAAAAGGAGGTAATTATATGGCTGAACCTATTATTACCTTTAAAAATGTGAGCAAGACATATATTTTGTATAAAAACGACCAGGCAAGATTCAAGGCACTTTTCTTTAAGCCCCGAAATCCGAAAACGAACAAAGCTCTTAATAATGTATCCATACAAATTAACAGAGGAGAGTCTGTCGGCATTGTTGGCGACAACGGTGCAGGTAAATCAACTTTGCTGAAAATGATTACGGGAGTTGCTTTCCCCGACGAGGGTGAAATTATTGTAAACGGAAAGGTTGCCGCTCTGCTGGAGCTGACAGCAGGCTTTTCAACAGAAATGACAGGCAGAGAGAACATCTACCTAAAAGGATATATACTGGGTCTAGAAGATGACTATATTAAGCAGATAGAGGACAAAATTATAGATTTTGCCGAGCTCGGCGATTATATTGATCAGCCTGTCAGAACGTACTCAAGCGGTATGAAAATGCGTCTTGGATTCGCAATCAACGTTAACATTGAACCTGATGTTCTCGTTGTTGACGAAGCGTTATCCGTCGGTGACGCAACCTTTAAAAAGAAGTGCAAAAATAAAATTAAAGAAATTATTGAGGCAGGAACTACTGTACTGTATGTAAGCCACAACGCAAGCTCGGTTCAGGAAATCTGCCCGCGTTCAATTTTCCTGAAAAAAGGTACTGTTATTTATGACGGTCCTACTGAAAAAACACTGAAAGTTTACGAGGACTCAAAGAAGAAAAAATAATTTTACGGAGATAAAAATGGTACACGTTGTTATTTTTGCAGGCGGTGTGGGCGCACGGATGAAATCGCTTGATATTCCGAAACAATTTATTAACGTTGACGGTAAACCGATTATAATACGCACATTGGAAAACTTTTCGACACACCCCAAAGTTGATAATATTGTTATTTCGTGCCTGCCCGATAAAATTGACTATACGTGGGAGCTTATAGCAAAATACAAGACGGCAAAGGTCACGTCGATTGTCCCGGGAGGAGAAACCGGTCACGGAAGCATTCACAACGGACTTGTTGAAGTTGAAAAATTCTCAACACCCGACGATATAGTCCTTATATGTGACGGAGTTCGCCCTCTGATTTCACATCAGCTCATTTCTGACTGCATTGAAACAGCAGAACAATTTGAGACGGCTGTTCCAGTAACGCCGAGCATAGATTCTGTTTTGCAAAGCGAGGACGGACAAACTTGCTGCAAAAGCCTGCCGAGAAAGCAAATGTATATAACACAGGCTCCTCAGGGATACACAATGCGAAAAATAATGCAGGCTCACAGCGAAGCAGAAAAACGAGGCATAACAAACCCGATTTCATCAAGCGAACTGATTATTGAGCTTGGTGAGAGCGTTCATATTTTTAAAGGAGAGCGTGACAATATTAAAGTAACCACTCCCGAAGATCTGCAATTTTTGCGTTCGAGATATTATTATAAAAGCTTTAAGAACTTTGCAAAAGAGGAGCTTAAATATGGATTATAGTGTAAAAAAACATTTGCACCCATATGTTTTTGAAGATATTAAAACAATTACAGATACAAATATTGACTGGCCGCGCCTGAAAGATAAAACCGTATTTATTACCGGAGGGAGCGGCTTTATCGCATTTTATATTGTCTGCGCGCTGCTTATAAGAAACGATTTATATGGCAGCAACACAAAAATTATTGCACTTGTAAGAAGCCGCGAAAATGCCGAAAAGAAATACGGTGAGCTATTAAAACGCAATGATTTGGAACTGCTTGTACAGGACGTCTGCACTCCTATTCAATATGATAAAAAAGCAGATTTTGTAATACATTCCGCAAGTCAGGCAAGCGCATACTACTTTGAAAACGACCCTGTAGGCACAATTGACGCAAATCTTACAGGTACTGCAAATGTTCTTGACTATGCCAAAAACAGCAATGCGGAAAGCACCCTGATTGTTTCATCATTAAAGGTGTACGGCTCTGTTTATAACAAAAAAGGTAAACTCACCGAACAGGACATCGGATATATTGACATTGACAGCTACAAAAACTGCTATGCTCAGGGCAAACGCGCGGCAGAAACACTCGGTTGCTGTTATGCAAAACAATATTCAATGAACATCACAATTGCAAGACCCGCATATATTTACGGACCAGCAAAAATTGATGATGACAGGGTCTGGGCGCAATTTATCGCAAACGTAGTAAGAAAACAAAATATTCTGCTCAAAAGCAACGGCGCATCTCTCAGAAGTTTTTGCTATGTTACCGACACCGCAGCCGCTTTGCTTAAAATTCTTCTTGACGGAGAATGCTCAACACCTTATAACATTGCAAATCCAAAGAGTGACGTCACAATTAGAGAATTTGCAAAAGCCGCGGTTGAGGCTTTCCCCGAATTGAATCTTTCTCTCAGCTTTGCAAATTCCAATGACGAAAAAGAGCCTGTTCCCTCTCCTATGTCACCTGCACCCGAAATTCTTGACGCATCAAGGCTTAATGAGCTTGGCTGGACTGCTTCGGTCGATTTGACAGAGGGCATTAAAAGAAGCGTAAGAATTGTAAGCTTACAGAAAAACGATTGATAAGGAAATTAAAAATGCAAATCAAGGACATATTAAACGAGTTTGAAGCAGACTGGGCGGCTATGCCTACAGTAGAAAAAGAAAAGCTCGCGCTAATAAAAAACAAAACCTTTGTAATCTGCGGACACACACTTGCCCGCTGTCTTTGCTATGCACTTTTATATCTGAATGAAACACAAAATCTCAACACAAAAGTAATATTAGCAGGCGCTTCTAAAGAGTCTATGCTGACATATAATTCAGAATTATTGCTCAGAAATGATTTTGATTTTGTAGATTTTAGTTCTGTAGAAGAAATAAACAAAGCTGATTACGTTATCTCCACAGGATTTTGCAGTGAAACCGTAAAACCTGACGTAAAATTATTTGCAGATGAAATCAATGCAGTAAAAGCTCTTTCTTCAGTTGCGTCTAAAACCTCTGCAAAAGCGGTATTGCTAAGCGACAGCAGGATTTACGGAAATGTTAAAAATCACCGTGTTTATTCTGAAAATGAATACGCTGAAATACATCCTGATTCAGTTGCTGACTTTGATTCACAGCTGCAAAGAACTATTGAAAACTTTTGGAGCTGTTCAAAAAAAAGCGGTAATTTTAAGCTTACCGTCTTGAGGACGGGAATTGTTCTCGGAGCTTCCTCACAGCTAACAACTTTTCTTGACGATGCTTTTGCACGCATAGCAAACAGCGAAAACTGCTCGTTAATTAATTCAAGCAGAAAAATATCATTTGTATATATCAGCGATGTTTTCCGCGCGATCGTTTACGCTCTTACAACACTTGAAACCGATACAACATATAACGTAGCAGGTGTCGATTCGACCGCTTCTTCCGCCATGATTTCGGCTGTTCTGAACGATATATACGGTGAACGTGCTGAAATCCGTATTGGTGAAAAAAAACGCCTTAATTTCTGCGCTGTAAATGCAAACAAAATTGCAGCTTACGGCTGTGAACCTAAGATAAATCTCGAAACTGCACTTGAGCTTTGTGTTATGAGCAAAATGAGCGACAACAAAGCTATGCGCCTACCCCATACGCACGACGGAAGATTAAGCTCGATTCAAAATATTCTTCTCGCTTATCTGCTTGAGGTTGACAGAATATGCAGAAAACACGACATAAAATATTTTCTCGGCGGAGGTACTTTGCTGGGGGCTGTCAGACATCACGGTTTCATCCCATGGGATGACGACGCAGACATTATGATGCTGCGTGAGGATTATGATAAATTCTGCAAAATCGCAAAAAGCGAAATGCCGTCGTCTATGACATTTCAGACTAACGAAAATGATAAAAACTGTTTTTATGAGTTTGCAAAGTTCAGACTGAATGATACTACATTTGCCACAGGATTTGCAAAAGAACATAAACAAATGCACAACGGACTTGCTTTTGATATATTCTGTCATGATAAAACTGCAAATTCCAAGTTGGGACAAAAGCTGCATCTCGGTATGACGCTTTTTACCCGTGCGCTTGTTTTCAACAAATGGAATCATCGAAAAGCAGAAAACGGAAGCAAATTACAATCTGTCGTTACAGATTTCTGTAAAACCGTATTCCCTATTAAATTCAGCCTTTGGCTTGAAAAAAAGACATTAAAATTCTTTAAAAACAAAAAGAATGCAAAATATCTTTATGACGGAATGGGAAGAAATATTTATAACGGCAGTTTTCCGATTGAGTATCTTGATGAAGTAATTTATGTAGATTTTGAGGGATACAAGCTTCCCGTACCAAAAGAGTATGACAAGTATCTTACATTTTTATACGGCGATTATATGGAGCTTGCACCGCTCAGCACAAGGCTGGGATGTCATGAAATTGAGCTTTGCGATATTGGTAAATATGACGGTTTTAAGTTATAATGAATAAGTTTTGATTTCGCAATTGACATTTGCCAATGTGTCTGATATAATATAGTTATGGATTAAGCGTTTTGCTCCATCTCGGTTTTATTTCTTTGCCGTGTAAAAATTAAAGAAATTTTTCTTTGCAGGTATGGCGGAATTGGCAGACGCGCATGGTTCAGGTCCATGTGAAAGCAATTTCATGCAGGTTCAAGTCCTGTTACCTGCACCATTTAAAATCCCGATTATATCGGGATTTTTTTGCGTCTATTATGATGTTAAATGTGCAAAACAAAATATGGCGTTGAATCAAGACTAAAGAAGTTCTGCTTCATCAATAATAACAGAGCCAATCGTTTGAGAACACACAGTGTCCAAACGGCTGGCTCTTTTTTTATTTCTTTTTTAAGAGAAATAAAAATAACGCTCCAGCATAAAAAACTTGGGACTATATGTCCTAAAAAATCAAAAAGAAATTTGATTTCATCCCACAACCTTTTTACAACGGGAGCAGCGGCAGTGACGCATATTCCTGTTGCTAAATACACTTAATATGTGGCGGCTCTGTTAACTGAAATTGCAGTATTAACAGCCGTTATTTTATGAATTTTATGTCGATTATTGTTTTAAATATCCCAATTTGGGAATTTTAACTAAATATTTATTATCATCTCTTGTCGCAAGCTAAATTTGGTTTTATAATAATATATTGTTGATAAAGATGGGAAAATTGTAATCTGTACCGCCCCTGCGGCAAAACGAATCATCATAAAATTATAAAAAATTACTTTTTTCAACGATTATCTTTTAAACGATGTTCTTTTAATGAAAAGAGGTCTTTCAATGAGAATATTTAGTCACACAGTGAAAGAGGCTATTCAAAAACGGGGGTGTATGGCTGCAAGACGCATTCTTTGTGCTGTTCTGTGTTTTGTTATGCTTGCATCTGCGCTTTTCAGCGTCACCGGGTTTTCCGATTTGGCTACAATTAACGGAACGCCCACCGATACCGCTACGCGAATAGCAGACGGTGACACCAGCGACAAATACAAGCTGCTGAGTGATGAGTACGGCTCCCGTTATGCGGGACGTGTCTGGACAGACAAAAGCGTTATAGCCCACGATACCACCGACCAATTTCAGTCGTATAAACTTGACAGCAGCACCGATGGATATGACGGCAGTGTGGGCTTTAATGCCGATTTTCTTCATATCTATTCTGCTTTAGCAAGTTCTCAGGTGGTCAATGAGTGGCCGCCCGCACCGATCGACCTCGTGATCGCGATAGATATGTCCGCCTCCATGGCGCAGAGCACAAATTATGCGGTCAACGCGTATGGAGACTCGTACAATGGCGGCAACGGTGAGACGATGTCGGAGCGCATCAAAAACTCCCGTATCCAGCAGACGCTGGACGCCGTCAATCAGACCATAGACGAGCTGATGTTGCAAAATAAAGAAAACCGTGTCTCGGTGGTCGTCTACGGCGCGGGCGCGGCGGTGCTGATGCCGCTTTCCCATTATGCCAAAAGGCAAAACGCGCCTTACCTTACGGTCGGCGGCATGGAGACGCTGTACGATCTTGAAGATTTGAAATATGACAGCGAAAAAGGCTGGGTTTGGACGAGAAACCGCGACGCCTGCTACACCATCGTGGCGAACGCGCTGAAAAAAGATGGCAACAATCCTGTTTTCTCGGAAACAACAGACACATTCATGAATTCTGTCAGCAATAACGTGGATAACAGCTGGGTCAAGGCAAACCCCGGCTATGAAAATTGGGACACGATAGATAAAAATTACAAAGAACAGTTCAATACAGAGCAAAAACAACTCAAAGCCAACAAATACGTCGGCTATTTCACAAATACGCAGGGAGGCATTTACCTCGCCTATGCTCAGCTTGCGAAAACGAAGGACACCACATTTACCGGCACGCTCTCCGGCGGAGAGAACGTTACCGTCGCCCGCATCCCTGCCGCCATCATCATGACCGACGGCGGCGCAAACTTCGCGTTCAATCAGATGGACAACTGGCAAGACTATTACGGCAGTTACGGCGACGTTTATAAAAATGATTGGAATAAAGAGTATCCGTATTTCCGAAGTGATGATACCAGTGCAAATCACATTGAACCTTCAAATCCTTATCAGGATCAAACGGATTTATCTCACCGTCTCGGGATGAACAAGGGCGACGAGTGGTATAATGTCTATCTTCCGGGTGTTTATGACAATAATAAAATAACTTCCCTTTATAATAGGGGAATGGTAGATAAAAACGGCAAGCTGGAATCGGCGCCTGCTTGGGCCAACGCAGGTATCTTTTACAACAACGACAACGACCCTTTTGGAACTACGGGAACGATTTTACAGCTTCTGATGACCGCCTCGTATATGAAGTCGGTTGTAAACAACCATTACCAGGATGGGTGGAACGACGGAAATGCCACGAATGAAAGCCGCGTTTCACTCGCCACCTATACCATGAGTGTGGATTCCAAAAATTTGCCGCAATGGGGACGGCTGCGTCTTTATCCCACCATGGATCCGAAAAATTATTTTCTAAGCGATTCCCAATGGGAAAATGAACAATTATTCGGTGGAGATTTGTCCTCGAGTATGTATATGCCCGGACTTCGGAATGCTCTTAATGGATGGAACAATTGGAAAAACGACAATATCTCCGTAAATATACAATCGGGAGAAATAAAAGTAAATATTAAACGCCTTCCTGACGGCGGCAACACCGACGCGCGCTTCGATAACGTCACCGTGACAAACGAGGACGTCATTAAAAACATAGTCTACAACGACGGCTTTTACGATGTATCGACCGAGGATATAGGAGAAAAGTTCAAAGAAATCCTTTCACTTATTCGCGGCAAGGTCTTCATACCGTTATCAGGCAACAATGACGCGGGCGTAAGCGATTCCATAACCTATCAAGATCCGATTGGCTTGTATATGGAGCTGAAGAATCAGGCAATAAAGGCAACTATCCACTCCGACAGCTCAGAGGAAATTTACGATATGGCGCTGACGGTTTTCGGTGAGATGCACGGACTGGTGCGCACCGGTGTGTACGATTACCAGTGGAACGACAAATACATTTTGCATAAATTCGGCGAAGACTTGCGTGACAAAACGCTATTTCCCATGGGATGGTACAGAGGCGACGACCCCGAAAAAGCAGAGGCGGTGACTGAAGGCCTGCCGGATGGCTGCAACAGTGAAGCAGACGCATGGAACAGCGGCTGGGTTTACCGTTTGGATTTCAACACAACTGCTCAGTACATTCCAATCCTGAACAAGGTGACAAGTCGGGAAGATATAACCGACCAGCAAAAGAAAACGGTCTACACCATATATAGGTTTGCAGGGAACAGTCAATCACGCAACGCCCTGCACCGCAATCCTATTTACGGCGAAGAAATACCGGAGAATCTCACGTCAAAATGGGCGGAATACTCTAAGACAGGAGAATATCCGGAAGACAATACCGATTACCGCGACATTCCCGGCGTATATCGAATGTCTGACATCCGCGTTTGGGCAGAGAATACCGGCGACTTTGTAGACAGTGAGGGTACCATCGCCCCCAACACAGGTTACACCGATTCTCTGTATGTAAATATACCCACGGCTGCTATTCCGTCTCAGCTGGCGGAAATAACCCTTGGTCCGGACGGTCCCGTTTCCTACAAAACCAATCTGGCAGATAAAGAGCAGTCCACGCCTATTAGGCTCTTTTACACCGTGGGCTTGGCGGAATCGCTGATTGAGAGGGACGAGAACGGCAGTCAGAGCGGAATAAACATTGCCGCACTTCCGGCAGAATACCTAAATGAGCACCGCACTTCAAGCGGCGGCGTGTATTTTAATTCCAACTATTACAGCCACACTGTCTATGAAGGGTATACATCGGATTCCGAAAATTACCGCACCCGAGGAGATGCCGCTGTAAGCTTTTCGCCCAATGTTGATAATCGTTATTATATCTTTCAAAAGCCTCTGCCCCTTTATGCGCATGCCTACCGTGTAATAAACGGCGACGGCGACATTGCTCCTGTGGACAGACAGAGTTCCCAAGAATGGGAATCTAACGGGGCGGGCAACGGAAAGACCACATGGGAAACATATAACGGCAAAGAGCAGGATCCTGCCACTTGGGAAGGCGGAGTATTCTTAGGCACCTATGCAAGCAAAGAGCAGTTCCAAAACGCGCTAAAAAATGTTAGCAATGGCGTCATCACCGATATGAAAGGGTATTCCTATACTTATAAAGAAAACGGCATCATATTTTTAGAAGAAGATGAGATGGATCATGTCACCTCGGACAACAGCGGAAACTATGTAAAGGGGTCGAAATCCTTTTCCTCGGACGACTATTTCTTCCTTTGCATTGATTATTATAAACCTGTCCCAAATACCACCGGAACAGATGTTCGCGGTAATGAGATAGCAGGAACCCAACAGGCAGAAAAATTGATGTATGTGGTGTCAAGAAAGGGTTCTGCATTCGGCTCAGGACTGCACTCGGAAAATATCGACAACGGGGATATGCTCTGCTGGACGGACATCAAAGGGAACTGTTCCATTGAAATTGAATACAATTCCCGCACCCTCACCGGCGACAACACCCGCGGCGAACCCACCTTGGAAAAGCTGACCTATAATGAGGAGCAGCTGCGTGAGTATCTGAAAGCTCAGGGATTAAAATCCGATGACGGAGGCACCGCAGAAGACGGCACGGTCATTCCCTCCACGCTGGAACAGGATGTGCAATACTGGCTGAATGTACAAAATGATCCGAAGATGGCAAATCTGATAGACCAAATAAAAAAATCGGCTAACCCTCAGGAGGAATACAACAAGCTCTTTGACTGGTCGGTAGCGGCACGCACAGGAGGTCTGCGCACTGGCGATATGTACCAGAACATCCAGACGAAAGGCGGCGAGCTGAATGGAGATTATTATACCGGCAACGTGACGCAAACTGCCAACAACTATTACTGTCCCACTATCTCCAATACATCCGGAACGGGCAATAATGCAGTCATTAACAATTATCTTGGAAACAACGGTCGTCTTGAGGTGCAGAACACAGAGATTTATGTGACCAAACAGGTTGAAGTACCTGAGGACGGCGTGGATTACAGTAAACAGAAACAGACCAAATTTAACTATCAAATTTATTTGCAAAACACCACCGGCGAAACTGACGCTACCCTCCTGCGGTATAACCACTGGGCAAACAACGGCAAAGGCGCATGGCAGCAGCAGATTTCCACGATGGATATTAAGACATCCAACGAGGGACTTCTTCAAACCGCGCAAAGCTCGCTTGCCGTTGTGGATAAGGACGGCAAACACATCGTTAAGGTCGGCGACGACTATTACGATGTCAGCGCGGTGGATATGACGACCGGACAGCTTAAAACCGACCAAAGCTATTCTCCCATAGACCCCAAAAGGCTTGGGGATAGCGGCCCATATTATGTGTATATAGGCGGCAACACTTTGGAGGGCGGAGGCATAAGCGGCGAAAATGTGCGCCGTATCTTCGTCAATGACCGCGAAACGATATACGAGGAGCTTGCAGGAGCAGGGCGCACGGTGTATATAAAGCGCGACGAGCTGGAGGGCGGTACAGGCGGAGGCAATCAAACGCCCGGAAAATACTGGACCGTCTATGGAAATGCAGATGATAAAAACCCATCCGGTTCCATCGACTTCTGGATGAAAGAGGTTTACCTTGTGCCAGTGTCCGAAGTGGACGGAGCGATGCTCCAAAATGGAGCTCCGGGCATCGAACTAACGTCGATGATGAAGCAGACGTCTCTGGAATCGCAGGATAGTTCAGGCTGGCAGTGGGATGACAGCAAAAAAGAAGATTATATCCATATAGGCTATACGGACGATAAGTATGATCCAGATACCAAACCCTTTGTAATTGCTCATATGCAGAATGTCTTGGGCGATACCGGTGTGACGATCACCTCGGATTACTCCATCACTACCGCCTTTATGACCATGCATCTGACCTTCGGCGTAGATCAACTGTATGACGGCACCGTCGGCTGGAATGCTCAGGCTGAAAAAGATATTGAAAAAATCAAGGCAAACACCGCCGAATTTACTTTGAGCAACGATGAGGGCCTGCTCTTCCAAGGACTGACCAGCGGCACTAATTATAGAATTACCGAACAGGGCAAGGAGCTTAACGGTTTCCTGCTTAAACAAGCGGTTCATGACTACGGAGCAAATGAGCGCACCTATGAAATAGATAACAGCAATACACAGTACGGAGCAAAAGTCACGGACGGCACAACACCAAATCCAAATAACTTTGCCGCAAGATTCGGCAGTTACAATAGAAGTCGATACTATTCCGTCTTTGGCACGACCGAAACTAATGCGGAAGGAGTGCGGTATACAAATGTGTTTATACCCTCCCGTCTTTCCATAAGCAAAGTGTTGGCTGTAGGTGATGACGCATATCTGACAGACGAGGACTATAAGCGCGATTTCAAGTTTACTCTTGAGCTCACCGACCCGCAATCTGATCCGCCCACCCTGCTTTCGGGACCGTTTACCTATCAGATCACGGAAAAACAGCAAAAGAAAGACGACTCGGGAAAACCCATGGTAGATGAGCACAACAATCCCATCATGGAAACCGTCGTTGTGCAGGATGGCACATTGCTGGCAAACAAATCAACTACCTATTCGAGCTATGATATTCCTGCCGCCGAAGACGGGATCTGGCATTTCAACCTCAAGGGCGGTCAAACCATGACAGTGAACGACCTGCCTGTAGGAACCTCCTACAACTATCAGGTAGCTGAGGAACCGACAGACGGCTTTGTCGCACAACAGAAGATGCAAAGCGGTACAGTGCCTCCGCCAAGCAATGTGAACGACCCGCCTCACGAATCCGTCATTTTCGTCAACACCAAAACAGAAAAGGAAAACGCTCTGACGGTGGAAAAGAAAATAGAAAATGACGATCCCGATACAGAAAAGCAATTTGATTTTACGCTGACCCTTGCTCCGCCTGACGGTGAACAGTTGAAAATAGAAGATCTGACTGTCATTTCTACAACTGCCGATGGAAACGCAGGAGGACAGACGATTACCGTCACTTGGTCAGAACCGAACGCGGACGGAACGCTCACAGGAACGTTCAAGCTGCGGCACGGCGAAAAAATCACCGTCATCGGCATTCCCACAGGAACATCCTACACAGTGACCGAGGGAAATCAGGACGACTATCATCTGCAAAGAGTGGAAGATTCTTTTGGAAACAAACTGACCTTGAATACTGACAAACAAAGTGTTTCCGGCACCATTGACGCCCTATTGTCAAGCGTTTATTTGACTTTCATAAACGTCCGCGCCTTAGCCGTTCCATTTGCGGGAGGCTTAGGCTGGCTGCTGTGGAGCATCCTCGGCGCGTTGCTTCTGCTTCTGTCGCCCACGATTTATCTGATATACAGAAAACGACGAAGTCACTCGTGAAATCCGTTGTTTTCTTAAAAATATAAAATATGTTATAAAAAATTATAGCAATGAAAGGAAATTAGTTTAATGAAAATGATCAAATCCTCTTTTAATCGGCTGCTCGCCTTTGCTTTGGTATTGATGCTGGCATTTACGGCGGCTGTACCCGTCTTCGCCGCCTCCGGCGATAACCTCCTCACCATCACTATCAGAAACAACAAAGGTCTGCCCAAAATGACAGATAATCAGTTTGCGGCTTATCAGCTCTTTAAAGGCACGCCTTACCAAGAAGATGACACAGAACATAAGAATGTAACCGAAAATGATTGGAACGCCTCTAACTGGAACAACTACACCTTAGCTGATATAGAGTGGGGTGACGGCGTTAACGGCTCAAATCTGCTGTCTGCTCTGAAAGCTTTGAGCTACGATACCGACAATGAGAACTGGTCCGAATTTTTCGACGCATATAAAGAAAATGCCAATGTGTTTGCAAACATAGACAGCGCGGCACAACTCGCCGAGCTTCTGGTAGGAAAATCCAACGCATTTTTACAGAAATTCTCTAAATTCGTTGTAAAGGGCAGCGGCAAAGAAGACTCATCGGGCTTTTTGACGTCAAGCGCCGCAAAGTCTATCGTTACTGAAGAAACAAAATCACTTGAAGCGATAAAACAGCAATCCATCATTCAAGTGAATAACCCCGGCTACTACCTTATTGTTGAAGAAGGCGACCACAATATTGCCGATGCCGTTTCTGAATATATCCTCGCAGTTTTGGGCAATCAGGAAATTGACCTTAAAGCCTCTGCTCCCACGGTGGATAAAAACATTGTAAGCGGCGATGACCTTCTAAAGGGCGACGTTGCGGGAATAAGCGATACCGTGACCTTTGAACTTACTGGTGATCTCTCAAAGAACTTTATGGACTTTAATACTTATGAATACATCTTCACTGATACGCTTTCAAAAGGACTTACTTATGCCGGCAATATGGTAGTAACAGTGCTGCAAGGCGATGTTACCTATACTATCGCCTCCTCCGAGTACACGGTGACCCCAGCAAGCGCAAACACCGATGAAGTACCGGCCGCAGATACCTTAATTACTGTTACCTTTGAAAATTTACGAAAAGAAAGCGGTTTATCCTTTACCACGAGGAATCCCTTAGAAGAACCCGCAAGCGGGAAAATTGTACTTGATGAATCTGCCAAAATCTACGTTACCTATGACGCAGTTGTAAATGAAAACGCGGTTATCGGAAGCGTGGGCAACCCCAATGATGTCAACCTTACCTATTCCAACGACCCTAACACCAATGACAAGGGCAAAACCGAGGATAAGAGGGTATATGTGTACGCTTTCGGTCTTGATTTGGTAAAAGTCGGTTCGGATGCGGCTCATGATGACGAGGGACTTCCGGGTGCAGGCTTCACCCTGAAAAACAGCCAAGAAAAATATGCCCAATTTGAAGATGCGACTGATAGTGAAGGAAACGCTATCCGCCGTTTGGTCAATTGGGTAGATGCAAGCACCGTTGATGATCTCATCAGCCAATACAACACGGCTAAAGAAGCTTACAATAAGGCGGCAAACAATGATGAGAAAGCCGCAACGAAAAATACTCTTGATGATAAAGCAAAGGCTTTGGAAAGTTATCTGCTTACCTCCAAGGAAAAAGGTAAGATTCCGAATGTCACCGGTCTTGACGAGGGAAAATACACCCTGACCGAGATAATTACGCCTGATGGCTATAACACAATGGATCCTTTCTGGTTTCAAATCAGAGCCACATTTGCTGAATCGGGTAAACTTGAGTCGGTTATTTACGTGCCAATGATCGGCAAATTCCAGACTTATACCGCCACCTCAACTAATGCAGGCGAGACTTCGCCGGGCGCTGTATTCTCCTCTGGACTGCTGCCTGAAACCCTTACAAACATTAAAGCACCTTTCCTGCCTTTCACCGGCGGTATGGGAATCATTCTGTTCTATATTCTCGGCGGCTTACTGATTGCAGGCGCGGTAATCTACATTGTGGTTTCCGCAAAGAAGCGCAATAAAAAAGAAGAAAACATATAACTAAAATCAAGCATTATATATGCCCATATAATTCGTGGCGGCAAAGAAATGACCTGCCGCCACGGATACGTCGGCAGGGAGCGTCTTATGGAAAAGCAGACAAAAATGAAAAAGAAACCCAAAAAACACAATTGGGTTTCCACCGTGATTGTCACGCTGATTTTACTCATAGGACTTTCCCTGCTGCTGTATCCGACAGCAGCGGATTACATTAATTCCCTCGAATACAAAAAATCAATAGAGGATTACCAACGAGAAATCGCGGGTCTTGACGATACCGACCGACGCGATCTTTTGAATGCGGCACACGCCTACAACACGGAGCTTTTTAAACGCACCAACCGTATGGAGGAGCTGAAGCCTGCACAGAGAGAACAATATAACAGTCTGCTCAATCCCTTTGATAACGGCATGATGGGATATGTAGAAATTGAAAAAATCAGCGTATATCTGCCGATTTACCACGGCACTGACGAAAGCGTCCTGCACAGCGGCATAGGGCATTTGGAAGGTTCTTCACTGCCGGTGGGCGGTAAAAGCGTACATACCCTCCTTTCGGGGCACAGCGGCCTGCCATCAGCAAAGCTGTTCAGCAACATTGACCAACTGGAAACAGGCGATACCTTTGCTTTGCATATTCTCGGCGATACATTGACCTATCAGGTGGAATCAATTACCAAGGTTCTGCCGGAAGAAGCGGGCAATCTGCGTATTGAGTCAGGAAAAGATATCTGCACCTTGATGACCTGTACGCCCTACGGTGTAAACACTCATCGTCTGCTGGTACGCGGAGTAAGAATTGAAACACCAAAATCTGACAGCACAGATACAGCTGATTCGGCAAATTATGAAATTCCAATATCTATGCCGCTTGTGCTGTTGGTGTCTCTCGCCTCTCTGCCTGTAGTGCTTATAATTGCCCTGCTGTTTGTGATTCGGCGCAGAAAAAGCGTAAAGCGGCAGAAGTGACACAGGTCGGAGGTCATAATGAAACAACAAGAAAGCATCAAAAAGAAGAAAAGGCACTCAAAAATTGCTTCCAAAATGATTGTGATTTTGCTGATGCTGGTCGGACTCGCTTTGCTGCTCTACCCCACTGTGGCTGATAAAATTAACAATGCTGTCAACAACGATGCTATCAGCGAATATCAGCGCAGCGTACAGGCGCTGAGCCAAAACGACTATGCGGAAATGCTTGAGGCGGCAAGGACCTATAACAAGGAATTGTTCGAGAAATCACCCCATATCGGCGAACTGACCGCCGAACGGCGCAAAATTTATGAAAGTCTGCTGGATGTGACCGGTACCGGAATTATCGGATATATTGAAATCCAAAAGCCGCATATCTATCTTGCAGTCTATCACGGTACGGAAGAAAGCGTTTTGCAAACCGGTGTGGGGCATTTAGAAGCCTCCAGTCTGCCGGTTACAGGTGAAAGTGTTCACACTGTACTGTCAGGACACAGCGGACTGCCCTATGCCCGACTGTTTACAGATTTGGATCAAATGAAAATCGGTGATACTTTCACCTTGCATGTGCTGAACGAAACCCTAACTTATCGGGTGGAAAAAATGGAACGGGTACTGCCTGATACGCTCAAAAATCTGTGCATTGAGGAAGGGCAGGAATTGTGTACGCTGATGACCTGCACCCCCTACGGTGTGAATACCCATCGGTTGGTAATCACCGGCCGCCGTATTGAAAAGCCTGAGGAAAAGGGCACGACATCGGTAGAACAGGCGTCCGTTTCCACTTGGAATTGGCAATTTGTTATTCTGCCGTTTATTGTATTTGCCGCGATTGTGTTTGCTGTCGTGTTGATACGAAAAAGAAAAAAGAAGAAAAACCTATCTGATATTCATTAACCCACCCTGCAAGGAGGAGTATTCAAATATGAAAAAACATATTTTACCGATTTTGCTTTGCATTTTGCTCTTTATGACCGCCGTTCTGCCGATCTCGGCGGCTGAATCCGATTCTATAACTGTTTTGTTTAAACACGACAGTAAGCCGGTAGAGCAAACATCTTTTCAAATATACAAAGCTGCCAATTGGGACGGCAGCTCTTACACATTAGTTTCTCCATTTTCCGACTATCAGATTAGAATTCCTGAGGATTCAGGCAGTGAGGAATGGAAAACTCTGTCCTCAACGCTGGCGGCATATATCGCAAGGGACGCTGTTCCTGCGCTTGCATCCGGTAAAACTGACGCATCCGGCAGCGTACGCTTCGACGGACTTACGGACGGATTGTATCTGATAATAGGTGCAGCAACCCAATATGGTGATCTGCTTTTAATTCCCCAGCCAACGATAGTTACTGTTCCCTGTACTAATAGCGACAGAACGGTTGACAGAGATGTATTTACCGAACCAAAATACGATTACCGGCAAGTGACCGCTGAGCCGCTTGAGCGGCGGGCTCTTAAAATTTGGGAAGATAACGGAGACGAACAGAGCCGACCGCAGGAAATCGCAGTACAGCTATTGTGTGACGGAAAGGTGTACGAGGAACAAATTCTGAATGCCGCCAATAATTGGCGGTACACATGGGAAAACCTTGACGCCGCACATGACTGGAAGCTGACAGAAAAGGAAGTTCCGAAAAATTATACCGTACAAATCGAGCAGCAGGGCGTCACCTTTACCGTTACCAACACTCTTGACGCCATTTTGACTCCCTCAGTGCCAAACACACCATCTGCACAAACTGGTAACAGTGCAATTCGTGGCGGAGATTCCACGCTGCCGCAAACTGGACTGTTGTGGTGGCCTGTACCTGTGCTGGTTGTTACAGGTGCGCTTGCTATGTTCATAGGAATTTTCCTGATACTTCGCAAAAAAGATGAATTGGATGGGTAGCCGCAAAACAGGCGCCGTGCTCATCGGCATAGGTATTTTTCTGATCGTTGCGGCATTGACCTTAGTCGGTTACAACATTTGGGACGATCACCGCGCGCAGACCGCCGTTGACAGTGTGATAGAACAGCTTTCACCGGAAACTCCCGATGACAGTGCAGCCATTCCCGATTATCTGCTAGATCCGACCCGTGATATGCCGACAGTGGAAATTGATGGTTATCGGTATATCGGGGTTCTATCTGTCCCGTCGCTGGAGTTGGAGCTTCCTGTTATGGAAACTTGGGACTACGAGCGTATGAAAATTTCTCCATGTAGGTATTCCGGTACGGCTTATTTAAATAACCTTGTGATATGCGCACATAATTATGCTTCCCATTTTGGGCGGCTGAAAAATCTCTCGCCGGGCGATACGGTGATTTTCACGGACATGGATGGAAACCTTTTCTCATACGAGGTTTCACAAATTGAAACGCTGTCCGGGACAGCTATAAGTGAAATGCAAAGCGGCAATTGGGACCTCACCCTTTTTACCTGCACCATCAGCGGACAGGCGCGGGTGACGGTTCGATGTAAAAAAGCGATAACGACCGATGACAAATAAAAGCAATTCTAAATAAGTAATATAAAATAAATTCATATTAAAGAAAAGGCTCCAATTTTGATATTTGATATATTATCAAAATTGGAGCCTTATAACTTTGCGATTAATAACGACAATTAAATTTTTATTAGAAATATTAAATAACAGAAATAATTACTGAATATGAAATTACTGTTCAATATTTAAAACAGATGAAAGATTAGTAATATTTAAAATATCCATAACACTTTCATTAGGAGATTTGATTACAAATCCGGATTTTTCTGACATAATCTTGTGAGCAAAAACAAGCGTTCTCAAACCTGCCGATGAAATATATTCAAGATTAGATACATCAAGCACAATCTTATCACAATTTTCAGATTGTGCCTTTATTTCAGCTTCAAGTTCAGGAGCAGTAAAGGTATCAAGTCTTTCATCTATATTTATAATTAACGTATTATTTTCTTTTTCAGTTTTTATATTCATAGTATACCCTCCATATAAAATGGTTTTAATAATCTATATTTTAATACAAGATTTAGAAATTGTCAACTTTAAAATCGGCTTTTTGTCTAAAAATTTAGAAATAAAATATCGATATTTGTTGCAAAAACAAGTAAATTATGTTATAATTATAAATAATTTGCTTTTTATTAAGAAGGTTATTTTCAATGAGAATACGGCTTACGGCAAATAAAGAAGATTTCAATAAACTTTTATCTGCTTGCAGAGAATATTTAAAATCCGAATTTCCGTCCAACTGCAATTTTAATTTACTTTATATGTCTATTGAGGAAGCTTTTATTAATATTGCAAGTTATGCCTACGACGGACAGGACGGATATGTTGATTTTGAGATTATCGCATTAGATGAAAATCGCATTAAGATTATTTTTACTGATGGTGGAAAACCGTTTAATCCAGTTGAATTTAAAAGCGAAATAAATGCAAAAAATAATATTGATAATTTTATACCCGGCGGACTTGGCATTGACCTTATTAAAAAAACAATGAAAAATCTACAATACAAATACATAAACGAAAAAAACATTTTTTCATTTGAGACTATACTGGAGAATAATAAATGAAAATAAAAAATGTTAAATTAAAGGGACAAATTATCGGTTTTATCATTTGCGCTTTGATACTCGCCGGCTTAAACATATTGTCCATGACTGTTCCCCTGTTTAAGGATTATGGAGAATTTAGGATTTCAGGCTTCTTTTCGGTATTCGCCGGAATGTTCTTCGGTCCGGCAGGAGCTTTAGGTTGTGCGGTCGGAAATTTATTATCGGATTTTTACAATAATTTAAGCGTTGCTGATATATATGGATTTTGGGCTAATTTCCTTTTCGCTTGGCTTCCCTACCGATTATGGCATACTTTATTGCCCGTTGAAAATCATAAGTTTCAGTATGTTACTTCAAACACTACTCTGATAAAATACATATTAATAACCGTTTTTTCAACTGTGGCTTCAATGTCAGTATTATCTTCTTCGTTCGATATTTTAGGGATGTGTAAATTTAATGTTTTTTTCACACCCGTTATTCTTTATGATACTTACTTTGCCATTTTCTGGGGAACAACTGCTTTTCTTGTAGCATACAGATTATTCCCCCAATATATACATATTCCCTATAATATGTATAATTACAGTTATAATCATAAAAGATATTTGCCTGATTATATAATGTGTTTTATTATAATTATTACTGTTATATTAAGACTTCTGTTTTCAGAAGCTGATGGAAACAGATCATTGACAGAAGATGTTTTAGATTCCGTTATTATATCATTCACAACTGTTCTCGCTATCCTTCCAATGAGAAGAAGCAGAAAAAAAGAATTGAAACAGCAAACTGCATTTAAAAGAACCGCAGGACTTCAATCTCAGATAATAGCGGTATTTTTTGTATTTATTACTTTCAGCACAAGTATTTTTACATTGATACTTTCATATGATACTTTTAATTACATTAACAATTTTACAAATATAAAAAATCATTTGAATAATTTGCTTGTCAATATTTTCAGGCAAGTAAACATATGCGGCTTTTTATTTATTCTATTACTTATTATTCTTCTGAATTGGATAGAAAAAAGAATAACACGGTCTATAATAGAAATAGCTGACACCGCAAGTAAATTTGTTGAAAACGGGTTACATACGGAATTGCCTAAATTAAATAATGTATGTGATGAAATTTCTATATTAACAAAATCTTATAATAAAATGGCATCAGATATTATAGGTTATATAAAAACAGTTGAAGAACAGGTCAAGCGTGAACAGAATATAAAACTTACAATGAATATGGCGGCAAATATACTGTCTGGAATCCTGCCAAAACCGCTTAATGATAATAAATTTTCTTTATCGGCATACATAAAGCCTGCAAAAACACTCGGGGGCGATTTCTATGATTACATAAAGCTTGACGATGACAGACTGCTTATCTGCATAGCAGATGTTTCTTCAAAGGGACTTCCTGCTGCCATGTTTATGGTGGTATCAAGCATACTTGTAAAATGTAACAGAAATCTTTCACCTGAAAAAATATTATATAATGTCAATAATTTTTTATGTGAAACAAATAGTGAAAGTATGTTTGTAACAATGTTTGTGGGAATTATAGATTTAAAAAGAAAAGTCTTCGAGTTTGCAAATGCAGGACATAATTATCCTATTATCTGGAACGGCAATAATTCCCAATGGCTCAAAACAAAACCGGATCTTGTACTGGGATTATTTCCCGATGTTGAATACAGGATTAACAGCATAGACATACACGACAATTTTCAGATTTTTCTTTATACCGACGGTGTAAACGAAGCTGAAGATAAGGACAATAACTTCTTTGGAAATGACAGACTTGAGAAGCTTTGCAAATCTTTAAATCCGCTTGCTGAAGGCACAAATACCCAGCTTAAAACGATAAGAAGCAGTATTGAAGAATTTTCAAAAGGAGCCAGTCAGTCTGACGATATTACAGCATTGGTAGTAAAAGTTCAAGAAAGATCAAAAACAGACGAAAGTCAGGATTAAATTTTTTACGCATAACTCATATAATAAATATACTGATATAAAATGGATTAAACTATGACACAAAATACTCTAAAACGAAACGGAAACATAATAAATAAAAAGTATCTTGAATACTTTTTACCGACTGTACTTACCGCAATGGCAAATAATATTGCAATTATGGTCGACTCGGTACTTGTAGGTCAAATGGTCGGCAGTGTTGCAATGGCTGCAATAAATCTGCTGTCGCCGATAACACAGCTATACTTTTCAATAACTATTCTCTTTGGTTTGGGAGCGTCAACAATCATCTCATATTCAAAAGGAAAAAACGATAAAGCAACCGCCGATAAAACGTTTACGGCAGCTTTAATATTGCTGATAATTTTATGTGTTATACTTATGGCGGCACAACTTTTATTTATAGATAATATTGCATCGGCCTTAACGTATATTCCCGAACTAAAGGAACAGCTTTTACTGTATTATGTTCCGTTTATAATAGGCACTCCGTTTTCATTGCTGCTTCCGAGTGCGGTGCATTGTATAAGAAGCGACGGCAGACCCACATTTGCGTCTAACCTTATTATAATTTCCAATGCAATCAACCTTGTAATGGACATTGTTTTAATGGGACCCTTTAAAATGGGTATTATAGGTTCATCGATTGCAACTGTAATTGGAAATGTGATTGCTTCTGCAATTATGCTTACTCACTTTAAATACAAAAATAATACTCTTCATTTTGATTTTACAATTTTTCGTAATCCTAAAGAGTTTTTATTAAAATTTGCGCAGGTATTTACAACCGGACTTTCCGGTGCTTTGGGAACACTTTTGATAACTGTAAGAATGTTCTTTTTAAACAGTATTATACAAAACCATGCTGGTACAAACGGTATGGTGGCAATGTCTATTGTGACAATGAGCCAGATATTTATATCTGCATTTGTAACAGGTGCATCTCAGACCATGATACCAATAGTAAGTGTACTGCTTGGAGAAAAGGACTTTAGCGGCATAAAATATGCTCTTAAAAAAGCGATTTTAATTCTCATGATAGCGTCTTCTGTTATTGTTGTTATCATTGAATGTACTCCGGAAACGGTCGCTTATATATTCGGAGTAAATACAGCCTCAGAAATGTCGGTTGTCGTACCGGCTTTGATGATAAGTTCTTTGTCATTTCATGGACTTGCACTTTCATTTTTGATGATGTACTACTATATGGCAACAAATAAAAAAATCATTTCTCTTACAATTTCCATTGTAAACGGAATTGTCATTATAATTCCAAGTGCTTATTTTTTGGGAATACTGTTTGGAATTACAGGCATCTGGATAGCTTTTATAGCCGCGCAGTACGGAACACTTCTTGTTATAGCTATTATGATACTTGTAATTATGAAAAAATCAAAAGGCAGGTATAAGAACTTTTACTTACTGGAAGACAGTAATAATTATGAAATAATGTCATTTTCTGTAAATTCACAATTTTCAGAGGATATTGTTGAAGCATATATGACTGAAAATCTGAGTGTATCTGATAATGAAACAAAGCTGCTGATTATTTTGACCGTAAAGAATATTTTTTCTTATATCATATCAGCAGGCTCAAGAAAAAACAAACCTGTTGATGTGGACTTAAGAATTATACATGAGGATAGTAAATATATTGTTTTTATCCGCAGTAACGGTAATGAGCTTGGCGGTGATAATCTTATAACACAAGTCAGTACATACAAAAGTTTTGATTGTACGCGTATTCTTGGTATGAATGAAATCAAAGTTATAATTTAATTTTTACATATGTTTTAATATATAAAATACATTAAAGTATTCGAAAGGGGTTTTTAATAAATGAATACAAAACAATATCCGCTTTCAAAAACAGAGTACGGTATGTATCTCTGCTTTGTATCAGACCCACAGGGACTGGCATATAATCTGCCATACACCGTAAAATTGAAAAAACCTATTAATGTTGAATCCCTTAAGTCGTCATTATTAAAGGTTATACGTAATCATCAGAATTTAAACAGCTGTTTTGTTACAGACGAAAGCGGCAAAGTGTGGAGACAAATTTCTTCCAGTCCGATAGACGTTGAAATTATTAATACTGATAACCAAGATATTACCCCGTATATAAAGCCGTTTGATCTTTCAACAGGTCCCTGTATGAGGGCATATATATTCGATCGTCCCGATAATGTTGAAATCCTTTTTGATGTTCACCACATTGTATTTGACGGCACCTCATGCGGTATCTTTATGCGTGAACTTAATAATGCGTTTCAGGGAGAAAGATTGAACCCTGAGAAATATTCTGCAATTGATTTCGCTATTGAAGAGCAAAACCGTATTAATTCACAGGAATTTGAGGAAGGACGCCGTTATTATGAAAATCTGCTTGCCGAAGCCGAACAGGACTTGCTTCCTCTTCCGGATATTGATTCAGACAAATCATCGGCAAACAGCATAAAATATGTGCTAAAACACAGAACTCCGGATGACATACGCACATTCTCACATAAAAATCGGATTAAAACGAGCGCATTATTTTATGCGGCTTTCGGCTACGTCCTTTCTAAATATACAGGTACGAAAAACAGCGTATTTTCCACTGTGTACAACGGGCGCAGCAATCAGAATGCTGACGCTGTAGGTATGTTTGTTAAAACCTTTCCTGTAATTTGCAGTGCAAACGGCAACAGAATTATTGACTATATCAGAGAAATTGATAAACAGATAACAGAAAGCCGAAATCACGATCTGTTCTCCTATGCGGATATCTGTGCTGAGTTGGATATAAATCCACAGATTTACTTTGCATATCAAGGAGATATTTCAAATACACAGCCTGTTTCTGTCTGCGGACAGGACACATACATTGTGCTTCATTTTATGAATGCATTAAAAGCGGAAATGAACTTTATTCTTTACCGCCAGGAAGGAAAATTTGCAATCGAATGTGAATATAATGGCGGCAAGTACAGTGAAGCATTTATTATCGGCATACTTGAAACATTTGAAAAAGCTCTGTGCGAATTCACACACAAGGATGAATTTTCAGAGGTTGATATTTTAAGTGAAAACCAGCTTGATCTGCTTGATTCATTTAACAATACCTATGTACCGTATGATGACACAAAAACATTTATAGATTTATTTCGTGAGCAGGCTAAACTTCGTCCTGACAAAACTGCACTTGTATTCAAGGATAATCGCTACACCTACAGAGAGCTTGATGAAATTACAGATAAAATAGCAAAATATCTTCGTGATAAGGGGTATGGTACAGAAGACGCAATCCCTGTTTTAGTAGAGCGCTGTGAATATATGACAATCTGTGCAATAGGCGTGTTGAAATCCGGTGCGGCATATGAGCCTCTTGACCCCACTCACCCTACGGAAAGATTGCAGTTTATGATAAAAGATGCAAACGCAGATATGCTTATCGCAGATGATAAGCTTCTTCCGCTCGTGCCTAATTTCAAGGGAAATATTTTAAAAATAAGTGATATTGCAGACTTGCCTGTTTGCAGCACTCCCCTGCCAAATCCTGCTCCCAAAGATTTATTCGTTCTTCTCTACACCTCCGGTTCAACAGGAACACCAAAGGGATGTATGCTCACACACGGCAACCTGACAAACTTTATTCACTGGTCTCATAAAATCAATGAAATTACCGAAGAAAGCTCATCAGCCGCATATGCAAGCTACGGTTTTGACGCTCATATGATGGACATTTATCCTTATTTATCCTTCGGCGGAACCGAGTATATAATTCCCGAAGAAAATCGACTTAATTTAGTGTGGATAAATGATTACTGCAGGGAAAACGGTATAACAAATTTATTTATGACAACTCAAGTCGGCAGAGCGTTTATGACCTCAATAGACAACATTGCGCCTAAGATTATCAGTACAGGCGGAGAAACGTTGTTACCCTTTGAGCCTGTCAAGGGAGTTAAATTTTACAACGTTTACGGTCCTACCGAGTGTACCATTATTTCTACTGCCTTTTTTGTAGATAAATATTATGACCCGTTTCCTATAGGAAAACCTGTCAACAACGCTCATATGTATATTGTTGACAAACAGCTTAAACGTTTGCCTGTCGGAGCGGTAGGCGAGCTGTGCATTTCAGGTCCTCTTGTATCTCGCGGATATCTCAACCGACCCGACAAAACGGCTGAAACATATGTTGAAAACCCGTTTGAAAGCGATGAAAAACATAAAGTGCTCTATCATACAGGTGATATTGTTAAATTTATGAATAACGGTAATCTCTCCTATGTCGGCAGACGCGACGGAATGGTGAAAATCCGGGGTTATCGCATAGAATTAACCGAGGTTGAATTAGCAATAAGAGATTACGACGGCATCAAGGACGCAACTGTTGTTGCAAAGGATGCACCGAGCGGCGGAAAGAGCATTGTCGCATACATAGTATCTGACAAAAAAGTGGATACTGATAAACTCAAAAGTTTTATCGCCGACAAAAAACCGCCGTTTATGGTACCCGAGGCTATAATGCAGATTGACAGTATTCCGCTGAACGTAAACGGCAAAGTAGATAAACGGAAGCTCCCTGAAATCAAAATAGAAGCCGTTAAAAAATCTGCTGAAAAAAACGTCAGACCTCTTAATTCTCTTGAAACAAAAATTATTGATATTATTTCAGGTATAACAGGAACAAAAGATATTGATATTACCGATGATCTTATGCATGCGGGTGTAACTTCTTTATCAATAATCAAGCTTGCCGTTGAGATTAATAAGACTTTCGGTTATAATGCGGACATCAAAAAATTGATGAAAGGATGTTCCGTATTATCTCTTGAATCGGATATTATTGATTATTTATTTTCAGAAAGAGAACGCACAAAAGATACTTCATCTGAAATAGAAAATACAAAAGAAACTTCTGCGAAAAAAGAAGAAAAAGATTACGCTCCGCTATCATATACTCAGTACGGGGTATATTCTGAATGTATGAAAAATCCCGATGACACTTTCTATAATATACCGGTTTTCTACGCGTTTCCCGCTTCCTTTGATACTGAAAAGTTAGCAAAATCCGTACAAAAGGTAATTTATGCCCATCCATATATTTTCACTCGTTTCGGTATTAAAAATGATGATATAGTACAAATTAAGCAATGCGCTGAAGACTTCAGTGTTCCTATACGGAAAATAAGCGAACAAGAGCTTGAAAATTATAAAAAAAGTTTTATAAAGCCTTATAATTTAATGAATTCACAGCTTTTCAAAATTGAAATAGTTAAAACAGAAAGAAGAATTTATCTTTTCTCTGATTTTCACCATATTATTTTTGACGGCGGTTCATTGAGCCTATTAATGGATGA
This sequence comes from uncultured Clostridia bacterium, assembly GCA_947593615.1. Lineage (GTDB taxonomy): Bacteria > Bacillota > Clostridia > Oscillospirales > Acutalibacteraceae > Ruminococcoides. The sequence goes on from CANQDR010000027.1 coordinate 28,493, forward strand.
GGTCAAAGATTGTTATGAGGGCAGAGAAATTGAGGCCGAAACATATAATTACTTTGATTATGTAAATGATGAAATCAAAAACAGATCAAGTGAAGAGTTTAAAGAAGCCGAAAAGTATATTTCCGATATGCTTTCGCAATGCGAAGGTGCTGATGAAATCACTCCTGATTTAGGAGGCTTGCCCGAGAACGGAAATCCTGCAATGGTATCGGTACCTTTCGATATGAAAAAAATATCTGAATTTTGTACTGATAACGGCGTAACGCCTGCACATCTGTTCCTTGCGTCGGTAATGTATGCAGTTTCAAGGTTTACAAACAGCCGAAACGCATATATCAACACAATCAGCAACGGCCGTTCCGATATAAGGCTGAGAAACTGCTTCGGTATGTTTGTAAAAACATTGCCTTTAGGCCTTGAAATTGATGATATATCTGCTATTGAACTTGTAAACCGTGCAAAGGAGCTTCTTGTAAATTCAATTTCAAATGAAATTTATCCTTATGCAGATGTTTGCCATAAATTCAACTATGCTCCCAGCATAATGTATGCTTATCAGATTGGAGTATCAAACGATTTTTACATAAACAATGAAAGAATAGAAAATGATTTTATAGGCGAAAGAAAAGTAAAATTTAAGACAGGCGTCTATATCGAAAAGAACAACGGACAGGAGTGTATCGATGTTTTATACAACGACGCTGTATACAGCAAAGGTCTGATGAAATCCTTTGCAAATGCCATAGCAGTTGTAACTGAAAATATCATATCCTGCCCCGAGCAGAAAGTTCGTAAGCTTTCCATGCTTAATGAACAGACCGCAGAAATAATTGAGAACTTTTCGCAAACAGAAATTAAAGAACCTGAAATAAAGCTTTTACATGAGCTTTTTGAAAAGCAGGTCGCTTTACATCCTGATAAAACAGCTCTTATCGCCTGCGACGGTAAATACACATATTCGCAGCTTGAAAAAAGAGCAAACACAGTTGCCAATAATCTTATTGCAAAAGGAGTTAAAAAGGGCAGCAGAGTGGTTATTCTGCTTAAAAGAACTTCAAAATTCTTTACTTCTATATTTGGTATCCTTAAGGCGGGCGGAGCGTTTATCCCAACCTGCCCTGAATATCCTCAGGAGCGCATTGAAAACATAATTGAGGACAGCGGCGCAGACCTTGTTATAACTTTTGGAGAGCTTTTGACACGTTATAACAAAACAGTTGATATAGAAGAGCTTGAAAAAGGCGCCTCTGATAAAAAGCCTCAGGTCGATATTACGCCCGAAGACCTTGCATATCTTATTTACACATCAGGCTCGACAGGAAAACCAAAGGGTGTAATGCTCAGGCACATCGGCATATCAAGCTTTCTTACAAACAACAGACATAATCTTCCGATAAGCTACGTTACCGAAAACTGCAAATGCTACGGTTCGGTTACAACAATTTCATTTGACTTATCGCTGAAAGAAACTATGGGTTCTTTATGTAACGGGCTTACTCTTGTTTTTGCAAGTGATGATCAGACAATGAATCCTATGTCGCTTGCACAGTTCTTCAAGGAAAATAATGTAGACGCATTTAACTCCACACCGTCAAGATTATTAGTTTATATGGAGCTTCCTGAATTTGCACAAGCAATGAAAAATTGCAAGGTAATTCTTTCTGGCGGAGAAAAATATCCGTATAAACTGTTGCAGGTTTTAAGAGAAAAAACAAACGCAAAAATCATCAACACCTACGGTCCTACTGAAATTACGGTTTCCTCAAACGCAAAAGACCTTACCTGCACCGACGAAATTTCCGTAGGTAAACCATTGCTGAATTACAAGGAATACATAGTTGACCTTGACGACAACAAGCTTCCTGCGGGCGTTATGGGTGAGCTTATCATCGGCGGTTTAGGCGTTGCTTTGGGATATAATAATCTGCCCGAACAAACGGAGAAATCATTTATAGAATACGAGGGACAAAGATTTTACCGTTCGGGAGACTATGCAAAGTGGACCGAAGACGGCGATGTAATTATACTCGGCAGAAAAGATAACCAGGTAAAACTCAGAGGACTTAGAATTGAACTTGGCGAAATTGAAAAATGCCTGACAAATATTGAAGGAATACGTTCAGCTGTTGTAGTTATCAAAAAACTTGGTAATGAGGACAATATCTGTGCTTATTATACTGCTGACAGAAAAATGGATATCGAAACTCTTAAAAATGAGTTAAAGAAATCACTTACCGATTATATGATACCCGCATCCTTCAACCAGCTTGACGAACTCCCGCTCACACCAAACGGCAAGGTAAATATCAGGGCTTTAAGCGAGCCTGCAATGACAGATAAAACAGAAAAGACGATTGAAAAGCCTGTTACAGCAACAGAAAAGAATTTCTGCAAAATATTCAGCGATATTCTAAACATAGATGAAGTATCCGCAACAGACAGTTTCTTTGATTTAGGAGGTACTTCCCTGACTGTAACCAGAGTAGTAATAGAAGCAAGCAAGCTCAATTACAGTATTGCATACGGAGATGTATTCACATATCCCACTCCAAGGGCGCTCGCGAAGCTTGTAAGCAGTTCAGGTGAAAGCGAATACGGTTTTGATAATCTTGAAAACTACGACTACAGCGCAATTGAAAATGTTCTTTCAAAAAATACAGTAGAAAGCTTTATCAACGGAGAAAAGCAAGAAATAGGTGATGTTATTCTCACGGGAGCCACAGGATTTTTGGGAGTTCATGTTCTCTATGAGCTTTTAAATAATTACAGCGGCAAAATATGCTGTCTGCTCAGAGGAAAAGAAAATGCCTCGGCGGAAAATAGATTAAAGTCACTTTTCTATTATTACTTTGAAGAGAATATTACAGAAAAATACGGTGACAAAATTCAGATAGTTGACGGAGATATTACAAAAAAAGAATCCTTTGAAAAACTTTTATCGTTTAGTGCAGATACATTAATAAACTGCGCGGCAAATGTAAAGCATTTTTCTAAGGGTACTGATATTGAAGATGTAAACTATCACGGAGTACAGAATATACTTGAATTCTGCAAAAATACAGGAATAAGGCTTGTTCATGTTTCTACAATGAGTGTGGGCGGACTGTATATTGATGAGCCGGGAGATATTACCAATCTTGCTGAAAATCATCTGTACTTTGGTCAGGTACTCAGCTCAAAATACACAAATGCCAAATTTCTTGCAGAAAGGGAAATCCTTGAAAACGCTGCAAATGGCATGAATGTAAAGATAATGAGAGTCGGAACCCTTGCACCGCGTGAAAGCGACGGAGAATATCAGATCAACTTTACCACCAACAGCTTTATGGGCAGACTGAAATCAACATTTATTATAGGCTGTTATCCCTATGAGAATATGGATATGCCATTTGAGCTTTCACCAATTGACTATACCGCAAAGGCAATACTTCTTTTGGCACAAACTCCAAAAGAATGTGTAGTATTCCACCCGTTTAATAACCATTCGCTTATTATGAATGACTTGTATTTAGAAATGGACAGAGTGGGACTTAAAGCGCATCCGGCAGAAGACGATGAATATGAAAAGGCTTTAAACGAGGCAAAGAAAGATCCGGAAAAGGCAAAGATTTTATCGAGCTTTATTGCATATCAAAATTTTGCTCACGGCAAAAAGACCTATTATGTCGGCAAGAGTAATGCTCTTACAATGCAGATACTTTACAGGCTTGGATTCAGATGGCCCGTAACCTCGCTTGACTATATGAAAAAATTCCTTAATGCGTTAAAAGGTCTTGCATATTTTGAATAAGGGTTATTATTAAGTGATGCCTCTCACAATTTAAGCAAAAATTTTTTAAGACGGCAAAAAGCTAAAAGTTTTCGCCCGCCTTTTACAAAAGGCGGCGGGGACGAGGGGCGGCGCCCCCGTCGCAGCCTGAAAGGCTGCGAAACTAATTGATTTAGAAAGCGCAGGAGGGGCGAAAAACAGTCCGGGGGACTGTTTTTCGGAGGGGAACCCTCGCCGGGGGTTCCCCTTAAACCTTGCACATTTATGCATATTACCAAGAGAAAGATACTTTTTCTACATACTACGACACCGCAGAACCCTCTGCGGTGTCTTTTTATGCGTAAAAGATATGAAAAATA